>JAJYNP010000065.1:0-2132 GCA_021786265.1 Chloroflexota bacterium
GGCCGGACCCGCCGGCGAGCAGGCGGCCCGGGCGACGGGGTCCGCCGGCGGCGCGTGAGCGAGGCCGAGGCGCACCGCTCGACCGTCCGATACCCCGGCGGGCTCTCGGTCCGCTTCCGCTGGGCCGGCACCGGGCGCGCCGCCGACGTCTTCGCGCTGTCCGAGGCGGGCGGCCGGCTCGACGACCACGGGACGCTCGTGTCGCCCCATCCCGATCGACTGTGCCGGGCGGAGATGCGCGTCGAGGGGCCGGCGGGCGCCTGGACGGCGCGTTTCGCGTCGCCGATCTTCGACGGGCCCACGGCGTTCTTCTGGGACGTGCCGGGCCTCCTGGTGGTCAAGTTCGGCTTCCGCAGCTACGGGCTCGACGCCCGCACCGGGGACCTCCGGTGGTCCCGGGAGAGCGGCGCGCCGATCATCGACGTCCTCGGCAGCTCCCGCATCGACCATGTCCTGGTCCAGAGCGAGATCGACACGGTCGCCGTGGAGGCCGACGGATCGGTTGCCTGGCGACTGGCGCACTCCGACGTGGTGGCGGGGGCGGAGCTGATCGGCGGGCGGCTCGTGCTGACCAGCTACGGGGGCCAGCTCGCGGCGTTCGATCCCCAGACGGGACGCGCGCTCTGATCCCGTGGCGGCCGAATCCGGTCGCCACGCGGCGATGCACCGGTGGATGAGCGGTGGATAAGTGCGCGTGAAGTCCGGCCGAAGGTGGACAACCCGGTTGACCCGGACGGGAGCGATGGCTAGCGTTGAAACAGCCCGAAGGGGTCAGGAGCGATCACTAACGGCGGCGATGACATCAACGCCCACGTGAGTTCGCGGAGGTTCCTTCGGGCCCTTTGCTGCCCGGGACCTGGTGCCCTCCTGTTCCGGGGTCCCCCGCGGCGGTCGTCGCGGGCCGGGTGCTAGCATCGCCCGACGTGATCGTCCTCGTCCTCGCCGCCTGCGGCATGCTGTCCCTGGTCCTCGGCGCATTCGTCATGCGCGGGTTCGGCAGCGGCTATCGAGTCGGCCGGACCCTGCGCGCCGCTCCCGAGATGACGCTCGAGGCGGCCGCGGAGGCCGCCCGGGAGGGCCGCCGCGCCTACGTCCGGGTGCACGGGCGAATCTCCAGCGAGGAGGAATTCCCCGACGAGCACGACCGTCCGCTGGTCTATCGCCGCCGGCGCGTGCAGCTCGGCACGCGTTCGGGGTGGGAGGCCATCGAGGACCGGCGCCTGGCCGTCCCGTTCGGGGTGGCGGGCCGCGGGGCGCGCATCGGCGTGGACCTCGCCGCCCTCGACGAGGGGCTCGTGGTGATGCCGCGCGAATCGCGGGGCGTCGCGAGCGAGGTGCCCGACCAGGTCCCGCCCGGGACGCCACCGGACCGACCGGTGCGCCTGTTGATCGAGCAGGTTTCGGCGGTCGAGCACGCCTACGTGGCGGGCGTCCCGGCACTCGACACGGACGGCCGGCCGGTGCTGACCGCGGGTGCCGGTCGTCCCCTCGTGGTCTGCACGCTCGACCTGCCCGACGCGATGCGGGTCCTCGGCGGGGCGGACAGGACGCGGGCGACCCGGGCCGCGATCCTCCTGGGCGCCGGGTGCCTCCTGCTTGCCGTCGCGCTCCTTGCGCTGGTCGCCGCTCCCGCGCTCGCCGCGTCGCCGTCGCCGGCGGGGATTGGAGCCGGGGACACCAGGACGAGCGGCACGCCTCCCAGCTTCGTGGGCCAACCGATCCTGGCGCTCATCGGCGTGCTGGTGCTGGGCGTGCTGACCGCCGCGGCGACCGCGCTGTACGTCCGGGTGACGCGCCGGCGCTGATGCGCGGCCGCCCGCCGGCGGCTCGCCCGCCGGTGGCTCGCCCTGGAACGGCGCGGGTGCGCGCGGGCCGCACAACCGGTGGGACGATCGCTCGTGACCACCAGTACCTCCGGTCCGATGTGGGGTTTTGTGAGGGATCGGTAGGCTCTGGCAGGTTGGCACGCGGTCAGGTCGCAGGTGGGTGCATGGAAATCCCGGGACGACAGGGCACGGTATCCGTGGCGGGCGCCGCCCGGATCCTGGGCGTCCACCCCAACACGGTCCGCGCGTGGAGCGACCAGGGCCGGCTGCCTTTCATGCGCATCAACACGCGGGGGGACCGCCGCT
>JAJYNP010000065.1:2142-4273 GCA_021786265.1 Chloroflexota bacterium
GCTACCGGGCCGCGGCGCTGGAGGCGTTCCTGGGGGACGCGGGTTCCGGGGACTCGCCGCAGCCGTCGGATGCGCGAGGGAACGCGGCGCTCGCGGGGCGCGACGACGGGACATCGCTCCCCCTGGGATCCGCGATCGACCAGCTCGTGGCGAGGATCGGCGCGACGCTCGACGTCGGCACGATCGAACTCGATCTGCTCGACCGATCGATGGAGCTGTTCGCGGCGGATCGCGGTGCCGTGTTCCTCCGCGAGCAGGACGGAGCGGCCGTCGCCCAGGCAAGCAGGGGGCTGTCCCGCGCCTACCTGTCGACCGTCCAGGTCGACTCCCTCGGCTCGCGCGTCCGCGACGCGATCGAGGCCGGCAGGGCCGTGGCGATCCTGCGCTGGGGAACCGACAGCACCGACCACGGCCGGCAGCGCCAGGCGGCAGTCGCTGAGGGGTTCGAGTCTGTGGCCGTCGCGCCCCTGGTGGCGGACGGGACGCCGCTGGGTGCGCTCGTGCTGTACCACGACCGGCCGCGGCCGTACAACGACCAGGAGCTCGACACGCTGCGCGCGCTCGGCGCCAAGGCGGGCGTCGCGATCCGGAATGCCCGCGACTACGCGCGGATGGCGACATGGGCGGCACAGTTGCGCTCGATCCAGCAGCTCGGGGTGCGGCTGAGCCGGCTCGGGACCATGCGGGAGGTGGGCGCGGCGATCGCCACCGAGCTGCAGGAGCTGATCGACTACCACAACGTCCGCGTCTACCGCCTGGTGAACCAGGCAGAGCTGGTGCCAGTCTCCATGCGGGGCCGCGTCGGCCAGTACGTGGACGAGACGCCGGAGCAGCTCGGCACCACGCTGGGGCACGGGTTGACCGGCTGGGTGGCGGAGCACCGGCAGGCGCTGCTGGTGCACGACGCGGCACACGACCCCCGATCCGACACGATCCCGGGGACCGAGCCCGGCCTCGAGGAATCGATGCTGCTCGCGCCGATGATCTACGAGGACGAAGTGCTCGGCGTGCTCGTCCTCTCCAAGCTCGGCCTGCGCCAGTTCACCGAGGATGACCTCCGCCTGCTCGACATCTACGCCAGCCTGGCGGCCCAGGCGATGGCCAACGTGGACTCGACCGACCGGCTGCGCCAGCAGTACGCGCAGATGGCGCGGTGGGCGGCCCAGCTGCGTTCGATCCAGCAGCTGGGGGTCCGGCTCAGCCGCCTGAGCACCGTGCACGAGATCGGGATCACCATTGCCACCGAGCTCCGCCAGCTGATCGACTACCACAACGTGCGGGTCTACCGGCTGCTGCCCGGTGGCGACCTGGTCGCCGTGGCGATGCGGGGACAGGTCGGCGAGTACGTGGACGAGACGCCCGAGCAGCTGCGGGTCCACCTTGGCGAGGGCATCACCGGCTGGGTCGCCGAGCACCGGCAGGCCCAGCTGGTCGACGACGCGGCGGCAGACCCGCGGGTCGTGATCATCCCCGGGACACAGGCCGACCTGGACGAGTCGATGCTGCTGGCCCCGATGGTCTACGAGGACGAGGTGCTCGGCGTGCTGGTGCTCTCCAAGGTGGGGCTCCGGCAGTTCAGCCAGGACGACCTCCGGCTGCTCGAGATCTACGCGAGCTTCGCGGCGCATGCCATGGCGAGCGCGGATGCGGCCGAGCGGCTGCGCGCCCAGTCGGCGGCGCTCGCGCGCCAGCTGCGGAGCCAGCAGGTCCTGCTGCAGATCACCGAGTCGATCCTGACCACGCTCGACGCCAGGCGGGTGCTGGACCAGATCGCCGAGGGCCTGGCCGCCCTGGTGCGCTACGACAACCTCGCGATCGCGGAGGTCGATCCGTCCACGAGCCTGCTCCGGACGATCGTCGCGATCGGGGTCGATGCCGGGTCGCCCTCCCGGAGCTGGCAGCCCGGGGAGGAGGGGCTCTCGACCTGGGTGGTACGACGCAACGAGCCGCTGCTCGTGCGCGACGGGCGCAACGATCCGAGGGCCCGGAACGTGCCGGAGCTCGAACCGCTCGACGGCAGCGTGATCGCGGTGCCGCTCCGTGGCAGGTCCGGCCCGACCGGCGTCCTCACGCTCGAACGCCTGGGCGCCGCGGACCGGTTCACGGACGAGGAGTTCGAGCTGGTCAAGCT
>JAJYNP010000379.1 GCA_021786265.1 Chloroflexota bacterium
CGTGATGCCGCGAACGAACGATGCGGAGACGCCGAAACCGGAACCCGACCCGTTCGCGCCGCGACGCCCGGCGTCGCCGCGATTGCCCCGCGCGCTCGCGCACGTCGATCCGCCCGACGCGGCCACGCTGCCCGACACGACGTGGCGCGGCATCCGGGCCGAGGGCTGGAGCGTGCCGGACGCCGCAGTCTCGACGCTCGAGTTCGACGGCTGCGCGCTCGACGGCCTCGACCTCTCGGGGGTCTCGGGCACCGGTATCAGAGTCTGTAGCCGATTGTCACGGCGCGAATATGGCAGGGGCGGGTTGGACAGTGTCCGACCGAGGAAGACCGCCCTCGCGCGCGACAGTCAGACGACCGGCGCGCTCCTCGCGAAGACACGTGTCCCGTCGTCGTTGCGGAGTCGTGCGATGACCTCGGCCTCGAACCATTCGAGGCCTGCGGCCAGGTCGTAATCGACTCCGGCACGCAGCATCGGCCGCACCTCGTCGAAGATGCCCCGCTCCTTCTTGGCCACCGTCTTCGCGCGAAGCTCGGGTGCCGAGTCGGCGGTCCCGCCCTGGTTCGCAATGTAGACCCCGTAGAGCCGGACGACCTCCGCAGGGTCGACGACGGCGCGCTCCTTGGCCCACCACAGGTCGAACAGGTCGCGGCCCTTGTCGCGCTGGGTGAAGGCACGGAGCTTGGTGGCGAGGACCTCATCGATCTTGTGCGTGGACACCTCGACGGTACCGGCCGCGGCTGGATGATCGACCGAGTAGGTTCTCGGCACGACCGCGGCGAAGTGCTCGTGGGTGTTGATCTCGACCTTGAGCTTGCGCTTGGCGCCGGCGTCGGTCACGAACGGGAACCACAACTTCGGGATCTCGCCGATCTCGCGCTTGGGCTTGCCGAGCCACTTGAGGCGCTCGCGGATGCGGTCGAAGGTCGGGCCGATGCCCTCCGGGATACGCTGGACGAAGTCGAGGTCCTCCGAGTACCGGGCCGCGGGCGCCAGGTAGAGCCGATGGAGCGCCGTGCCACCCCGGAACGCCAGCCGCTCGGAGAGGAACTGATCCGAGAAGAGGTCGAGGATGGCGCGGGTGATGATGAGATCCTGCTCCACGTCATCGTCGGACGCCCAGGGCGCCTCGGTCCGCCAAGAGATGATGTCCGCACGGGGAAGCATCAGTCGGCCTGGACGAGCGGGTCAGGGATGACGCGCCAGCGCGAGTCGGCGATCCCCTCGCGTCGTCCGCCGGGCACGAGCGTGACGGTCCTGGCGGGCCTCGACGCCAGCCATGCCGACAGCTCGTCGGTGTACGGGGCGTCAACGCGGTCAAGCAGGTAGCCGAGCCGCTGCACGCGCGGCACGGCAGGATCGGTCGCGAGGGCGTCCTTCCACCCGCGCTTGGACCCGAGCGGTCCGAGATCCCTCACGATCGACGCGATGTTGCCCCAGCCGCCCGATACCCTCGGGTGGGCGACGAGGTCCAGCATCGTCACCTCAGGCGTGGAGATGCGGACCCGTCCGGTGGCCGTGGTCGCCTCGACGACCGGCATGTCGCTGGCCCGCGGGTTCTGGACGAACCGCAGACGTGCCCGACCCGCCGGCCGGTCGCGCTGCTGGCGAGTGACCACCACCTGGACCTCCTGCGCCGCCTGAGGGCTGGAGCCGTGGTGAGCCGCCGCGGTGAGGAGCCCGGCGTAGTAGCCGACCTTGAGGTGGTGCATCATCGGGTCGAGGTACCACTGCCAGGGAGGGGCGCCCGCGGTGCGATACTCGGCCGGCACGACGACGTACAGCGACTTGGCCGGCGAGAAGATGAGTCCTTGCGTCTGGGCCCGCGAGAGCGCGTTCCATGCGGCACTCGCCGTCACGCCGAGATCGGCCCTCGCCTGGTCTGTCGTGAACACGAGGCGTCCTCTAGCATGCATCCGGTCGACCCAGGCGCGCGTGGAATCCATATGCGAAGACTCGCTCATGGCGCGAGTTTTGTCAAGCGAGTTTCGGGACCACGCGCCTGCGTAATGCCGTGACCGGCGCGACGCTCGTCACGGTCGGTGCCCCAGGATCGGTGCCGGATGCAGCAATGGTCTATGTCGGCTCGACCCGCAGCCGTCCGCACAGGTAGGCCACGCACGCCACCTCGAGCCAGGTCTGCGCGCCGAGCGCGGTCTGTTCGTAGCAGCGCGACAGCCGCCGCCACATCCCGAGGCGGGCAAACGCGTTCTCGACCTTGTAGAGCGGCGCGAGCGGCGTGAAGACGCGCTTGCCCGTCCTGGGCTTGCCGCCGGGCCGGGCCGGTGGCAGCGTCGGTGGGGCGGGCGGGCGCTTGATGTCGAGCTTCAGGCCGTGGCCGGCCGCCAGGGCCGCGAGACCCGCGTAGCCGCGATCGGCGACGATCGCCCGGAGTCCCGGCAGGGCCGGGTGCTTCGGGTCGAGCTGCTCCTTGAGGATCCGGCGCGCCGACTGGACATCGTGCGGCCTGGCCGACTCCACCGACACCGCGAGCGGCAGGCCGAGGATCTCGATGAGGATGGTGCGCTTGGCCCCGCGCGTGTAGCCACCGCGACCGCCGGCCTCGTGGAAGGTCGGCCCGGCGCGTCCGCCCTTCACCGTCTGCCCGTCAATCATCACCATCGTCGGGTCTGCCTTCCGATCGTGGCGCAGCCGGATCTCGCGCGCCAGCACGCGCATGGCGGCCGGCCAGGTGCCCTTGTCACGCCAGCGCCACTGGCGGGGAGGTAGCGCCACTTGAGTGTCACCATCCTCGCGTCCGGCGGGTTGGCTCGTAGCGCCACTGCCCACCTGCACGGTGTGGCTTGCTGCCGATCTGCCGCCCGCCGGACACGCGTAAACCGTTCGGCGTGGCTTGATAGGAGCCTGGCGCTGCCTCGACTCAGGTGTGTCCGCCGATCGGTCCTGGTCCTTGAGGACAGAGGAAGCCCGAGATGGTGACGATTGGCGCCGACTCCCACAAGCGCAGCCATACGGTGGTGGCGGTCGATCCTGCGGGTCGGAAGCTCGGGGAACGGACCGTGGCGGCCACCCCAGCTGGCCACCTTGAGCTCGTGCGATGGGCCGAACGGTGGTCAGAGCGATGCTGGGCGCTCGAGGACTGCCGCAATCTCTCTCGGCGACTCGAGGCCGACCTGTTGCGTGCTGGCGAGCAGGTAATCCGCGTGCCCCCGAAGCTCATGGCTGGCGCCCGACGTGCGGGCCGTCAGCGCGGCAAGAGCGACCCGATCGACGCGCTGGCCGTGGCCCGTGCCGCGCTACGCGAGCCCGAGCTGCCGGTCGCCCGGCTCGATGGTCCCGAGCGCGAGCTGCGCCTCCTGGTTGACCATCGCGAAGACCTGGTCGCCGAGCGCACCCGCATGCAGAACCGCCTGCGTTGGTACCTCCACGAGCTCTTTCCCGGTACTGAGCCGGCGCCGCGCACCCTCGGCCGTGCCCATGTCCTGGCCGAGCTTGATCGGCGGCTCGAGCCGGTGCCGGGCGCAGTCGCCAGGCTGGGTCGCCAACTCGTGAAGCTCATCTGCGAGCTGAGCACCAGCATCAACCGTTTGGAGCGCGAGATCGATGCTCTGGTCGACCCGCTCGCACCGACGCTGCTGGCGCTCCAGGGCTGCGGCCGGCTCTCAGCCGCCAAGCTCGTTGGTGAGACCGCCGGAGTGGCTCGCTTCCGCACCCGCAGCCAATACGCCATGCACAATGGGACGGCGCCGGTGCCCGTCTGGTCCGGCAACGACGTTCGTCATCGACTGAACCGGGGCGGAAATCGCCAGCTCAACGCGGCGATCCACCGCATTGCGATCACCCAGCTGCGGTTGGGAGGGGCGGGCTGCACGTACTTCGAGCGTCGACTAGCCGCCGGAGACACCAAGTCCGAGGCGATCCGCGCTCTCCGGCGCCGGATCAGTGATGACGTCTACCGACGGTTACGTGTGGACGAGGCTGTTCGAGCATCGGCGGGACAGGAGCCGGTGGCTGCTTGACATAGGAGCATCGGCAGCCCGTCCGCGCGACCCACAGGATCGCGCTCACGATGTCTCGTCGCGGGATCGTGCCCTTGACGCCGCGATGGACGGGCGGGTCGAACAGGTGCTCAACGAGGCTCCACTCCTCGTTTGTCAGCTCCACGACCACACCCATGCCAAGTAGCCTGCTGGACACTCAGAGCACGTCTCGCGACAATTGCGAAGGGGTGGCTCGGACAATGGCGTGGAGGAACAGCATGGCCCACGTGGAAGAGCGCTCGCTGCCGACCACGGCCGTCGCA
>JAJYNP010000079.1 GCA_021786265.1 Chloroflexota bacterium
GCCCGGGGGGCATCGGCCGGGTCGGTCCACGCCATTGCCTACGAGACATCAGCGCAGGTTGCCGTGCGCATCGCCTCGAGCCCTGTCGGGTCGGACGCGTGGACGCTCTCGCCAACGCGGGTCCAGATCGGTGCGGGGCCGGTGCCGCAGTCGCAGCTGGTGCTCTCGGGCAGCGCCGGCTGGCTCGTGCAGGTCGACCGGACGGTGGTCGGCGGGGCACGCCTGGTCAACGGCGCCTGGGTCGCGTGGACCCCGCCCTGCGCCACCGTGATGGGCCCGGCCATCCTCGCGGCATCGAGCCCGACCGAGCTCGTGGCCGCGTGCGACGGCGGGATCTGGGGCACGCCGCCGAGTGCGGCGCAGCAGGGCGAACACCTCTACGTCTCGCACGACGGCGGTGCGACCTTCGCGCAGACCGGCACGGCCGTACCGTTGGACGGCGCAGCCGCGGTCGCGAGCCCGGTGGCAGGATCGGTGCTGGTGGCCGGGACCACGGCACAGGCGGCGGCGATCATGGGCTCGTTCGACGGTGGCCAGACGTGGCAGACCGTGCTGCAGACCGGCCAGCCGGGGGGCCAGGCGGCCGTCTTCACCTACCTTGGGTTCACCACGTCGACCCAGGGCGTGGCGCTCACGGCGTCCGGAGCCGGGACCGGCAACGGACAGAACGTCGGCACGCTCTACGTGACGCGCGACGGCGGCCGGACCTGGTCGGCAGTGTCGTTCGCGGGGCAGTGAGCGAGGCCCTCGGGGCCACGCCGGGTCCGGCCGTGCCGGTTCGGGCCACGCCGGGTCGGGCCACGTCGGGCTAGAAGACCGAGTAGCGCTCCGGCGGGCTCGCGTAGCTGTTCGCGTTCGTCCGGGTCGGGTCGGCGACCGCACGCACGTACCACTGCCCGCGGGTGGTGAAGGCCCAGGTCCAGCTGGCGCGCCCGCTGGCGTCCGCGTACACGTCGCGCCTGGTGGCAAACGCCCAGTGTCCGCCCACCTGGTGCCAGAACTGGAACGTGACCTTCGCCGGCGCGAGGGTCGGCCCGATCGGGCGGACGGTGGCCGTGAAGGTGATCTTCGTGCCGGCCGGCACGCTCCTCACCTTGCCCAGGCTGGTCGGGCGCAGCACGATGAGCTGGCGCACCACGACGCGAACCGGCGAGCTGGTTCCCGGGCCGAGGTCGGGCGTGCCCGCGTAGGCCGCCTGGAACTGCGTGTTGACGGGCGGGGTGTAGGTGAACGTGGCTGATCCGGTGGCATCCGTGGTGGCGGTGGCGACGTCCGACCACTGGGTCTCGTTCTGCTGCATGCGCTGCAGCGTGACGGTGCGGTTGGCTCCGGACTGCGCGATCTGCACGTTCAGCGTCACCGGCTGGCCCCAGGCGATGGCCGTCGCGCTCGCGGTGATGCCGAGCTGCGCGGCGGGAACCGTGACGGTGAACATCGCGGGGACGGTGATGCCGCCGCCGGGGGGCTGGTTGACGACCGTCACCGAGCCGGCACCGGGCGCGGCCGTAAGCGCGGCCGGCACCACGGCGGTCAGCTGGTTGGGTGACACGAAGGTGGTCGAGAGCGCGGACCCGTTCCAGTAGGCCGTCGAGACGCCCGAGGCGAAGTTGGCGCCCTGGATCGTGATGTCCAGGTCACCGCCGCCCGCCGGGGAGGTGGCCGGCGAGATCGCCGCGAGAACGGGCGGCGCGTTGGGAGGGGTGACCACGGGCGGCGGGACGTACGTGTAGTTGAACGAGACCGGCGCCAGGTCGGTGCCGTTGTAGCGGTCGAGGTCGACGCAGCCGGAGATTCCCAGCACGGACCCGCAGTTGGAGTACTGCCAGAACGTCCAGCCGTGCCCGCCCCAGTTCGCGCCGGGAAGCCTCGGGCTGGTGGTCCCCCAGTGGGCGATCCACAGGACCGAGTAGCCCTCCTCGGCGAACATCGGCGTGTCGCCCATGCTGTTGGTCCAGAAGGTCGGGCTGGTGTAGATCATCGGTCGCACGCCCAGCTTCGCGTAGACCTCGCCGAGCCAGGCGCCCACCCATGCCTGGAGGTCGCTGACGGACAGCCCGCCGGTCTGCTCGAGGTCGAGCGCCGGAACCAGGTCGCCGGGGAGCAGGCCCGCGTTGTTGACGAACCAGTCCGCCTCGAGGACCGCGTCGTTCGGGGAGCTCGACGGGTTGGCGAAGTGATAGGCCGAGACCAGCAGCCCGGCCGCGCGGGCGGCGGCGTGATTGGCCGCGTAGGTGGGGTCGACGTACGTCTGGCCCTCGGTGACTTTCATCACGACGAAGCGTCTGCCCGTGCTGGCCACGGCCGGCCAGTTGATCGTTCCCTGGTAGTGGCTGACGTCCAGCCCCTCGAGGTAGGTCGGGGGGGTCGGCGGCGGCGACGTGGATGGCTGGAACAGCCCGGTGGCCGCGTAGGCGACGCTCACGCCGAACAGGGTCGACACGCTGGCGCCGTTGACCGTGGTGATCGCGTACCAGGTGCTCCCGGAGACGGACGTCCCGCAGGTGGCCGACCACGACCCGCCGGACACGGTGCCGGCAGCGGTCACGATCGTGCCGACGGGCATGCTGATCAGCGACGTGGCGGACGTCGAGGGCGACGACCGCAGGTGGACGGTGCAGTTCGTGGCGTAGGCCGTGTCGGCGGCGACCGCACGTGGCGTGAGCGGGATGAGCGCCAGCGCGACGAACACCGCGAGAATGGCCGGGAGGCACCGGCGATGCAGGCCCTGCATTTCGGTTTCCCCCGTGCTCCTGCTCTGGACGAGGCAGCGAGGCCACCCCGCGCCGGCCGACGGGCCGAACGTGGTTGCGCCCGCGCGGCACCCGAGGGTGGGCACGGAGCCCCCGGGACCACAGGCGTTGCGACGAAACTCGGCCAATGCTACCAAGCCGCGCCGGCGCGTGTCAGTAGCCAGACCGTCCCATGGCGGCTGGGACGCACGGCTGCCCGGCGGGCGTCAGGCGACCGGCGTGCGTCAGGCGACCGGCGTGCGTTCCCCCAGCTCGGTGGGGCGCAGCAGCCCTTCGGCCAGATCGTTCTCGGTGACGGGCCGGACGACATCGGCCCGGTCGCGGTTCAGGATGAGGGTACCGGTCCAGAGGTCCAGCCGGCGCCGGCCGCCGGACCAGAATTCGATCCAGGCATCGGTCAGGGGGACCAGCGGCGGGCGGGCGTAGAAGTCGACCATCGGGTTGACGCCCACCGGCGCATGCAGGAGGCCGCCGATCAGGAAGCTCCCCGACTGGACGGCGATCGGCTGGGTGCGGGTTCGCCGCCGGCGTGCGTCGGCGCCGCGAGGGCCGCTGGCATGGACCGCGACCAGGTCGCGACACCGCACGACAACCTTGTCCTCCACCCGGGTGACGCCATCGACCAGGCCCTCGAGCTCGACATCGGTCAGCACGAGTTCATCGTGGGCATTGAGCAGATCGGTGAGGCGATCCGCCTGCAGCCGCACCCAGCCGAAGATGCGCCGCTGCTCCGCGTACGCGACGAAGCACACCAGCGGCGCGTCGGCCACGAACCCTGGCTCGAAGACGTCCTCGGGCCGCCGCTGGAGCGCCAGGCTGAGTCGCCCTGGAGTCTGGCCGGAGCGCATCGTGCCGGCAGGCTAGACCCGCCCCCGCGGTCGGGGTATGACCCGAACGTACGGGCCGCGCCCGAAAGGGGGCGCGCCAGAAACGAGCCGCGCCCGGCGCGCTGCCGGCGCGCTTGCCTCGGTTCGGCGCGCTTGCCTCGGCTCGGCGCGGGGTCAGGTGCCGTCGGCGAGCTTCGCATCTGCCCCGCCTGGACGGCGGCTCGGGATCAGGGGCTCGGGCTCAGCGGCCCGGGCTCAGCGGCCCGGGCTGACGTCCGCCCGGGGCGGCTCGTCGGCCGTGGGCGCCTCGCCGGCCGGATGATCCGCGGGCAGGCCGGGAACTCGCGGCACCGGCTGACCCGGCCACAGTCGCCAGAGCACCAGGGCGGCGCCGGTGGCGGCCACCACGACGATCGCGATCCGTCGGACTCGTTCGGACGCGCCGGAAAGTCGCATCGGGCCCTCCTGCGGCGACTGCCAGTCTATCCGGCCGGCTGGCGGACAGCCGGCTGCCCGACGGCCGGCCGCCCGACTGCTGCCGTGAGTTCCGCGGCGTGTGCGAACAGCCCCGGCGCGCCGCCGGTGTGGAGGAAGACCACCGTCTCGGCGGCGCCGATCGCGCCGGCGCGGATGTCCGCGACGAGACCCGCCATCGCCTTC
>JAJYNP010000090.1 GCA_021786265.1 Chloroflexota bacterium
TGCGGGGCGCTCCGTCGAGTACGGCCGCGAGGTCGTCCGCGACAACCCGCTCGGCATCAACGAAGCCGCGACCTGCGAAGCGCAGCTCTGGGTGCTCGTGTCGCAGGTCCGCCAGGAACTCGAGCTGGCGCCCAAGGCCGAGGCGCTGGTGACCGACCGAGGCGTGGTCGACAACTACGCCTACTACCTGCGGGCGTGCGCCATGGTCGATCGCTTCGCCATGGAGCCGTTCGTCCGAGCCTGGTCGGCGACGTACGACCTGGTGGTCCGCCTGGTGCCCGACGTCGCGCTCCGGCCTGACGGCGTGCGGAGCACCAGCGACGCCTTTCGCGATGAGATCGAGGCGATCCTCGATCAGGTCCTCCCCCAGTTCCTGCGCCCCGAGCGTCTCGTCAGCGTGCGGGCCTCTGACGTCACGGACGCGACCGACTGGTGGCCGATCGCGGAGCGCCTGGCGGCGCTGCTGGGCGAGCCGCTGCTGGCGCACGGGGTGCGACCCCGGCCACGGCGCGTCGCACGGGCCACGCGTCCGGCGACCGTCACGTCGGCGGTCGGCCCACAGCTGGAGCTCGAGCTGCCCGCCGCCGCTCCGACAGAAGATGGGGAGGCGCCCTGATCGCTGCCGACGCGCGAACCGCCGGGTGGGCCCGATCCGCGGCGCACGAACGGGCGGCCACGCCCCGCGCGTGGGCCGTGGTGAACCGCACCGGACAGACGCGCGGCCCACGGTCAAGTGCTCGCCCTTCTAGATCGCACCCAACGGCGACGTGTCGCCGAGGTCGAGTTCGCCGTTCTGCAGGCGGGCGATCATGATCTGAGCGACCTCGAAACCCCGGTCGAGCAACCTCTGGCGGAGGCGAGTCAGATCGGATCGGCGGCGGTGATCGCGACGAGCGCACCTCTTCTCGCGGTCTCCCGCGCTCCCATCTCGGCCGGACGCGGCGGTGAGCGGCAGGGTCAGCGGGACCCGCACGTGGAACACCGGCGAGTGCTCTTGGCTGGGTTGCCCGAGGTGCTGGCTCGGCCCATCCAGGACGCTCGACCGATCGAGCTGCAAGCCATCGACGTACTGAGCTGATGGAAGCGGCGGTTCTTCTTGCGAGTGAACACCGTCCTGAGCGAGGACGACCACAGGGACGCTGGCCCGGGACTGGCAAACGTCGGAGCATGACGGTGCCGTTCCTCCGTGCGCTCCTGATATGGCACGATCGCGTGATATGGCACGACCGCATGCCATTGGTCCCCCGCGTCTGCCGACCTCTAGGCCCAGGCCGCGGGCCCTCCAGCGTTCGGTCGAGGTGCTATTCGCCGCTACCGGCTGGCTCAACACGGGGCGACAGTGGCCAGCATAGGTGGCGATGGAGCCTGGCCCTCGTGGCAGCTGCGCCCGGCGCGTTGATGGTGAGGCAAGCGGAATGGCACAGGTCGAAGAACTCGGCGCGATCACCTCGACTCACGCCTATACCTTCTCGCTCAAGGTCCTGACGTGGGCGACACTGGCGATCACAGCGGTCATGGGGGTCCTGTACTTCCTGCTCGGATTTCCACCCGCCTTCGACACCTTCTACGAGAAGATGTATTTCCACGGCGTCGGGATCGGGCTCGCCGCCTTGGCCGTTTATCTCGTGATCGACACCTTCGATCTCCAGCGCTACGAGCCACCGGTGGACTTCCCGATCAGCTATCGGGCGTTCATCGCGGTCCTCTTCGGCGCCGCGGCTGCGCTCCTGACTCTGAGCCCGACTGTCTGGAAGGGGCTGCCCGACATCGGGATCTTGCTCTACAGCGTGGCCTTCGTCTTGATCGGCGATGTCGGCGGGGCGCTCTTCATCGAGCTGCTCTGTCTGCCTCGCAAGAAGGCCAACGCGTACTGCTGCGAGAGCCACAACGCGGTCGAATACCTGTCCCGGATGCTGCCCCTCCGCCCGGTCGACCGGCACGCGTACGCGGGTGTAGGTGCCGGCTATTGGCTCACGCTGGCTGCGGTCGGCTCGGCGTTCCTGGCCGGCTGTGTGGGCTTCGTGAACCTCTGGGTGCGGGCGCTTGGCACCTCGATCTTCGGGGGCTACATGGGCTGGCTAGGGCTCGACGCGAAGGGCTTCCTCGCGGCGACGCTCGACCCGCACTCGCACATGATGGCGCTCGCGATCATGGCCGGCATCGTGGCGGTCGCCGCAGTGCGTTTCGGGGTGCTCGACAGCGAGTCGCCGTTGCGCAAGAACGTCGCCCGTGCGGGCCTCTGGATCGCCATCGTTGGCGTGGCGGCGATGACCTTGATCCTCCTCGCGGTCGCGTTCCTGAACTTCGCACCACCCACCCTATTCGCGGGCGGACCTCAGGGGATCAACGGGATCGCCGGCGACGACGCGGCGATGAGCATCATCGGCGTGGGGGCCATGGTGGTGCTCGTCGCAATCCTGCTGGATCGGCGCGTGTGGCGCGACCCGGTGCGTCTGCTGATCCTCGGCACGTGGGCGGCAGCGGTGATCATCAACATGCTCGAGGGCTTCTACATCGAGCTCAACGAGGACAGGTTCTCCGCATCGCTGTCGGCGAATGACGCGGCGTTCGGCGTCGCCCAGCCCATGACCGGGATCTTCGTCTTGATCGCGCTGTCGTTGGCGTTACTGCTCATCGACTACTACGGAATCAGCGGCCGCACCAAGCGGATCGCGGCCTGGACATCGGGGATCGGGCTCCTGGCCGCCCTGGTTGGGGTCACGCTGTGGACCTTCGCTGACCCGGCGAACAACGGAGCGTCGTTCGCGATCTACCTCGCGGGTACGGCCGTCTCGTACCTCGGCGTGTTCGTCGGGGCGATCATGATCCGTGGGGCGCACGTGGGCACCTTTAGACGCGACTACCCATGAGCCACCTGCCCTTGAGCCTGGCACGGCCGGACGCTCCTCGCAAGCCCGCGTCCGACGGCGCAGCTTGGTATCAGCGGGCCTCCCAGGAGCTCGGAGCGTACTGGGCAGTTACCGACCCGAAGAGCGCGTCGCTGCTCGTCTTCACCGCCGTCACCGC
The DNA here is from genome assembly GCA_021786265.1 of Chloroflexota bacterium. The sequence goes on from JAJYNP010000090.1 coordinate 3,028, forward strand.
GGCCGTCGTCGCTGGTGGCCTGCACACGCCTGCTCGGCTCGTCCAGGTTACGCTGGCGCTCGCGCTGTGCAGCATGGGCGCCCGTGCCACGGCGAACTACATCGACCGCGACATCGACGCGCTGATGGATCGTACGCGGCGCCGACCGCTGCCGAGCGGGCAGCTGTCGGCCTCCGCAGCATTGACCCTGGGGCTCGTGCTGATGGCGGCAGGGCTGGTCGTGGCATGGCCCCTCGGCGTGGGCGTCGTGTTTCTGATCGTACTCGGCCTGGCGGACAACCTCGTCGTGTATGCCCTGCTCACCAAACGGACGAGCCCGTGGAGCATCGTCCTCGGCGCGCCGAGCGGCGGCGCGCCGGCATTCGTCGGATACGTGGCGATCGCGGGCCACATCAACGTGACCGCGCTCTTGCTGCTCGCGTTCGTGCTGCTCTGGACGCCGATCCATATTTGGAGCCTCGCGATTCGCTGCCAGGACGACTACGCCCACGCCAGCGTCCCGATGCTGCCGGTCGCGGTCGGGGCGCGTCGATGTGCGCGCTGCATCGGCTTGGCCAGTGTCGCGCTGGCGGCGTGCACCGTGCTCTTCGTGCTAGTGGGCGGCGTGCAGCTGATCGCGTGGATCGAAGCGATCGTCGTGGCACTGGCGCTGGCGCTGCTCCTGGGCAGCGCGGCACTGGTGCACGCTCCGACCGCCACGCATGCCTGGCGGCTCTTCAGGTTCACCGCCCCGTACTTGGCGCTCCTCTTTGCCTTGCTGGCGCTGAACGCCGCGATGATGCGGTGAAACGCGGCGGCCAGCCGCACTGCGGATCCGCTGGGAGGCCCAGCGATCGAGACCGCGCACGGATGCGATCGATGGTCGGCGGCAAGGCGTCGCGTGGATCCGTCGCGAGTTCGTCAGGCGGCGTGCCATCCGGGGCTGGGCGCCCAGCGCAGACGAGGGGACGAACGAGCTCGAGGTCGACGAGGGCCGGTGCCGGCTCTGGGCGGGCCGAGCCGCGCCGTTGGGCCATGACTGGCGACATCGAACCGGGGCTGCCCAGAGAGCGCGTCGGGGTGCGGGGGACCGCAAGATAGGGGTGCGATACAGCTCGCAGTTCGGGACTTTTGGCCGGGCCGACCGGCCCTTGTCGAGCGTAGGCTGCGCGATCGGGTTGAAGCTGTAAGGAGGGCGAGCGATGCGGACGCTG
>JAJYNP010000023.1 GCA_021786265.1 Chloroflexota bacterium
TGTCCGGCGCACCGGGTCGCCGGCGACACCGGCCGGATCGGCCAGCAGCGCGAAGGCGCGGGCCACGTCGACGAGCGGGACGTGGTACGTGAGGATCCCGCAGGCGTCCACCGACGTGACGAGTTCGCCGACCGGCAGGCGCAACACGCGCGCCAGCGCCTCGCGGAAGGCGACCTGGGTCGGGTGCTCCGGCAGCCAGTACTCCTCGAGCGGCCAGCCCGCGTGCTTGGCGAAGAGCAGGAACGACGCGTGCTGTCCGGAGCACTGGTGGCGAATCGCGCCGGGCCGCTCGCCGTCGCGTGCCAGCCGCTGCGCGGTCAGCTGGTCGAGCGGCGCGTTCTCCGTACCGCACCCGAGGAAGGCCTGGCTGATCCCGGCGCGCCGGAGGATCGCCTGGATCGTGCGCACGTGGAGATCCTCGCCGGAATGCGAGGCCGCCAGGACGGCCAGCTCGGGCGCCGACAGCTCGAACGCATCGGCCGCGCCGGACTCGACGAACGCGGCGAGCCCGAGGGGCTTGGCCGCGGAGCGCAGCGCCACCACCACCTGCGGGTCGCCGATCACGCGCTCGATGGCACCGTCGGCCCCCACCTGCACGACGTGGCCCCGGTGCCGGCTCTCCGCGATCCCGCCCCGGCGCACGTCGACCAGGACCGGCGGAGCGGCGCCACGCGGCCAGCGACCGACGCGGCCGTGGGGCTGGGACACGCGCACCTGTGGCGCCGTCGGGGGCGGGAGCGTGGCGGTGGTGGCTCGCCGGGCTGGCATGCACCCGGATGGTAGCGCGTCGGCCGGACGGGGGCGGGCCGCCCCGGGATCTCCGTCGCGACGTCGCGCCGGCCGAGGTCGCCGGATGCTACGATCGCCGGCGACTCCCGCGAGACGCACCAGGAGCATGCGCGTGGCTGATTCCGCCGGCTCTCCAGTCGCAGGCGACCTCGAGTGGCTCCCGTCCACGGTCCATGTGTCGCATCACCCCGCCATCCTGCACAAGCTCGCCCTGCTGCGCGACCAGCGCACCGACCCCAAGAAGTTCCGCGAGCTGGTCCGGGAGATCAGCTGGCTGGTGGGGTACGAGGCGCTGGCGGATGCACGGCTCCGCCAGGTGCCGGTCGTCACGCCGATGGAACAGACGGTGGGTGCCGAGCTGGCCGACCGGATCGGCCTGGTGCCCATCCTGCGCGCGGGTCTCGGCATGCTCGACGCCATGCTCGAGCTGATGCCCACCGCCCAGGTATGGCACCTGGGCCTCTTCCGCGACGAACGCACGCTGCGGCCCGTGGAGTACTACAACAAGCTCCCCGACTCGGCCACGGTGGACCTGTGCCTGATCCTGGACCCAATGCTGGCAACCGGCGGTTCCGCGACGGCCGCCATCGAGGTGCTCAAGCGCTGGGGTGCGGTGCGCATCAAGCTGGTGAACCTGATCGCGGCGCCGGAGGGGGTCCGCGCCGTGACCGAGGCGCACCCCGACGTCGAGATCCACTGCGCGGCGGTGGATCGGCAGCTCAACGAGCGCGGCTACATCCTTCCGGGCCTGGGCGACGCCGGCGACCGGCAGTTCGGGACGGGGCAGGGCGACTGACTGCCCAAGCGCGCGCGATGGCGCCTGGGAGTGAGGTAGCCGATCTGCTCGCCGGGCGGACAGGGCGCGACCGGCGGGTGCCGGCACCGCGAGGCTCGGGTCAGCGCGGCGGGGGCACCGGTAGCTCGAACACGATGCGCGTGCCACCGTCGTCCGGGCGCTCGGCCACGATCTGGCCTCCATGCGCCTCGATCAACTGGCGCGCGATGGCCAGGCCAAGCCCTGACCCGCGTGAATCCGCCGACTTGGTGAAGCGCTCAAAGACGTGCGCCAGGACCTCGGGCAGGATGCCCGGCCCGGCATCCTCGACGCTGACGCGTACCACCCGCCCGTCGTGGCTGGTACGGACAGCGACGAGCACCCGCGTTCCCGCGGGCGCGTAGCGCAGGGCGTTCGCCAGCAGGTTTGTGAGCACCTCGCGGATGCGCACGGGGTCGATCTCGAGGAGGGGTGGCTCCCCCGCGACATCCACCGCAATCGACACACCGGCCGTCTCGGCGCGCGGGCCAAGGGAGCGCGCCACCTCCTCGATGAGCACGCCGAGGTCGGTCGCTTCGCGATGCAGGGCCAGGGTGCGGGCCTCGGCCAGCGCGAGCGTGCGCAGGTCCTCGATCAGCCGAGCGAGCACCTGTGTCTCCTCCAGCGCCGCCGTCAGGTGCGCTTCGTCGGGCGAATGGACGCCGTCGAGCATCGCCTCGAGCTCCCCTTGCACGACCGCGAGCGGGGTACGCAGCTCGTGACTGATGTCGGCCAACAGCGTGCGCCGCTGGCTCTCGTCGGTCGCCAGCCGCGTGGTCATTCCGTTGAAGGCATGCACCAGGGCCCGCACGGGCGGCGGTCCCCCGGCGCGCTCGGGCACGTGCACGCTGTAGTCGCCCGACTCGACGCGCCCGGCTGCCTCGATGAGATCACCGAACGGGACTGCGAAGCGCCGCACCGACCGTCCCGCGACCGCCGCTCCGAGCAGGATGACCAGGACAAGGGCGGTGAGGGCGGCCACCCCGCCGGCGCCCCGGGCGGAGAGGCCGAGCGCCGTGGTCAGGTGCCAGATGAGAACGATCAGGCCGCCCATCCCGACCAGCAGGACCGCGGACGTGAGGCAGCCGGTTCGCCACAGGAAGCCTCGCCGCAGGCCCGGCCAGGCGCTGCCCTCGGGCGGGGGCCAGGGCTCCTCTTCCGGCCACCAGGGTGGACGGCCTCGCGGCCGGGAGCCGTGTGGCGCAGACCCGCGATGGTGCGAACCCTGCGTGGCGGTGGGAATCTCGTTCCCGTGTGCGGTTGTCGGTTGTGCCGGTGCGTCCTCCGTGGGCATGCGGGGTTGCTCGCCCGGCGGATCTGCGCTGGTCACGCGGCGTCGTCGGCGAACCGGTAGCCGACTCCATAGACCGTCAGCAGGTAGCGTGGCTGGCGCGGCTCGGGCTCGAGCTTGCGGCGCAGGTTCTTGATGTGCGTGTCGATGGCCCGCTCGTATGACTCGAATGCGACGCCGTGGAGGGCGTCGAGGAGCTGGGCGCGGGTGAAGATGCGACCCGGCTGCCGAGCCAGAGTGGCCAGCAGCTCGAACTCGGTGGCCGTGAGCTCGACGGACCGACCACCGACCTGCACCCGCATGCGCGGGATGTCCAGCGCCACGTCGCCGATCCGCAGGACGTCGGCGGGCTCGCCGGTTCGCTCGGTGCGGCGCAGGACGGCCCGCACCCGGGCGACCAGCTCGCGCGGGCTGAACGGCTTGGTGACGTAGTCGTCAGCCCCGAGCTCGAGGCCGACGACGCGGTCGAGCTCGTCGTCGCGTGCGGTGAGCATCACGATCGGCACGTTCGACTCGCGCCGCAGGGTGCGGGCCACGTCCAGACCGTCCAGCTCGGGCAGGCCGAGGTCGAGGACGATCAGATCGGGATGCCTGGTTCGCGCCGCGGCGATGGCCGACCGCCCGTCGGCTGCGGTGAGTACGGCGAAGCCGGCATGGTCGAGGTAGTCGCTGGCGAGCTGCACGATCTTGGGCTCGTCGTCTACCACGAGGATCGTCTTCATGGCCGCCCATCCTACCCGGCGATCCGGTGCTGGTCAGCGTCCCCCGCCCGCCTGCGGATCACGTGGCTCTGTCGATGAACTCTGACCGGCGTGTGCCCGGCGGTGCCATTCGTCGAGCCCGCGGCCCGGTCCATCCGTCCCATGCTCGTGCCAGCCGTGGTCATGCCAGGGCCCGCGACCCCAGAGCGCCGCCCGCAGGAGCAGCACGAAGAACAGGATGAAGAGGATCGGGAAGATGGGCCCCACGAAGAACCAGGGAACGCCCCAGCCCCCGGCGAACCCGTAGCCCCGGGCATGGGTCGCCGCCGCGGATGCGCCGGTGCCGACACTGGCCACGCCCGCCGAGACACCGACCTGGTAGGCGACCACCGCGAGCGCACTCGCGGCAATCAGGACGAGGAGGAGCACGAGGACGCGCCCTCCGGACGATCTGGTCACGGTGACCTCCTGCAGGTGTAGGAGTCGCAAAGGTGCGAACGCCCCCACCGTGACCCCCGGGTGTGTCGCAAGAGTGGAGTCGCCGCGGAGGGATCGTGGTCCCACACCCGGCGCGGGTCGCCGCTCCGATCGGCCGGCTTCCCTCCTGCCACGACCTGGCGCCT
>JAJYNP010000143.1 GCA_021786265.1 Chloroflexota bacterium
GCGCCCACGCTCCCGCCCACGCGCCCACGCCCGCCGCCTACGCCCACGCCCCGCCCGCCCCGCCGCCCGCGCCCCGCCGCCCACGCCCCGCCGCCCGCGCCCAGCGGCGCCCACGCGCCCGCGCCCACGCGCCCGCCGCTCGCCCGCCCCGCCGCCCGCGCCCGCCGCCCGCGCGCCCGCCCACGCGCCGCCCCCGCGCGCACGTGCCTCGGCGATCACGTCCCCGTGCGCAGGGCCTCGACAGGTTCCATGCGTGCTGCCCGAATGGCGGGATACGTTCCCGCCACAAGCCCCACGACACCGCCGGCGAGTGGTGCCGCCAGGACGAGGACGGGGTCAAGGACGGGGGTCCATGTCTGGGCGGCCGACACGCCCACGACGACGAGGACGCCGAGGCTCGCCCCGACAATGCCGCCCACCAGGCCCATGGTGGTGCTCTCCATCAGGAACTGCTCAGCAATGTGGAGCCGCGTCGCGCCGAGCGCCCGCCGAAGGCCGATCTCTCCCGTCCGCTCGACCACGGACACCAGGGTGACGTTCGCGATTCCGATGGCGCCGACGAGCAGGGAGACCGCGCCGAGCAGAAGGAACAACTGGTCCACGTCGCTCTGGACGGCTTCCCGGATTCGTTGGGGCTCCGGCGGCGATGCCACCTTGAGTGCGGCGGGATTGTCGGGGCGGAGAGCGAGCGGCGTCTGCAGCGCGATCAGCGACGCTGCCCCCATCCGAGTCTCAACCGCGACGATCGCGGGGCTGGACAGCGCGAAGTCACGGCGCGCAGCTCCTTCGGGAATGATGACAGCCCCGAGGAGGTCGGGCTGGCGGGCCACGCCGGCCAGGATCCCGATCACGAGGTACAGCCGATCCCCGATGGCGATCGCAGGGAGCTGGTTCACGCTGTCGATCCCAATGCGGAGGGCGGCCGCGGGACCGAGGAGCGCCACCCGGTCCGCCCTGCTCGAATTACCCTCATCGAGGAACCGACCGGCGCGAAGGTCCGCGTGCACGGAGGCGAAAAGGCCGGGAGACGCGGCCACGACCGGGACGTCGAATGATGTCTGCGCCGCCGGATCGCTCACGGGCGAGGTTCGGATCAGGGCGTCGCCGATGTTGACGGCACTGAGGTTCCCGGCAGCCACGACCCCGTTGAGCCGGGTCATCCTCGCAGGTGCGTCCCAAGGCAGGAACGCCCCGTCTGCACCGTTGGAACCTGGCTTGATGCTGGCGACGATCTCGGTCGCCGCGAGAGCGTCGAACCGTCCGATGATCTGGTTGCCTGCAGTGCGTGACAGACCCAGGGTCGCGACGAGGGCCGCGATCCCGATCACGGTGCCGATGATCGTGAGGATCGTCCGGGCTGGTCGGGCGAAGAGGCCGGCCAGGGCTTCGTCGGCGAGGTCGCGGGCAGTGATGCCCGATCGCTCCGTGGCCGCGGCGCGCCGAGCGAGCCTATTCCGCGGCGTGTGCCGGATCTTCACTGGACCTCCGTCAGTGATCCATCGACGATGTGCAGTCGCCGCTGCGCACGAGCGGCGACATCGCGATCGTGGGTGATCAGGATCAACGTCAGCCCTTGGCGGTGGAGCACAGCCAGGAGGTCCAGGAGGCTACCCGTCGTGCGCGAATCCAGGTTCCCGGTGGGCTCGTCGGCGAGCAAGATGGAGGGCGTTCCCAGCAGGGCCCTCGCCACGGCGACGCGCTGACGTTCACCGCCCGACAGGTGCGTTGGCATGAACTCGGCGCGATCCGTCATCCCGACGCGACCCAGCGCCTCCATGGCACGGTGGCGACGACCTGCGCGCGATTCCCTCCGGTAGACCTCGGCGAGCATCACGTTCTCCAGCACGGATCGATGACCGAGCAGATGGAAGGATTGGAAGATGAAGCCGATGCGCCGGCTCCGGAGACCGGCCCGGGCTCGGTCGTTGAGCTCCGACACGTCGATGCCCTCGAACAGGTAGGTTCCGCTCGAATGGCGATCGAGACATCCCAGGACGTTGAGCAGAGTCGACTTGCCGGATCCAGATGGCCCCTCGACGGCAACCCACTCTCCGCGGGCGATCCGCAGGTCGACTCCGATCAGGGCATCGACCGCTGGATCCGTCCCGAAGCGGCGGCCGAGCCCACGGAGCTCGATGACGGGGGTGGCACCCCCCGCATCAGCCACCGGGCACCGCTGCCGGCTGGTCGAATCCGATCACCACGAGCTCGCCGGGCTCGAGCGAGCCCGTCACAGGGGTCACGGCTACGAAGCCTTCGGCGACGAGACCGGGGGTCACCGTCACCGGCTCGAGGGTCCCGTTGCGCTGCACCTCGACCTGCGAGGATCCGTCGGCCGCCAGCGACAGGGCGCTGACAGGCACGGCGAGCACGGACGCGCCGGTGGACTTGACGGGGATGGTCAGGCGCACGGACGTGCCGACGATCGAGACGGGCGCCTCCTTCACCTGGACCTCCACGTAGACGTGGAAGCCGTCGACGCCATTTGTTCCCGGCTTGTCAGCAACGCGGCTCACCACTCCCGTGCCGGCGATGCCGAGCGAGGGCTCGTCGATCGCGACGGCCATGCCCGCCCTCAGGAGAGGTGCCTCCTCCAGCGGCAGCGAGGTGTCGACGGCGAGCTGATTGCCCGTGACGGTGAAGACCGGCCCGGCGACCTGGTCCCCGTTCACCGCGCTGACCTGTTCGACCCTGGCCGGGACTGACGCCAGGAAGACCACCTCGTCAGCGGGGACTTGGATACCGGCGCGGAGGCTGGTCGTGGCGAGCTCCTTCCCGAGCTGGCGGAGCGGCGCGTCCAGGTACCCCAGGAGGGTGCGGGCCGACATGAATCTCCGGTCGGCGGCGTCGACCGAGGCCGCCGCCGCGCCGATCGCGCGTTGCGTCTGGGTCGCGCTCCTGCGGGCCGCATTCACCGCGGCGATCCCCGCCAGGCGGGTCGCCTCGGCGCTGGAGATCGCGGCGGCCAGGTCGCGCTCGGCGGCGGCGAGTTCCGCGGCCTGCCTCGCGGGGTCGAGGATGCGGGCGAGGGCCGCGGCCGCGTCGGCCGACGCCTGCTCGGCAGCCGCAACCTGCGTCGCGGCGAGAACGCGCTCGCCTTCGGCTGCGTCCGCCGCCGCCTGGGCCTGCTGCACCGTCAGCTGGCCAGTGGTCGCGGTCGCCGTCTGCAATGCGATCGAGGCAGCGAGAGCGGCATCTGCGGCCTGCCTGTCGGCGGGGGTCGCCTGGGGATCGGAGAGGACCTGGTTCCTGATCGCGCGCTTGGAGGCCACGTCTGCGGCGGCTGCCTCGTTGGCCGCATCGGCGCTGGCCATGGCTGCCGCGACCGCCAGGCTGCTGACCGACACGGCCTCGGCGGCGTTCGACAGGGCGGCGCGCGCGCGCGCCAGGTCTGCCTCCGAGGATCGCGCAACGGCGGCCGCCGCGACCCGCTCCGGGGCGCCGGCAGGATCGGCCGCGATCCGATCGCGGGCCGCCTTCATGACAGCAACGTTCGCCTGTGCGGCCTGGTTCGCCGCCGTCGCCCCAGCCTCGGCCGATCGCACCGAGTCCGGCGCGGCAGCAGCTTCATCGCGCGCCGCCGCGGAAGCGGCCCTGGCCGCGGCGAGATCCGCCGACGCGGCCGCGACGGCATCGCCTGCCGCGAGCTTGTCGCTGCGGAGCTTGATCGCCTCGAGCTCGAGCGCGCGGACGGCCGCGAGCTGGTCGGCCGTGGCCTCGAACGGCTGCCAGCCAGCTGCGCGGTACCAGGCGGCCACGGCGGCACCGGTCTGCCTGTCGTAGACGCCGTCGACCGGCCCTGGATCGTGTCCGAGCCTGGCGAGGGCTTTCTCCAGCTGGAGCACGTCGTCGCCCGTGAGCCCCGGTCCCAGGTCGCGGTAGGCGGGGATCGATCCCTCCAGCACGAACACCGGTCGACCGGAGGCCGTCAGGGCCACCGCTCCTTCGGTCAGCTCTGTGCCGATCGGGGCCACGGAGCTGATGACCCCGGCGCCCACCTTCAGTCGCGAGGGCTGGATCGACACGACCCGGGTCGTGTCCCGTCAAGTGGTGGAACTTCGGTCTCCAGCCGAGGCGGTCCTCAGACGGCGGCACCCTCCTTGAGCAGGTCCCCCAGCGTGGGGTTCGGCTCGCCGCCGAGGAGCCTGGTGATCGACGCCTGGGGGAGATAGCGACGATCCGCGGTGAGCCACTCGTCGTGCTGCTC
>JAJYNP010000146.1 GCA_021786265.1 Chloroflexota bacterium
GGCAGGGCGCGACGGTCGTCGCCGACGGCCGCCAGCACGAGCTGTACCGGTCGGACGGCTTCTTCCTGGGCGTCTCGCTCATCGACCACGTCTCGCCCGCGATGGACTGCTACCGCGACGAGATCTTTGGCCCGGTCCTGACGGTGGTCCGCGTGCCCGCCTACGAGGACGCCGTGCGCCTGATCAACGACAACCCCTGGGGCAACGGTACGGCGATCTTCACGCGGGATGGCGGCGCCGCCCGCCAGTTCCAGTTCGACGTCACCGTGGGCATGGTCGGCATCAACGTGCCGATCCCGGTGCCGGTCGGGTACTACTCGTTCGGCGGCTGGAAGTCGTCGCTGTTCGGCGACCTGCACATGTACGGCCCCGAGGGGGTCCAGTTCTATACGCGCGCCAAGGTCGTGACCTCGCGCTGGCCGGACCCGGGCACCTCGAAGGTGGATCTCGGCTTCCCGCGCACGAGGTAGCCGCGCGTACGTCGGAGCGGCGTGCGCCTCGCGGCCGTCACCCGTGCGGCGTGCGCTCGCCGCACGTTGTCCTGGCAAATATCCTCCGCAGCGTTGCCGTGCGAGGTAACGCGGCTCCGACGGCGATCCCGGCGCATTGGCAGGGCCTCCGACCCCCGTCGCCGGCTTCGGCCAGAGGCCCCGACCCCGGAGTCCGTGATCGCCGACGCCGGACCGCAGCCCTCGGCGGGCGGCGGCGCGGCGTCGGCCGGACCCTGGCGCGTCTGCTATTGCCGCCGGCAACGCCCTGGGGGATTCCCGGCCAGATACGGCGTCGCGCTCTCGCGGCAGCGTGCCTGGACGGGCAGGCCGCCCTGTTGGCCGCGTTGGCCGCGAGGGGCGTGGTCTGTCTCGCCGGCGCTGCCTGCTGTCTGCCTCAGGCCAGGCCGCGGCGCAGCGCGTCCCCTGTTGGTGCCCGCTTGAGGAAGCGGCCGTCCCCCTTCGTGCCGAGGTAGCGGCCGTTCTCGACGATCACCCTGCCGCGGCTCAGGACCACGTCCGAGCCGCCCTGCACGGTGCGCCCCTCGTAGCACGAGTAGTCCACGTTCATGTGGTGCGTGCTGGCCGAGATGGTGTGCCGGCGGTTCGGGTCGTAGACCACCAGGTCCGCGTCCGCGCCGGGTGCGACCACGCCCTTGCGCCCCGCCAGCCCGAACATCCGGGCGGGCGCCGCCGAGCAGACCTGGACCCACCGCTCGCGCGAGATGTTCCCGCCCACGACACCGCCGTCGTGCACCAGGTCGAGCCGATCCTCGACGGCCGGCAGGCCGTTCGGGATCCGGCGGAAGTCGTCGCGGCCCATGTCCTTCTGCCCGTGGAAATCGAACGGGCAGTGGTCCGTGCTCACCACCTGCAGGTCGTCGGCCTGCAGGCCCTTCCACAGCTCCGGCCAGTGGTCCTTCGTGCGAAGCGGCGGAGAGCACACGAACTTGGCGCCCTCGAACCCGTTGCCCAGGTCGTCGAGCGAGAGGAACAGGTACTGCGGGCACGTCTCGGCGTACACCGGCGTCCCGCGATCCCGCCCCGCGCGGACGGCGTCGAGGGCGTCGCGCGACGACAGGTGGACGATGTACACCGCCGACCCGGCCGCCTCCGCGAGCCGGATCACGCGGTTCGTCGCCTCGCCCTCGAACACCGCGTACCGCGACACCCCGTGGTACCAGGGGTCGGTGCGTCCGGCCTCGGCGTTCTGGTTGGCCACCACGTCGATCGCGATCCCGTTCTCGGCGTGCATCATGATGAGGCCGCCGTTCGTCGCGGTCCGCTGCATCGCCCGGAAGATCGCGCCGTCGTCGCTGTAGAGCACGCCCGGGTACGCGGTGAAGAGCTTGAACTCCGGGATGCCCTCGGCGACCACCTGGTCCATCTCGGCGAGCACCGCGTCGGTCACGTCGGAGACGATCATGTGGAACCCATAGTCGATGGCGCAGCTGCCCTCGGCCTTGGCGTGCCAGGTGTCGATGCCCTCGCGCAGCGACCGCCCCTTCGACTGGATCGCGAAGTCGATGATCGTCGTGGTACCCCCGAACGCGGCGGCACGCGTCCCGGTCTCGAACGTGTCCTTCGACATCGTCCCGCCGAACGGCATGTCGAAGTGCGTGTGCGCGTCGATCGCGCCGGGGATCACGTACCTGCCCCGCGCGTCGATCGTGCGGTCGGCCGTCACGCCCGCGGCGGCGAGGTCCGCGCCGACGAGGGCAATGGTCTCGCCGTCCACCAGGACGTCGGCCCGCGTCGAGCCGTCCGCGTTGACCACGGTGCCGTTCGCGATGAGCGTTCTCACCGATCAGACCTCCTGGCTCCCTGTTCCGGACCCGGGCCGGTTCCTGCGACCGGACGTGCTCAGGTGCTCGCAGCCGTGACATCCCGGAGGGCCGGGATGACCTCGCGGCCGTAGATCTCCAGCATGCGCTCCTCGTCGCCGTTCATCAGGTAGAGGTTGAACTGGTCCACGCCCGCCCCGGCCAGCGCCCTCAGCTTCTCGACATGGTCCTCCGCCGATCCCACCAGGCAGAAGCGATCCACGATGTCGTCCGTGACGAATTCGGCGTTCGAGGATCCGACCTCCGCGTGGTGGAGATAGTCGTACCCGCGGCGGTTCCGGATGTACGCCGTGAGCCCCGCCGGCAGGTCGTCGCCCTGGTACTTGTTGACCAGATCGACCACGTGGTTGCCGACCAGCGCCGGGAACCAGCGCACCCGGTCGCGGCACTCCGCCAGGTCCCCGACATGTGCCGGCGCCGCCGCCATGACCCGCACCGCCCGCGGGTCCCGCCCGGCCCCCACCGCCGAGGCCCGCACCTGCGAGACGAACCAGCGGATCAGGTCGGGATCGCCGATCTGGAGCATCGCCCCGTCCGCCACGCGGCCGGTCAGCCGCAGCGCGACCGGGCCGTAGCCGGCGATCCACACCGGGAGCGGGTACCCCGCCGTGAAGCCGAGCTGCAGCAGCGTGCCCTCGTACTCGATCGGGCGCCCCTCCACCAGCGCCCGGATCACGTGCACGGCCTCCTCGAGCTGGCCCATCGTCGTGGGCGACTTGCCAAGCACCCGCCGCGCCGAATCGCCGCGACCGATGCCCAGGTCCATGCGGCCGCCGCTCAGCTCGTCGAGGACGGCCAGGGCGGATGCCGTGACCGACGGCTCCCGCGTCGCCGGGTTCGTCACGCACGTCCCCAGGCGCATCGTCGTGGTTGCCTGGGCCATCAGCGTCAGCAGCGGGTACGGGTCGCGCCAGAGCACGTGCGAGTCGAAGAGCCAGCCGTACCCGAAGCCGGCGGCCTCCGCCTGCCGCGCGAGGCTGACGACGCGGTCGATGGGGCGGTCAGGCTTGAGCGTGAACCCGAAGTCCATGGCCGATCCCTTGCGCTGGGGTGCTGGGGACGATCAGGGCCGGACCAGGTCCTGGTAGGCGTCCGGCCGGCGGTCGCGGTACCACTGCCAGGTGTTCCGGACCTCCAGGATCTTGTCCAGGTCCAGGTCGCGGACCAGCAGCTCCGGCTTGTGCGCGTCGCCGACCTCGCCCACGAACTGGCCGCGGGGGTCCACGAAGTAGCTCTGCCCGTAGAAGTCGTCCTCGCCGAGCGGCTCGATCCCCACGCGGTTGATGGTGCCCACGAAGTAGCCGTTGGCCACCGCGTGGCTCACCTGCTCGATCCGCCAGAGGTACTCGGAGAGGCCCCGGCTCGTGGCGGACGGGATGAAGACGATCTCGGCGCCGTTCAGGCCCAGCGCCCGTGCCCCTTCCGGGAAGTGCCGGTCGTAGCAGATGTAGACGCCGACCTTGCCGACCGCGGTCTCGAACACCGGATAGCCCAGGTTGCCGGGCCGGAAGTAGAACTTCTCCCAGAAGCCCTGGACGTGGGGGATGTGCGTCTTCCGGTACTTGCCCAGGTAGCGGCCATCCGCGTCGATCACCGCGGCCGTGTTGTAGTAGAGCCCCGGCGTCCGCTCGTCCTCCTCGTACATCGGGACGATCAGGACCATGCCGGTCTGCTTCGCGAGGTCCTGCATCCGGCGGGTGGTAGGGCCGTCCGGGATGTGCTCGGTGTACGAGTAGTACTGCGCGTCCTGGACCTGGCAGAAGTAGGGGCCGTAGAAGAGCTCCTGGAAGCACATCACCTGGGCGCCCTGGCGACGGGCCTCCTGGGCCGCCTCCTCGTGCTTCTGG
>JAJYNP010000177.1 GCA_021786265.1 Chloroflexota bacterium
CAGGCCGGCCGACTCGAGATCGCGGCTGCGACCGACGCCGACGCCATCGCGGCGATGCGGGCCGTCACCAGTGCCGAGGGGATCCTGCCGGCGCTCGAGACCGCGCACGCGTTCGCCGTCCTCCCCCGGCTCCTGGCGGGCACCGAGGGCTCCGGGAAGCCGTACCCGGACGAGACGGTCGTCCTCCTCGGTCTGTCCGGCCGGGGCGACAAGGACCTCGCGACGCTCGATCGGTGGGAGGGGAGGCGATGACGGCACCGATCGCGGCCGACCGACCCCCGACGACGCTGGCTGGTACGAACGAAACGCGGGGCGCGGGCCGGATCGGCGCCGCTTTCGCCCGGGCGAGGGCCGAGGGGCGGGCTGCGCTCATCCCGTACGTCGTCGCCGGCTATCCGGACGCGGATACGAGCTACCTGGCCGCACTGGCCGCCGCCGACGCGGGCGCCGACCTCCTCGAGATCGGGCTCCCGTACTCCGATCCGCTCGCCGACGGCGCCACGCTCCAGCATGCGGCGTCGGCGGCGCTTCGAGCGGGGGCGACGCTCGACGGCTCTATCGCGCTGCTGGAACGGATCGCCGCCGCTCGACCGCGGCTGCCGCTCGTCCCGATGTGCTATGCGAACCAGGTGATCGGCGGCGGTGATGGCAGGGCCGTCGCGGGCCGCCTCGCGGCCGCCGGCGCGTCGGGGATCATCGTGGCCGACCTCACCCCCGACGAAGGCGTCCGGTTCGAGCCGGTCGCTCGCGACGTCGGACTCGCCGTCGTCTACCTCGTGGCACCCACGACGCCGCCCGAGCGACGCGTCCGGATCGCCGCCCGGACCGGGGGATTCCTCTACTGCGTCTCGCTCGTCGGTGTCACCGGCGCCCGCACCACGCTCCCGAGGACCGTCGGTCGGCTCGTCCGAGACGTTCGGGCCGCATCACCCGTCCCGGTCGCGGTCGGTTTCGGCGTCAGTCGGCCCGCCCACGTCCGCGCCCTCGCCGCCGCCGGAGCTGACGGGGTGATCGTCGCGTCGGCCCTCGTCGACGCTCTCGGCCCGGCCGGCCGCGACGTGGCCGCCCTCGGACGGCTCGTCCGCTCGCTCCGCGCCGCGACCACTCGCTGACTCGAATCCTGCGCCGGCAGCGGCGCGGCCTTCGGCGGATGCGCTCCGGACGTAACGTGGCGTCGAAGTCTTCAGGGGGTTGGTGTGGGATCGAGCATGACACGTGTGGCCGGTTGGATGCGCCGACCCCACGCAGGCCGCGCTCGAGTGGAGCGGGATCTGATGGGCGTCGGGTTCGCCCGAGGAGACACAGGGCGGCCGCGCCGCCGGACAGTTCAGCCTGGGTGGACCTCTTGACAGGGAGGACTCCCTATGGTACACCTTGAGTAGCGCTTTGAAGCGCCGTTCGCCGAACGGAGGCAGCGTACCTTGGCCAAGTTCACCGTCTACGTTCCAGACGAGCTCTGGGACCGCGCCAGGGTGAGTGGCGCCGATCAGAACCCATCACAGCTGGTCCAGGACGCCCTGCGCGTGTACGTCAGTGAGAAAGCCCCAAAGCCCGCCTTCGCTCGACGGCGACCCGATGGCGCCGAGAACATGGTCTCACGGCTCGTTCCGCGTCTCGCCCAGGAGGCCGAGTCGGCCTATCAAGAGGGCTACCGAGAGGGCCTCGAATACGCTGCCGAATGCCCGTGGTCGGAGCTCGAGTACCTAGCCGAGTGGAACTGGAGCGCCAGAGAGGCATTGCGAGGATCGGACATCGAGGCGAGCCCCCTCTACGGCTACTTCAGGAAGAAGAGCACGAACGCTGCCGAAGTCGAGCAGTTGTTCGGTCCGGCAGCCATCCTTCCTCTTTGGAGCGGAGCCGAGATGACCGGCTTCATGGATGCACTGAGAACGGTTTGGGACACGGCGCGCGCCTTCCAACCCGAAGCCTCCGAGGCGCCGGGGGAGCCAGCGAAGGCGCGTTCGGCCAGCGGGCGATCGCCTGAAATGGCGTCAGGCGCGGCCCGAAGTGCTCTCGGCCAAGACAAGGGGAGGCGCGCGCGATGACCGCTTTCGACCTCAACGTGGAGCGGGTCCTCGAGCACTGGACGGTCGCGCACGCGCTGCGTGAGCTGATCGCCAACGCGCTCGACGAGTCAAGCCTCACCAAGACGGCTGAGCCGCAGATCGACAAGGACGCCGACGGGCGCTGGCACGTGCGCGACTTTGGCCGGGGGCTTCGCTACGAGAATCTCACCCAGAAGGAAGACCGCGAGAAGCTCCGGCACCCAGAACTCGTGGTCGGCAAGTTCGGGGTCGGTCTCAAGGACGCCCTCGCCAGCTTCGATCGACGCGGAGCCGACGTGGTCATACGTTCCCGGCACGCCGACATGACCCTTGCCCGCCTCCCGAAGCACGGCTTCGACGACCTCACGACCCTGCATGTGGCAGTCGACCCGTCGAGCGACCCCGCAATGATCGGCACGGACGTGGCCGTCGGCGGGATTCGCGACGAGGACGTCGACGCGGCCAAGGCCCTCTTCCTTCGCTACTCGGGCGACGATGTCCTTGAGCGGACCGGCCTCGGGGCGGTGCTCCGTCGGGCCAAGGGACGACCGGCCCGAATTTACGTCAACGGGCTGCGTGTGGCAGAGGAAGAGCGATTCCTCTTCTCCTATGACATTACGTCGCTGACCGCCCCGCTGCGCCGAGCCCTGAACCGCGAGCGGTCGAACGTCGGGCGGACCGCCTACGCCGACCGGGTCAAGGCCGTCCTGCTCGCGTCGACCTCGACCGAGGTGGCGAACGCACTCGCGGCCGACCTCAAGGGGTACGAGACGGGAACCTGGCACGACGAGACGAGCTGGCTCGACGTCTCCCTGCACGCCTGCCGCACCCTCAACGCCTCCGAGAGAGTCGTCTTCCTCACCGCGTGGGAAATCGCGGCAATGCCAGCCTACGTCGACCGCGCTCGTGAGGATGGCTACCGGATCGTGGCGGTGCCGGACCAGCTGCGCCGCAAGCTTGGCGGCTCGGTCGACGTCGTCGGTAACCCGATCGTTGACCTCGGAGTGTTCCGGCAGCGCTGGAACGACGGCTTCAACTACGCGTTCGTTGATGAGGCCGAGCTCACCGAGCGGGAACGGGCCATCTTCGCCCGCACTCGGGACATCATCGCCCTCCAGGGCTCATACCCTCGCAACGTGAAAGCGATTCGCATCTCGGAAACCATGCGGGTAGATGCGTCAGGGACGGACACGGTTGCCGGGTCCTGGGAACCGATCGCCGGCGAGATCGTCATCCGGCGCGACCAGCTGAAGACGCTCCCGAGGTGGGCGGGGACCCTCCTCCACGAGGTCACCCACGCCACGAGCGACACCGAAGACGTCTCGCGCGAATTCGAAGACGCCCTGACAGGCACCCTGGGCGCGGTCGCCGCGCGCCACCTGCAGCGGCCGGGCGCGCGAGGCGAAGAATGAACTTCCTCTACGTGGACAACTCCAACGTCTGGATTGAGGGCATGCACGTCAGCGCCGTCCAAATCGGGCTTGCGCCCGACATCTGGACGGCACAGAACGCGAACATCTGCGATCGCGACTGGAAGATCGACTTCGGAAGGCTCTACGGATTCGCAGGCGGCCAGACCTCCGAGGTTGGCCGCGCCGTCCTATTCGGGTCACGGCCACCACCGAACGACACGCTTTGGGAGATCGCCCGCAGCAAGGGCTTCGAGCCCATCGTCTACGATCGGAACATTCGCAACCGCGAGAAGAAGGTTGACACGAGCATCGCGACCGAGATCATGGCCGACTCGTACGAGCGCATGAGCGCTGAGCGGGATGAGATCACCCTCGTCGCCGGCGACTCCGACTTCGTTCCGACCGTGCAGAACTTGCGTGGCCGCGGGTTCACCGTCCACGTCATGTTCTGGGATCTGCGTCTCGGGAACTGAAAGACGCCGCCACGAAGTTCATCTCGCTCAACAACTACCTGAACTTCCTCCGGCTTGCCCGCTGATGTGCTCCTGTGAGGACCCGATCTGGACGCCGATCACGGGGATCGATGCACGACCACACTGAGCCGCGAGGGTCCCGCAGGTAAGGTAAGACGGCTGTGCTGGTCGGCCGAACGCAACGAGGTTACGGGTCAACACCCTTCCATCCGGCAAC
>JAJYNP010000017.1 GCA_021786265.1 Chloroflexota bacterium
CGGCGCGGAGTTCGAGGGCCGGGTGGGGGCTCCGGTCCGGCTGCGGCTCGCCGATGCGGTGGCGGTCGGTGCCGTCCTGGCGGTCGATCCGCCCCAGCACGTGTCGTTCTCGCTCGACTGGGAGGATGCGCCGCTGGGGCAGCCCACGGTGGTGGCGCTCGACGCGATCGATCACGGCGCGGTGACCCACGTGACGCTGCGCCACGTGGGTCTCCCGGGAGGCCGCCAGCGGGAGCTCCACGAGGCCCTCTGGCTGCACTGGTTTCCCCGCCTGCTCCGGGTGGCGGCCGAGGCCGGGCGATCCGCGCCGAAGGTGGGCGCCCCCTAGCCCGGGCAGCGCCCCGCGCCAGCCGCCCGCGCCATCTCTCCGCGCCAGCTCCCCGCGTCAGCTCTCCGCGCGGTACCGGTCCGCCGCACGCCGCAACTCCTCGGCCGCGCGCCGGCGCAGCTCCGGCGGTTCCAGCACCTCCGCGTCACCGCCCCAGCCCAGGATCCAGACCAGTACCTCGTACAGCCCCGCGACCTGCGCGCGCCACAGCAGCGAGCCATCCGGCTGCGGCTCGAGCCGCTGGCTGGTATGCCACCGGGTCTCGGCCGCGCGGCGCGCCACCTCGGGCGAGAAGCGGACCGTGACCGCCTCCAGCGGTTGATCGGCGATCACGTCCCACCCGCGAGCGAGCTCGGCGGCGGTTCCCCCCGCCTCCTCCCGCTCGAAGGTCTCCGTGGTGAGCGTGGCATCGCGGATCCGCTCCACCTTGAACGTCCTCCGGCCGCCCCGCTCCTCGTCGAGCCCGATCAGGTACAGGGCGTGCGTCAGCGCCGACGGCTCGATCGCGTACGGGCGAACCCGTGCCCGGCGCACCCCCCGCGACGGGTCGTAGGTCCGGGCGTCGTACTCGATCTCCACGACCCGGCCGCGCGCCCAGGCCTCGGTGAGCGTCCGGAACACGCGCGTGAACCGCTGGTCGGGGGGCCGCTCCGCGACGAGGTCGGCGGTCGCCTGGATGTGCTCGGCGAGCACCGGCGGCAGGACCGCGGCGAGCTTCACGAACGCCCCGATGAGCTCGCTGTCGTACTCGTCGCTGGCCTTCGCCAGGACCCGCAGCGCGAGGAACAGGGTCATCGCCTCGTGGAGCGTCAGGTCCAGCGGAGGGAGGAACGCCCCCTCCTCGAGGCCGAACCGGCCCGCGTCCTGCCAGATCGGGAGCCCGGCGTCCCTCTCCATCGCGACGAGGTCGCGGTACACCGTGCGCTTCGAGACCCCCACGAGGTCGGCGATGGCGGCCGCACCGAGCCCCTCGCGGTGCTGGTGGAGGACCCGCGCGATCTTCAGGTACCGGGCGGCCCGGTCCCACTTCAGGCCGGCGCGGTCCTCGGGCGAAAGGGTCATGGTTGCGCCTCCGGGTCGCTCACGGGGTGGGAGCCACGATCGGGGGCGGGCTCGCCAGCGGGTGCGTGGTCAGTGTCGCCTGGAGGGTGCCCTGCAGGCCCCCCGGCCAGCCCGGGTTCAGGCCCTCCACGGAGACCGAGACCATCGCCAGCCGGCCGTCCGGCAGCAGCCACCAGTCAAGGTTGCCCCGCCAGTCGGCAATCGCGGTCGTGTCGGCCAGGGGGGGCTGCCCGATCAGCCAGCGCAACGGACGGAAGGCCTGCAGCGCGACGGAGCCGCCGGCCAGCAGCCGGCAGTGCCGGGCCCGGGCGCCGTCGACAATCTCGATCCCGATGTCCTCCGCCGCGAGGCGGGCGGGGCTCGCGAGCGTGACGCGGACCACCTCCGAGTCGAGCGTCTCGCGGTCCTGCAGGATCACCGGCGCGGGTGTCGCCCCGACCTCCACGTACGGCGTGATCTCCTCGACCACCGGCACTTCGCTCCACGGGGCGCCGGCGGGACGGAGCCACGCGGACGACCCGACCCTGGTGTAGGCGAGCGAGGGGGGCTCCCGCCCCGAGTCCACCGGCCACCCGGCCAGGCTGGCCGTCCAGCTCTCGTTGTCGCCCGCGCGGGTGCCCGCAAGCGTCACGGTTCCCACCTTCTGGTTGCCGCTCCAGGCCGCGGCCTGCACGGACACGCTCGCGTTCCCGGGGACACCCGGCAGCGTCGAGCATGCTGGCGGAAGCGGCGGCGCTGCCGACGTGAACGGGCCTGCCGGACCCGCTGTCGAGGTGAGCGCGAGCTCGGTTCCAAGAGCGGCCACCCCGGACACGCCGGATCCCACGGCCAGCATCGCGACCGCGATCAGTCCCGCGAGCCCGGCGCGTGCGCGCCGGATCGAGGTACCGCCCAGCACCCGTCGGGAGACGCCGAGCCCGGCCAGCAGCGACGCGGCTCCCAGCGCGAGGAACCAACCATACGCGTCCTCGAGGGACGGGAGGAAGGGCGTCGCAGACGCCTGGTGCAGGGCGGCGACCAGGCCGCCCACCGACGGCGCGAGGAGCAACAGCTCCAGGATGCCGGCCCACGCGACCACGGCGGACTCCCGCCGCCCCCGGACGAGCGGGGGCCACGCGAGCGCGGCCAGCGATGCGCCCAGGCCGACGACGGGGGTCGCGGCCAGCAGCGGGGCCACCGGCACCCCGGGACGGTAGCCCACGGCCACGGCAACGACCGCGGCCCCCCAGAGGAGGGCCGCGGTGCCCGAGAGCAGGCGGAGATGAATGGCGCGCACGCGCACGGCGCCAGTGTACGGTCAGCTACCATCCGGCCGATGCCCGAGACCTTCACGCGCCCGATCCTGACGCCCGCCGCCGAGCGGGCACTCCCGGCCGGCGCGCGCGGCGCCGGTGGAACCCGCGAGACGCCGCCGCTCGTCAGCCTCACCACGGATTTCGGGGAGCGCGACCCCTCGCCGGCAATCTGCCGCGGCGTGATCCTCGGCATCGCGCCGCGCGTCCGGCTCCTCGACGTGAGCCACGAGATCGCGAAGTACGCGGTGCTCGACGGCGCGCTGCTGCTGTGGGCCGCGCTGCCGTACCTGCCCGTGGGTGTGCACGTCGCGGTCGTCGACCCGGGCGTCGGCACCGCGCGCCTGCCCATCGCCGCGCGTGTCGCTCGCGGAGACGTCCTGGTGGGACCGGACAACGGGCTGCTCCTGCCCGCCGCGGAACGGCTGGGGGGGATCGTGGCCGCACACGCCCTCGAGAACGCCGACTACCGGCTCCCGGTGGTCAGCTCGTCCTTCCACGGCCGCGACGTCTTCGCCCCGGCCGGCGCTCACCTGGCGCTGGGCGTCCCGCTCGAGGCGTTCGGCCGGCCGCTCGACCCGGCGGACCTGGTTCGCCTGGATGTGCCGGTGCCCCAGGCGTTGCCCGATGCGCTGGCGACCGCGGTGGTCTACGTCGACACGTTCGGCAACGTCAAGCTGGCGGGGGAACGGCAGGACCTGGAGACCGCACTCGGCCCGCTGGCCCCGGGCGATCCCCTGTCGATCATGCCGTCTCCGCGCGGGCCGTCCCGCGACGACGTCAGCCTCACGGTGCGCGATGCGCGGCCCGCGACGGTGACATGGCAGTTGACCTTCGGGGCCGTCCCGCCGGGCGAGCCGTTGCTGTACGAGGACTCCTACGGTCGCCTGTGCCTGGCCGTCGACCAGGGGGACGCGGGGACGCGGATGGGGCTGCGTTCCGGGGACCGGCTCACGATCCGCAGGGCGCCGCGCGGATAGCTCCACTCGTCAGGCGGCGCACGGGCAGAGCCCGCTCGGGAGAGACGCGAGGGCCGCGAGCGGTGCGGACGCGACGGCTACACTGACGAGGAAGGGTTGCTCCGTGAGCGCGTGGGGTGCGTCACGGTGCGAGGGAGCGAGAGGAGGCCACCGATGCATACCAGGATCAGGCTGCTCGCCGTCCCGCTGGCAGCCGTGCTGCTCGCGGCTTGCGGCGCGGGTGCCACCACGGCGCCCAGGATCGGGCCGGCCAGCAATGCGGTGCCCTCCGCGACAGCCGCGCAGCCGGCCGCGCCGAGTGCTGCCGCGAGCGCGGCCGCCAGCCCCGCGGCAGTCGCGAGCGCCCCCGCGTCGGCGGCGGCCATCGCCGCCGGCTGTCTGAAGGGCCAGGCCCAGACGCTCGTGAGCGGCAAGCTCACCGTCGGCACGGACAACCCCGCCTATCCCCCGTACTTCGCGACGGACAGTGGCACCCCGCCGAAGC
>JAJYNP010000207.1 GCA_021786265.1 Chloroflexota bacterium
GCCGCCACGCCGACCCCGCTCCAGGCCCGCGCCTTCGAACTCCTCGGGCTCTCACCCGCAGGCACGTAGGCAGAACGCGTCAGCGCAGGCCGTGCTCAGTCGTGCTCGCGGTCCGCTGGAGCTTCGGGCTAGCGGCCCGGCCGCAGGTCGACGCTGAAGTCGAGGTGCGCGCGGAGCATCGCCAGGGCATCGCTCCAGAGCGCGATAGCCTCCGCCCAGGCGTCGATCCCACCCGGGATCTCGAGGAGAAAGGGACCGTCCTCGAGCTCCATGTGGGTTCCATACCCCGCAGGGCCGATCGCCACGTGGACGTCGGTGACCAGGGATTCGTCCGGGAGCCACGGCCGGCGGAACGCGAACCGCGAGTCGGGCTCCGCACGCGTCACCTCCCACCACACGCGCCGATCCGGCCAGGCCAGCACCGACCGCGATCCGACCGCCAGACCGCCCTCGATCTGGACGGGGAACCACCGCGCGAGCTCTTCCGGGTCGGCCCAGGCACGGAACACGCGCTGCGGAGGGGCGTTGAGGCGGCGACGCAGGCGCACCCAGCGCCGCAGGTCGGTTCCGGGCGGAAGCCGCGGTTCGTCGTCTCCCATGCGGTCCCCCTGTTCAGCCGGAGTTCGGGCCCGGCGTCACGGCCGGTCGATCCCTTCCTCGTCCAGCAGCCTCGCCCGGAGGGCCAGGCGTTGCTCCTCGAGCCACACGATCAGCACGCGCCGGCGATGCGCGTACCAATCTTCGCCCTCCCAGCCACACGAGCAGCGCATGACGCGGCCTGGCGGGACCCGGAGAAGGTGGCCGGCCAGGAAGGCCACCTCCACGCGCTCAGACGTCAGACGGATCAGCACTGGACGCCAACCTCGGCCCAAGTGTGGTCGCGCCCCACCCCGGGTGCAAGGGCCGAGCCGCCCGGCGGCACTCCGGGGTTCGAGTTCTCACGGCCAGCCCCCCAAGGCGGCCACGCGCGACGTGGGGCAGGCCTGGAGGGTCAGTGGTACCGAAGCTCGGGATGCAGCCGGGCGAGCTGGTCGCGCAGGTCGGGAGCCTCGTCGAGGAGTGCGAGGACTTCGAGGACGAGCTTGTTCACCGCGCTCGTCCCGGTCTGGCGGGCGGCCGCTTCGACGAGCTCGCCGAGCCGTCGCGCGGCGGCGGCATCCTGGTCGCGCAGGAGTCCGGCGCCGAGCTCCTCGGCGACCGCCGCCGCCAGGAGCGCAGCCACGCGCTCGTCCACCTTCGCGCGGCGCAGGCGAGCGGCCAGATTGGGCGGTTCGGGGCGTACGGTGTCCATGGCGCCTACCTCGGGCTGAACGGCCCGGGGCAACGCAGACCCCGGGCGACCATGACGGCGGCGCCCACCGACAGGAACACGACGGTCGGGCCACCCGACAGGACGACCGGCGTTGGCATGGGAGCGTCCCTCCGAACGGCCGGACGGTCTCGCCAGTCGCTCCGCACGGTCCCGGCGGCCGCCGTGTGGGCCGCGCCTCGTCGCTTCCCGCGATCGTGTCGCATGGTCGTCGGCCGACGCCGGGTCGGCCAGAGTCGTTGCGCCCGAAACAGACGACCGGATGGCGCGATCGGCTACGCTGCGCCCGTGCGCGCCGGATCGCTCCGCATCTTCCGCATCGCCGGCATCGACGTGTATGTCCACGTCAGCTGGCTGGTGATCTTCGCGCTGGTGACCTGGTCGCTCGCCGTGGGCTACTACCCGCCCCTGCTGCCGGACCTCACGGCCGCCCAGGCCTGGACGCTCGGTGCGATCTCGGCGATCCTGCTCTTCGCCTCCGTCCTGGTGCACGAGCTGGCGCACTCGCTGGCCGCGCGCACCCGGGGCATGCAGGCCGCCTCGATCACGCTCTTCATCTTCGGGGGCATCTCCAGCCTGACCAGCGATGCCCCCCGCGCCTCGACCGAGTTCCTGGTCGCGATCGTGGGACCGCTGACCAGCCTGCTGCTGGCAGGCGCCTGCTTCCTCGTCGCCGCGGTGGTCGGCGACCCGCGCGTGGTCGCCCTGTTCGGCTACCTCGCCCTCATCAACGCACTGCTCGGAGGCTTCAACCTCATCCCCGGCTTCCCCCTGGATGGGGGCCGTGTGCTGCGTGCCGTCGTGTGGCAGCTCACCGGCAGCATGCGCCGGGGTCTCGAGGTGGCGGTGGGCGCCGGACAGCTGGTGGGCTACGTCTTCATGGTCCTGGGCGTCCTCCTGGTCCTCGGGGGCAACGCGTTCAACGGGATCTGGATCGCGGTCATCGGCTGGTTCCTGCAGGGGGCGGGCGCGGCGCAGCTCCGGCAGGTGCGGTCCGAGGAGCGCCTGACCGGCGTGTCGGTCCGCGACGTCATGCGCCCCGACACGACCGCGATCGCGCCCAACGCCTCGGTCGAGGACCTGATCGAGGCATACCTGGTGCCGGGCAACCGGCGCGCCGTTCCCGTCGTCGCCGGGGACCGCCTCGTGGGGATGGTCACGCTCGGTGACATCCAGGCGATCGCGCCGCAGGCGCGCGCGTCCACCCGCGTGGTCGACGTGATGGGTGGGCGTTCGGGCGTCACCACCGTGGGGCCGGATACCCCGCTGGCCGCGGCGCTGGAGGCCATGCTCGCGGGTGACTTCGAGCAGCTGCCGGTGCTGGAAGACGGGCGACTCATGGGTGTGCTCAGCCGGGCGGACATCATCCGCCAGATCCAGCTGCGCGA
This sequence comes from Chloroflexota bacterium, assembly GCA_021786265.1. The sequence continues at coordinate 2,698 of JAJYNP010000207.1, forward strand.
GGCGCTCCACCTCGAGTAGCCGCGGGCTGGTCGTCGTCGACGAGCCCGCGGGTGGCCCTCGATGGCTCGGGCGCGAGGCCGGCGAGCCACACCGCCAGGCTAGTCGAGCGAGCGTGCCGGCGTCGCCGGGCGCGACACCATGAGCCACAGCCCGGCACGGACCAGCAGGCGGCCGAGCGTGCGGCGCGGCAACCCGGGTCGACGCGGCCGGGTGAGTTCGGCCGCCATCCTTTGACGCGCCACGTCGTTCGCCAGCCGCTCGTGGTCCTGCCGGATCGTCGTCAGAAGAAGCTCGGGATCCATCACGACACGTGCCCTCGCGACACCTTCCGGGGGATTTCGCCCCCCGTGCGACACCGATCATTGACAGGCGTCAGCCTATCCGGCATACCTGACACATGACGGCAGGAAAGGGCCGGTATCGTTCGCACCCATGCATGCGAGCCGCCTGATCTCGGTCCTCCTGCTCCTCCAGACGCGCGGTCAGATGACGGCGCGCGAGCTCGCCGACGAGCTCGAGGTGTCGCTCCGGACGGTGTATCGCGACCTCGATGGGTTGGCCGCGGCGGGGGTGCCGGTGTACGCGGAGCGGGGACCGGCGGGTGGCTACCGGCTGGTCGATGGCTATCGCACACGGCTCACCGGCCTGAACCAGGACGAAGCGGAGGCGCTGTTCCTCTCCGGGCTCGAGGGCCCGGCTGCGCAGCTGGGGTTGGGGACGGTGCTGGCGGCGGCTCAGCTCAAGGTCATGGCCGCGCTGCCTACCGAGCTGCGGAGCCGCGCGGCCCGCCTGCGCGAGCGCTTCCTGTTCGTGGCCCCCGGGTGGTTCCGCCGCGACGAGACGGTCACCTCGCTCGGCACGGTGGCGGAGGGGGTGTGGGAGTCACGCGTGCTGGAGATGAACTACGACGGCCCTGACGGGCCGGTCGAGCGCCGCGTCCAGCCGCTTGGGCTGGTGCTGAAGGCCGGCATCTGGTACCTCGTCGCGCGCCGCGACAACCTGCTGCGAACGTACCGAGTCTCGCGGATCCTGCGGGCAGTCTGTCTCGACGAGCGGTTCGAGCGTCCCGCGGCATTCGATCTCTCGAAGCACTGGGAGGCGACCGCAGTCGCCTTCGAGGAGGGCATCCGGCGGCTCGAAGTGATGGTGCGCGTTCGCGCGGATGCGATCGGTGACCTCGAGTACGCGACCGGAGCCAACGTCACGGCGATCGAGACGGAGGATGGCGTGCGTGGCGAGGTGACCGCACATCCCGCGGGCGGCGGATGGGTACGCGCGAGGTTCCGGACCAGCACGCTCGAGACCGCACACGATGACCTGCTCCGCCTGGGGGCTCGCGTCGAGGTCATGGACCCGCCCGAGCTCCGGGAGCGCCTCGCGGCGACGGTTCGGGCAATGATCTCGGTGTACCGCACGGCGGACCGCGTCGCTTGGCCGTCCGGCGGGACGGGGACGATGTCGAGAGACTGACGAAGGCCCCCTGACCTTGACCGCGGTGCCCGGGTCGCCGACAGTGGGCCGATGGAGCAACGCAATAGCCTGCACGACCTGGAAGCCCCGCCGCGGGTCCGGGCCGGCGATACCGTGGCGATCATCTCGCCGTCCGCGCCGGCCGTGGCGTGGTGGCCGCATCGCGTCGCACGAGGTCGCGCCTACCTGGAGTCCCTCGGCCTGCAGGTCCGACTGATGCCGAACGCCGGCGGAAAGGCAGGCTGGGTCTCCGCATCGCCGCAGGCGCGGGCGGCAGACATCCATGCGGCATTCCTCGACGATCGCGTCCGCGTCGTGCTCGCCTCGATCGGCGGGAACCACGCCAACCAGATCCTGCCGCATCTCGACTTCGACCTGCTCGCCGCGCACCCGAAGATCCTGCAGGGCTATTCCGACGTGACCGTGCTGCTCTGGGCGATCGCTCAGCGCTCGGGATTGCGGACCTTCCACGGCCCGTCCCTCGCGCTTGAGCTGGCCGAGTTCCCGGCGGTCCTGCCCGACACCGATCGGTTCCTGCGCGCGGCCTGGTTCGAGGCCGCGCCGATCCGCTTCGAGCGGCGGCCGAATGGACCGACGAGTTCCTCGACTTCGTCACCCAGGCCGACCTCACCCGGGCGCGCGCACGGCGCCCGAGCTCGGGCTGGATCACGCTCCGTTCCGGGGCCGCGGAAGGCCCGCTCATCGGCGGCTGCCTCGAGACGATCTGCTGGCACCTCAAGGGATCCGCCTTCTGGCCCGACCTGCGCGGTGCGATCCTCTTTCTCGAGACCTCCGAGGAGGCCCCATCGCCGGCACACGTCGACGCCTATCTGACGGACCTCGAACACCTGGGGGTGTTCGACGCGGTCGCGGGTCTCGTGGTGGGGCGGCCGACGCGCTACACCGACGAGCAGACCACGGCGCTCTGGGACGTCGTCGCAGACCGGACGGCGTCGGCCGGCATCCCGGTCCTCGGCAACGTCGATCTCGGCCACACGGACCCCATGCTCACGCTGCCCATCGGCGCTCGCGCCCGCCTCGACGCGGGTGGTCGCGACTTTCGGCTGCTGGAACCGGCAACCGCCCTGGTCTGATTCCCGCCGCTGGTCGTCGAGGCTGTGCCGGAGATGCCGACGGTTGCCGCGCGGCCGGTGTGTCAGCCGGTCCCGTCCAGGTGGGCCGGGCGGCGTCGTGAAGGATCGTTGCGAAGAACGGTCTCCCCAGGAGGTCCAGCGCGATACGGAACACCGCTGCTCGCCCTCTCGATCGTCCGCATCACCGGCCTCGGGATTACGGCTGGGCGCCGCGGGCGTCTCCTTCACGGTCGCGGGCATCCGCTCGGCTCCGCTCATGGCTGGGGCCGGATGGCACTGGCGGCGGAGGGCTGGATGGGACAACGTCAGTGGCCTGTCCGTGCCGCCCATGCCACGGGGAGTCGAGCATGCGCCCCAGGGACCTCGCCCTCGATGTCCAGTCGCCAGCTGGCCACGGTCGCCATGCTGACGCACTCTCAACCCTCGCCCGGGGCCTTCACGTCCTCGAGTACGTAGCCGCCAACGAGGGCGCGGCCCCCAAGGAGATCGCGGCGGGCCTCGGGCTCCCCATCTCGACCGCCTACCACCTGGTCAACACCCTGATCGACGAGGGGTACCTCGTGCGCCTGGGTGCCAGCGGGCTCGTGATCGGGGAAGGCGTGGCGGCGCTCGTCGAGCACCTCGACCACCGACCCGACCCCTTCCCCGAGTTGCAGCCGCTGCTCGGAGAGCTGGCCGACCGCTGCGGCGACGTGGCCGTGCTCGGACGCCTGGTCGGGAGGCAGACGGTCATCATGTCGGTGCGGGCGGCGCCGGACGCCGAGCATGGCGATCATCTCCGCGCCGGCTTGCGGGGCCCGTCCCACACCATGGCGCTCGGCAAAGTGCTGCTCGCGAGCCTGGACCCCAACATCGCGATTGCGGTGCTGCGCGGGCGCCCGCTCGAGCCACTCACCGACCGCACCGTCACGGGAGTGGACGACTTCTTCGCCGAGCTCGAAACAGCCCGGTCGCGCGGGATCGCGCTGGACATCGAGGAAGGCGAGGAGGGGCTGTGCTGTGTCGCCGCTCGCATCCGCGTGCCCGCCGGCCGGCCGGCCGCGGCCGTCGCAGTGGCAGTGGGCCCGGAGCGCCTCCGCCCTGGGCCGGAACGCCTGATCAGCCTGGTGGCGAACACCGCGAGGCGCTCCTCGGCGCTGCTGTTCGAGACCCGCGACACCTCGGGCCCGGGTCGGATTCTCACCATCTGAAAACACCGTAGACACCACGGGGACCACTGCCTAGGGTGCCCATCGCGGCGATTACGGAGAGGCCGCTGTGCCGCGGGGTCACCGGCGGTGGCCGCTGTCGGCTCGTCGGAGAGGGGCGCCATCGGTTCTCCGACGGCCCTGGGAGGCTGCGAACACCACAGGCACCCCGGGGGCGGTCAAACGACGTCAGCTGACCACTGCGTCTCACCCGCCTCCGGCCCTCCTTACGGAGAGGGCGCCTGCGCACGGTGCGCTGGCGCGGGAGGAGTCTGATGAGGGAATCCTGGCTCGGCAAGTACATCGGAGAAGCGATCGGCGTCTACCTGATCGTCCTCTTTGGCTGCGGGCTGATCTTCTCCGCGATCCTGTTCGGAGTGATCGGCGACTTCTACAGCGCGGGTATGGGCTGGGGTTTCGCGGTCGCGATCGCCGTGTACGCCGGAGCGTCCATGTCCGGCGCGCACTTCAACCCGGCGGTGACCCTCAGTCTCGCGATCACCGGACGGTTCCCCTGGAATCGGGTGGTGCAGTACTGGATCTCGCAGATCGTGGGCGGTTTCCTGGGGGCCGTGTCGCTCCTGGCCCTGTTCGGCCCCGCGCTTGGCCAGTTCGCGGCCAAGAACCACCTCGTGATCGGCCAGCCCGGGAGCGAGAAGCTGGCGATGATGTTCATCCCGATCTCGCCCCATCCCTGGGTGGTCGGCATCAATCAGGCCGCCTACGACGCGGTGCCGATCTGGACCGGCTTCCTGGCCGAGGCGCTCTGCACCGCCGTGCTGGTGGCCTTCATCCTGGCACTGCTCGAACGGCGGGCCGTCAACGCTCCGAGCAGCTGGTTCTTCCCGATCGCCCTTGGCGTCCTCGTCTGCATGATCGTCATCATCGACGCCCCGCTGACGATGACCTCGTTGAACCCGGCCCGCGATCTCGGCCCGCGGATCCTGACCTGGCTCATGGGCTTCGGGTCGATCGCGTTCCCGGGGGTCCGTGACGGCGGCTCACTCCTGGTGACGGTGGGTGGCCCGCTCGTCGGTGGGCCGATTGGCGCTCTGTTCTTCGACTACGTGATGAAGCCGTTCTATCCCGCGCCCACCCCTGAGCCGACCGCCACAGCGGCGCCCACGGCGGTCGGTGTCAGCGCCGGGGCCGGCGCGAAGTAACGCTTCCGTCCCGATCCGCTCGACCGGGACGACTGTCACACGGAGGTCCTGTTCATGACGACACGCGTAGCGATCTCCCGCACGGGCGAGCTGAAGGGCAACGCCCAGTTCATGGCCGGCGAGTACGTCCGATACGACGAGGACGTTGCGAAGATCAAGGCGGCCGTCAAGGAGGCCGTGGAGCTCGCCGTCGGTAGCATCGACAATGTCATCAAGCCCGGCCAGAAGGTTCTGGTCAAGCCGAACCTCGCCTTCCAGGCCCCGCCGACGAGCTTCGCCGTGGTCGACCCGCGCACGCTCGAGGCGGTCCTCCTGTACCTCAAGGAGGCGTCGAAGGCGGGCGAGATCGCGGTCGGCGACAACCCCTCCCTCGGCAAGCACGTCGGGAAGGCCCGCCCGGCGTTCGCGCAGAGCGGCCTGCTCGAGGCCGCCGAGCGCGGCAAAGCGGACCGGATCATCTACTTCGATGAGCACGAGACGGTGCACGTGAAGGTGCCCGGCGCGCGGTACCTGCACGAGGCCGACGTGTGGAAGCCATTCCTCGACGCCGACGTCGTGATCAACGTGCCCAAGATGAAGGTCCACCTGGCCAAGACGGTCACGCTCGGGATCGCGAACTGGCAGGGCATCCTGCGCAACGACCACCCGAGCGAGGGCGGCGTCGACGGGAAGGGCCTGCACACGAACCAGCAGGGTCAGCACCGCAACGACATCGATCCCAAGGTCGTCGACGAATACCGGATCCGGAAGGCCGATCTGACCATCGTCGACGCCGTGATCGGGATGGAGGGCCAGGGCCCCCACACCGGCACGCCGATCGAGATGGGCCTGATCATTGCGGGCACGGACACCGTCGCGGTGGACTCGGTCACGGGTGCCTGCATGGGGTTCGAGCCGAAGGAGATCCCGGCCGTCCGCATCGCCTACCACGACGGGCTGGGCGAGATGCGCCTGGACCACATCGAGGTGGCCGGCGCGCCGATCGACTCGGTCAAGAAGCACTTCCTGCGGGCGAACGGCAATCCGGTCGGCGTCTGGCCGGGCCTGGACGTCCTCACCCAGCAGACCTGCCCCGGCTGCTTCATCAACATCCGCGGCGCGATCGACAATTTCGCCATGCACAGCGGGTTCGATCTCGCCGAGTACAACGCCAAGCTCGATGACATCGTGTTCATCGCCGGCGGACAGCCCGACCTCGAGCCCGAGTACGTCCGGGGCAAGGTCGTCTTCCTTGTCGGCGACTGCTGGGAGTACTTCCCGAGCGCGCCAAAGATCCGAGAGGCGCTGGGGCTGGCCCGCAAGGTCATCGTGCGGGCGGGCTGCACCCCCGTATACGTGTTCGCCCAGATCAACCAGGACCTGATCGACCTCGGCACCGAGGCCGGTCTGCTGGCGCACGTCTGATCCGCGATGGCAGACATCCGGATCGGCGTGCCGGACAAGGGCGTCACGGTCATCGAGTGGCTCAAGGCGGAGGGGGACTTCGTGGCCCGGATCGAGCCGGTCCTCCGCTACCGGGCCGATGACGGCACGGAGGACGTCCTCCGTTCGCCCGGCAGCGGCGTCCTGGCCCGCATCGAGGTGCCGGCCGGCGAATCCGCGCCGCCGGGGGGCACGCTGGGACGGGTCACCATCATCGTCGGAGGGACGTGAGTGATACACGGGTCGGGACGTGTCGGCCGGTTCACCGGACACGTCGCGTTCGTCACGGGCGGCGGCTCCGGCATCGGTCGGGCCGCCTCCCTCCGGCTCGGCCAGGAGGGAGCCGCCGTCGCCGTCGCCGATGTCGTCGCCGACTCGGCCCTTGAGACCGCCGCCCTGCTCCAGCGGGGCGGGGCGGCGGCCGTTGCCCTCACCGTCGACGTGGCAGCGGCCGAGGCAGTCGACGCCGCCGTCGATGAGGCGTGGCGCCGGCTCGGCCCCGTCGACATCCTGGTCAACAACGCGGGGATCATGGGCTACCGGCCCTTTCTCCGGTTGACCGAAGCCGACTGGGACCGCACCATGGCGGTGAACGCCAAGGGCGTGTTTCTGTGTTCCCAGGCGGTTGCGCGGCGCCTCGCGGCCGCGCACCAGAGTGGGACCATCATCAACGTGAGCTCGATCACCAGCGAGGTGGCGATCGAGTTCCAGTCACACTACGCGGCCTCGAAGGGCGCGGTGCGCATGCTGACGCGCGCCATGGCCCTCGAACTGGCGTCTTACGGCATCACCGTCAACGCGGTGGCGCCCGGGGTCGTGGAGACGGCGATGACCAGCGACCTGCTGGCCGACCCGGCGGTGGCGGAGCTCACGCTGCCGCTGATCCCGCTCGGTCGGGCAGCTCAGCCGGAAGAGGTGGCCGGGGCCATTGCCTTCCTGGCCTCGGATGACGCCCGGTACATCACCGGGACCACGGTCACGGTGGACGGAGGGTACCTGTTGCGATGAGCGTCCCCTTGTGATGAGCGTCCCCGTTGGGCCGGACCGCCGCCGGCTCCTTCCCGAGGCCCTTGCGGTCAGGTTCGACGCCCTCCTCGAGATCCTCCGATCGCAGGACGGCGTCCTTGTCGCGTACTCCGGCGGCGTCGACAGCAGCGCGCTGGCCGCGGCCGCGCACGAGGCGCTCGGCTCGAGGGCGCTCGCCTGCATCGCGGTGTCGCCGTCCCTGGCTGCCGACGAGCTGGCTGGCGCGCAGGCGGTGGCCCGCCGCATCGGCATCCGCCTCCGTACAGTCGAGACGCACGAGCTCGAGCGCGACGACTACGCGGCGAACACGCCTGCCCGGTGCTACGTGTGCAAGGGCGTGCTGTTCGTCCGGCTCGCCGCAGTGGCCCGCGAGGAAGGGCTGACGACCGTCGCGTACGGCGCCAACGTCGACGACGCGGTCGACTACCGGCCGGGGGCTCGGGCCGCGGTCGAGGCGGGGGTGAGGGCACCCCTGGCCGAGGCCGGCATGACGAAGGCCGACGTGCGAGCGCTCGCGCGGGCATACGGACTCCCGAACTGGGACAAGCCTGCGGCGCCCTGCCTGGCGACGAGGATCCCATACGGCCAGCGCGTCACCGTCGAGAAGCTGCGGCAGATCGAGGAGGCGGAGCGGGTCCTTCGCGGCCTCGGCTTCCCTGACGGCCGTGTGCGGCACCACGGAGAGGTCGCCCGCGTGGAGGTGCCGCCGGAGCTGGTGGAGCGGGCCGCGAGCGCGCAGGTGCGGGACGAGCTGCTCCGGGCGCTGCGGCGACTCGGGTTCCAGTACGTCACCCTGGACCTGCAGGGATACCGGTCGGGGAGCCTCAACGAGATGCTCGACACCGGCGACGACCCCGCGGCACGGACAGGCCGCCGGGCGCTCCCCGTCCTCGCGGCCGTCGATCTCCCGGTGCCACTCCCCAACGAGGCACGGGCGCAGCATGGATGAGACGCGGCTCGAGGGGCTGCTCGCGGATGTTCGGGCCGGCCGGCTCGATATCCCGGCCGCGGTCGAGCGGCTGCGCAACCTGCCGTACGAGGACCTCGGGTACGCTCGTCTCGACCACCACCGCGGGCTCCGGCAGGGGCTGCCCGAGGTGGTGTTCTGCCAGGGCAAGACCGTTGCGCAGGTGACGGACCTGGTGCTTCGCCTCTCCGCGCAGGGAGGGCCCGTCCTCGCGACGCGGGCGACCGCGGAGATGTTTGCCGCCATCCACGGCCGCATCCCGACCGCCGTCCATGACCCGGTCGCCCGGACCATCGTGGTGCCGGATCCGGCCGCCCCGGAGCCCCGCCCGGGGATCCTGGTCCTCACTGCCGGGACCGCCGACATCCCGGTTGCCCAGGAAGCCGCGGTCACCGCGGAGGTGATGGGCAACCAGGTCGAGCGCGTGTTCGACGTCGGCGTCGCCGGACTCCACCGGTTGCTCGACCAGCGCGATCGCCTGCGCCGCGCCCGCGTGGTGGTGGTGGTGGCCGGCATGGACGGGGCCCTTCCCAGTGTCGTCGGAGGGCTGGTGAGCGCCCCGGTGATCGCGGTCCCGACCAGCGTCGGCTATGGCGCCAGCTTTGGCGGCATCGCCGCGCTGCTCACGATGCTGAACGCGTGCGCTCCCGGGATCGCGGTGGTCAACATCGACAACGGGTTCGGCGCGGGGTTCATGGCCGGCCTCGTCAATCGCGTCGGGTCGGGGCACGACGCCGCGATTGCCGCCGCGCAGATGGTCTCGGTCGGCGGGGCCGGAACCGGCTCGTGATCGGGTTCCTCGACTGCTACTCCGGCATCAGCGGGGACATGCTGCTCGGCGCGCTGGTGGACTCCGGCGTGCCGGTGGGTCACCTGGCGGCGACGCTCGATGCGCTCGGGCTGAGCGATGAAATCAGGCTCGAGGCGGAGGAGGTGAGTCGGGGCGGGCTTCGGGCGACGCAGGTACGGGTCGTGGCGCGCGGAGACCAGCCGCACCGGACGCTGCGCGACATCGAGGCGCTGCTGGCGGCCGCGACCCTCGACGAGGGGGTCAGGGCCGGATCGCTGGCCGTCCTGCGCCGGATCGTGGACGTCGAGGCCCGCATCCACCGGGTCCCGCCCGAGCAGGTCGAGCTGCACGAGGTGGGGGCGCTCGACTCGATCGCGGACGTGGTCTGCGGCGTGGCGGGCCTGGCGTCGCTCGGGCTCGACGCCCTCTATGCGTCCTCCGTCCCCGTGAGCACGGGATCGATCGCCGCCGGACACCACGGCCAGCTCCCGGCGCCCGCGCCGGCGACACTCGACCTGCTGGCTGCGGCCGGCGCACCCACCCGCGCGTTTGGCGAGGGGCGAGAGCTCGTGACACCGACGGGGGCGGCGATGGTCACCACGCTCGCGCGCTTCCTCCAGCCCGCGATGATCGTCCGCCGGGTCGGGTACGGCGCGGGGGGCGCCGACCTGCCCTGGCCGAACGTGCTGCGCCTCTGGCTCGGCGACCCGGTGTCGGGAGCTGTGGGCGATGGCTCCGACCCGGAGCGGCACGTCGTGCTCGAGACGAACCTCGACGACATGAGCCCCCAGTTGGTCGCCCCCGCGGTCGAATCGCTCTTCGCCGCCGGCGCGCTCGACGTGACCGTGGCGCCCATCTTCATGAAGAAGGGCCGCAGCGGATCGCTCGTGAGCGTGATCGCGCGTGCTCGGGACGAGGGCGCGCTGGCGGGCGTGCTGCTCCGCGAGACGACCACGCTCGGCGTGCGGGTCCACGACGTGCGCCGGCACGAGGCCGGGCGGGCATTCGAAACGGTCGCGACGCGCTACGGATCGGTCACGGTCAAGCTCAAGATGCTCGATGGACGGGTGGCGGGCGCCATGCCGGAGTACGAGTCGGTCCGCGAGCGGGCGGTCGCGGCGGGCGTGCCGGTGCCGCAGGTGCACGCGGCCGCCGCGGCGGCCTGCGAGGCGCTGCTCGGCCGCGAGCCGGAAGGGGGCTCGCGGGGCTGATCACGCCTGGACCTCCGGCGCGACCACGCGCGCGTTCGCCGCGTCACTGCGCGGAGACCAGGATCGCGCTCGGCACCCGGGTTTGGCTCAGATCGGGAGGCCGTCGACCTCGCCGCCAGGGACAGCCGGGAACATCGGCTGTCTCCAGTCTCCCACCGAGGACCCGGCGCCCGCCCACACCTCGACCGGCTCGGGGTGCCCAAACAGGTAGCCCTGCCCGAACTCGACCCCGAGGCCCGTCAATGTCGCGGCCTCCTCCTCGGTTTCGATGCCCTCGGCGACCAGGCGGCACCCCGCGGTCCGCGAGAAGTGGCGCATCCCCACCACCATCGCCTGGCGGCCGAGGTTGGCGTTGACGCGCCGAACGAGGCTGATGTCGAGCTTCACGAAATCGGGGCGCAACTCGATGATGTGGCCGAAGTTCGCGACCCCTGCGCCCGCGTCGTCGACGGCGAGGCGCACGTCATGCCCGAGCGCGCGGATCGCCTCGCGCACCGCACCGTAGTCCTCGATGACCTCATGCTCCGTGATCTCGAGCACGATCGGGCGCTCGGCCGGCCACAGCACCTGGCTCAGCCGGTCGGCATCCTCCAGCACGCGCGGCGAGATGTTGACATCAAGCCACTGTCCCGATGGCAGCCCCTTCGCGGCGGCGACGGCGGCCTCGACGGTGGCGATCTCGAGTTCGGGCCCGAGTCCCACCGACCAGGCGTCCGCGAAGCAGAGGTCGGGTCGCTGCCCCGAATCGAACCGCGTGAGGGCCTCGTAGCCCACCGTCTCACCGGTCTCGAGATCGACGATGGGCTGGAACACCGGATGGAAGGACCGGGAGGCGAGGACCGACGCGAGTGCGCGGCGCAACTCCGCCTGCCGGTACATGCGGTGCAGCCGCTCCGCGAGCAACGCGCTCGAGGTGGCGCTGAAGGAGATCACGGCCGGCATCTTCTCCACGAGCGTCCGCGCGAAGCGCTCGTCGAACGTCCCGATCTGCAGGCAGCCGCCGATGTGATCGCCATGCACGATCGGTCCGTAGGCGAGGGCCTTCAGGCCCGCGGCGACGTCCTGGGCAATCCATCCGTCCGCGGGGTTCGTCGTCACGTACTGGGCCCACGCACCCGAAGCCGCCCGCTCCCGCACGATCGCCGCGCGAATCGGCGGGAGGAACGTACCGGCCGTCACCGGGTACCCGGGCGGAGCACTCTGGGCGATGATCTGAACGTCGGTGGCGCCGAGGAACACCTCGATCGCCGCCAGGTCGACGAAGGGGAGGGTCACCAGCTGCTCGCAGATCGCCTGCGCAGCCTGCTCCACGGTCGCCTCGGCGGGGATGGTGTGGAGGCTCTCCACGAGCACCGCCCGCACCCGTGCCTCGAGTGCCAGCTCGTTCTCGGCCTCCCGCAGGTCCGTCACGTCCCGGAAGACGCTCACGTAGTTGGAGATCGCACCGGCCGTGTCCCGTCCCGGCGTGACGCTGATCTCGACGTGACGCAGGGTCGCGTCGGCACCCCGCTGGTCGACCTCGCCCAGCCACCGCCGGCCGCCGGCGATCGTTCGGTCAATGTCGGCGATCGTGGCGGGGTCGAGTACGTCGAGCGTGACGTCCGGCATCCTGGACCCGACCAGATCCTGCAGCCCTCGTCCGATGCCGGACACGAACGCTGGGTTGGCGTAGGTGATGCGTCCGTCGGCGTCAGCGATGACGATGCCGTCGACCGCCTCCTCGACGATGGTCGCCAGGCGCGCATGCTCGCGACGCGTGCGCTCGCGCTCGGACACGTCGCGCCAGGCCGCGAAGAACCCGTCGCCGAACTTCGAGATCTGGATGTCGACCGCCCCTTGCATGGCGTCGCCGTCGCGCCCCACGAAGACGAACTCCACGGCCTCTTCTGCCCACCCCTGCCCGGTCTCGACGACTCCCCGGCAGGCGTCGACGAACGGGGCGCCGCGCAGATTGGGCATCCGCTCGGGGATCAGGGCGCCCGTCAGCGAGTCGGGCGCGCGGCCCATGAAGGCGCCGGCCGCGCGGTTCGCGAACTCGATCCGGAAACCGGAAATCGTGCCCTGACCGTCGCGCACCGACGAGCAGATCACGAAGGGGTCGAGCATCGCGTCGAGCGATCCACGCAGGCGCGCCTCGGAGGTGCGCTGCGCGTCCTCGGCGCGCCTGCGATCGGCGACGTCACGCAGGAAGAGGGCGACGCCCGCGCTGGTCGGGCAGCTGAGAACCTCGACCCACAGGTCACGCGGGGCGAAGTACTCCTCGTACTCGACGGTGAGACCCGCCGGCACCTGGCCCTGTGCCGTCTGGAAGCGCGTCCCGATGAGTTCCGGGAACACGCCCCAGGGGCGACGACCGACCACGTCCGCCAGGCTCATCCCGGCAGCGCTCGCGCTGCCGGGTTGGCATACGTGATCCGCTGCTCGCGATCGAGCGTCACGAAGCCGAGCGGCATGCGTTCGAACGTCTCGGTGGTCGTCTCGCGGAAGCGCTGGAGTTCGGCTTCAAGGCGCTGACGCTCGCGTCGCTCGGCCGACTCGGCGAGGGCTTCGGTCGCGACAGCCACCTCGTCACCGCTCGCCGCGACGGCGGCGTCGACGCGTGTCGGGGGAGCCGGAGCATGGCGCGTGGGCACACTCAGCTCGCCGGCAACGCCGGTCTCGACGGCGCCCACTCGATCGGAGTGCCGGCGACGGACGACGAGCGTAGTCGGTCGGCCCTTGAAGGGCATCGCAGCGTCCCTCGACCAGATCCCTGCATCATCGGATGCGTCGCCGAGCGTGACCCTTCCGCGTCCCGGCATCAATGGCACGCCCGTACTACGACCGGCCCACCTGCCCAACGTGTTTCCCGCATCACGCCGGCGCCTCAGCGACAGCCGGACGGGTCAGGTGTCGCACGCGCCCGTTTCCATCCCCACCCCGCAGGCGACAACAGCGCGGGTGTCGAGACGACCAGCGTGGAGGGTCATGGTGGCGGTCATGCGTTCGAGACCGCCGCTGCCCGGGGCCTTCGCGGGACATCGAGGCTGTCGCACCCGCGACGACGGATGGCACTGGCAGGAGCCCGTGGTCGGGTGCCAGACTGAGCTCCGAGCTGGCGGGTGCATGTCAGGACCGCCGGTGGGCAGTCGGGTGACCTGGGGGACCGTCACGGCGTATGGGTGCGGCACTGCGGGGGACGGCATCGAAGAAGCGCCACGGGCGCGGCTGGCGCAGGCAGCGCGACCGGGGGAACGCCACGTGGTCACGGCGCAAGGCGACCTCCGCGTCGTACTGTCGCCAGCCCGGCGTGGGCGCCGCCGAGGCGACGCCCACCCGCCCGCGGTCGCCGGGCCGCAGCTGACCGCGCGCCCGGCGTCGCGACCGGGGCAGGGGCCCGCGAGCGCGAGCGCCCCTCCCACGTGGGCCGTCGCGCGCACGACGGGCCGGTCGCCCCGAACGGGACGGCAGGTCGCCTCGTCGAGCGGCCGGTTCGACCTGGGCCTGCAGCGCAGCCGGCGCACGTGGTCCGGGTCGCCGGCCTGTTCGGCGAGGGAGCGCCAGCCGGGCGGCCGCATCGCATCCGCCACGGTGAAGCCGACCGTGCGGACGCCCGCGCGGTCGAACCGGGCGCGGGCCCGCTCAGGCAGCTCCGGTTGGTCGGGGTTCGTTGTGGGCTTCGCGTCCCGGCTGTGCACGGGCCAGCCGCAGCGACCACCACCTGCTGACGACTTCGGTACCGATGGCACTGGCGCTTGCCACGACGGCCGGCGGACTATTCGGAGTCATCTCGGAAAGCATCGACGCGCGGCTCAGGATGCGTGCCGCCAGGACCGCGCCGAGCTACTGGCGAGACCGGTCCGAGAGACAGGTAGTCGCGCCTGGAAGTCCCTTGCCGGGTTCCGAGACTCCCGTCAGCGCCGATCGTGCCGCTGCGCGCCGCTTCAGCGCGCCTGCCGGCGGGGCCATCGGCGTGTCCGCGGGTGGTGGCGGCGCGCCCCGGTGGGTGCCGCGCGAGAGGAGGCCGATCGGCATCGGATAGGCTGCCTGCCCCTCCCCAACAAGATGAGCTGCCCGGCTGGCGCCTGACCGGCCGGGGTGGAGCGTGCACATGGAGACCGAGACCAGAGAGACTATTCCGCTGTGGCTCGCGGTGGCCATCACCGTGGTCGTGTCGCTTCCCTTTGGCCTGTACCTCGACAAGTACAACCTGCCCCTGTGGGTTGCGTTCATCGTGTGGGCCGAGTACTTCGCGCTGGGCGCGAAGCCGGACGCGCTCCGCATCATGCTGCCCGCCTATGCCCTGGCCGCCGTGCTGACCGGCGTCACCATGGTCGCCGTGGCGGTGCTGGCGCCCAGCCTGCCGAAGAACGGGGCCCTCGCGCTGTGCCTCTTCATCGGCGTGGGCGCGATGGTCTACATCATGCGCTACAGCAAGACCCTGCAGGCAGGTTCGCTGCCCTACTTCAACGGGATCTCGATGCTGCTGGGGGTCTATTTCACGGGCAGTTACCCGACCAGCGCCTTCACCAGCGACGCGAACCTGCTGCCCCTGGTGGCCGCTCTCTGGACGATCCTGGGCGGCGTGCTGGGTGCCGCGCTCGGGTGGTTCAACGTGACGATCACGTTCCCGCACCCGGTGTCGCGCGGCTCGTCGGCGCACGCGAGCACGCCGGCCAAGATCTGATCGGCAGAGGGAGGCTGAGATGGCCAGGACCGTCGTGATCGTGGGTGCCCTCGACACGAAGGGCAAGGAATTCGCGTACGTCAGAGACCTGATCCAGCAGCAGGGCCTCGGCACCCTGGTGGTGGACTTCGGGGTGATGGGATCCCCCGTGGTCACCCCGGACATCGGACGGACGGAGGTCGCGGCGGCCGCCGGTGGCGACTTCGCCCGCCTGAGCTCGGGCGAGCACAAGGACGAGGCGATGCAGACGATGGCCCGGGGTCTCGCCACCGTCGTGCGCCGCCTGTACGAGGAGGGCCGCCTCGACGGCATCCTCGGCATGGGCGGCAGCGGCGGCACCTCGATCGCCACGTCGGCCATGCGCGGGCTCCCCGCCGGGGTGCCCAAGCTGATGGTCTCCACCATGGGCGGGGGGGACGTCAGCGCCTTCGCCGGCACCAAGGACATCACCTTCATGCCCTCCATCGTGGACGTGGCCGGCTTCAACCGGATCAGCCGGCGGATCTACGCCAACGCCGCCGGCGCGATCGCCGGCATGGTGCAGGCCGAGGCGCCCGCCGGCCTCGAGGAGAAGCCGCTCATCGCCGCCTCGATGTTCGGCAACACCACCAGGGCCGTCGACCACGCCCGCGAGCTCCTCGAGGCCCAGGGCTACGAGGTGCTCGTGTTCCATGCCACCGGCACCGGCGGCCGGACCATGGAGGGCCTCATCGCCGACGGCTTCATCACGGCCGCGCTCGACCTCACCACCACCGAGCTCGCCGACGAGGTGTGCGGGGGGATCCTGAGCGCCGGGCCCGAGCGCTGCCTCGCGGCGTCGCGGGCGGGCGTCCCCGCGGTGCTCGTGCCGGGCTGCGTGGACATGGCCAACTTCGGTGGGATCGAGACCGTGCCGGAGCGCTACCGTGGCCGGACCCTCTACCAGTGGAACCCCAACGTGACGCTCCTGCGCACGAACGTCGAGGAGAACCGCCGCATGGGCGCGATGCTCGCGACGGCGGCCAACGCCGCAACCGCCCCGGTGGCGGTCCTCCTGCCACTCGGCGGCGTCTCGATGCTCGACTCCGCGGGCCACGAGTTCTGGGACCCGGCGGCGGATGCCGCCTGCTTCGAGGCCATCAAGGCGGACCTGCGGCCGGGCATCCCGGTCATCGAGCTGCCGGAGAACATCAACGACCCGGCCTTCGCCGAGCGGGCCGTGGCGACCCTGCTCGGGATGCTGGGGCAGCCGCACCCGGCCCACGCGGCGGCCGAGCCCGCCGGGACGAGGAGGTCGTGACCATGGCGATTCCGCGCGAGGAGATCCTGCGCCGGCTGCACGAGCAGGGCGCGGCCGGCCGGCCCATCGTGGGCTGTGGCGCGGGCACCGGCATCTCGGCCAAGATGGCCGAGGCGGGGGGCGCCGATCTCATCATCATCTACAACTCGGGCCGCTACCGGATGGCCGGTCGCGGCTCGCTGGCGGGCCTGCTCGCCTACGGCGATGCCAACGGCATCGTGGTCGAGATGGCGGCCGAGGTCCTCCCGGTGGTCAGGGACACCCCGGTGCTGGCGGGCATCAACGGCACCGATCCCTTCCGCCTCATGCCGGTCTTCCTGAAGCAGCTCAAGGAGATCGGGTTCTCGGGGGTGCAGAACTTCCCCACCGTGGGGCTCATCGACGGGCACTTCCGGGCCAACCTCGAGGCCACCGGCATGGGCTACGATCGCGAGATCGAGGCGATCCGCCTGGCCCATGCGCTCGAGCTCTTCACCGCGCCCTATGTGTTCGACGCGGAGGACGCGCGGGCGATGGCGCAGGCGGGGGCCGACATGCTGGTGGCCCACGTGGGCCTGACCACCGCGGGCACCATCGGGGCCGGGGTCGCCCTCACCCTCGACCAGGCGATCGAGCGGGTCCTGACCATCGCGGAGGCCGGCCGCGCGGTGCGCTCGGACCTCCTCGTCATCTGCCACGGCGGTCCCTTCGACGAGCCGCAGAACGTCGGGACGGCCCTGGCCCGGATGCCCGGGGTCGCGGGCTTCTTCGGCGCCTCGAGCATCGAGCGGCTGCCCACCGAGCGGGCCATCCGGGGCCAGGTCGAGGAGTTCAAGAGGCTGGCGCTCGCGACGGCGGCGGCCGCCGGCGTCTGAGGAGCGCCAGCAGCTTCTGGACGAAGGGGCGGTGACTCGGTTCAATCGGACCACCGCCTCCTCCGTTACCTCGCGGGATGAGGAGTCCACCCGCGCCATGCCGACTCGGCGCGCCGGCCGGCCATCGGTCCGGCCGCCCTTCTGTGAGGAGGACGTTATGGAAACCATCGTCCAGCCAGTCGATCTCGTCGTCGTGACCCGGTACACGCGCGGCGTGATCGGGCCGAGCCTCGGGACCGCTGGGACGGTCAGAGACGGCGGACGGATCCGCACCGTGACGCCGCCCGGTTGCTGGGGCCCGATGATCACGCCCATCTTCGCCGGAGGGCACGAGGTCTCCTGGCCGGTAGCCGTCGATGGCGCCAGAGTGGGCGACGCCATCGCCATCAGCATCGACAAGGTCGAGGTTCGTTCCCGCGCGACCAGCTCGGGCACCATGACCACCAACCCGGACGCGTTCGGGAGTGACCCGTTCGTCGACCGGAAGTGCCCCGGGTGCGGCACGCCCTGGCCGGAGACCCGCCTCGAGGGCACCGGTCCCGACGCCGTGCGGTGCGCGACCTGCGGCGCCGAGTGCAGCCCGTTCAAGTTCGACGAAGGGTACACGATCGCGTTCGACGACGACCGGGTCATGGGCCTGACGGTCGACGAGCGGGTCGCCCACGCGTTTGCCCTCGACGCTCGCGAGGTCGCCGGCCTGCCCGAGGGCAGCGAGCAGCACCCGATCCTCGTGTATCAACCCCACACCATCCCGGGCACCCTCTCGCGGTTGCGCTCGTTCATCGGCAACATCGGTACGGTTCCGTCGAAAGACATGCCCGACTCTCACAACGCCGGCGACTTCGGCTCGTTCCTCGTCGGGGCCTCTCACAAGTTCGCCTTCACCGATCAGGAGCTCGCGGAGCATCGCACCGACGGCCACCTCGACTGCGACTCGGTGCGCGCCGGAGCGGTCCTCGTGGTCCCGGTCAAGGTGGACGGGGGCGGCATCTACATGGGCGACTCGCACGCCAACGAGGGCGACGGGGAACTCTCGCTGCACACGACCGACATCACGGCGGACGTCGAGGTGCGGGTGGACGTGCTGAAGGGCGTGCACCTCGAGGGGCCGGTCCTGCTGCCCGTCGCCGAGGACCTGCCCTGGATCGCCCGGCCGTTCACACCCGGGGAGATCGAGCGGGGGCGCAAGCTCGGCGAGCGCCACGGGGTGCAGGCCCAGGCGGCTGTCGCCCCGGTCCAGTTCATCGGCACCGGGCCGACCATCAACGCTGCGGCCGACAACGCCATCGCGAGAGCGGCGACGCTGCTTGGTGTGACCCAGGCGGAGGTTCGCAACCGCTGCACGATCAGTGGCGGCATCGAGATCGCCCGGCTGCCGGGGGTGGTGCAACTCACGATGCTGGCGCCCCTCGAGCTGCTCGACCGCGCCGGTCTCGGTGACCTGGCGCGAAGGCAGTACGGCCTCTGATCTCCTGCCGAAGACACATGGGTGTGAACAGGATCGGGTTGCCTTGCCCGACGACTGCCGATCGTGCCGTACACGCTTGACTACAGTCGCGACGGGCTCAGCCTGCGCGACCGCGAGATTGCCACGGTCGCTGTGCTGACGGCCCTTGGTGGACGCGAGCCGCAGCTTCGGGTCCACCTCCGCGCCGGTCTCAACGTCGGGCTTACGGCAGGCGAACTCGAGGAGGTCATCATCCAGACCGTTCCCTACGCTGGATTCCCGACCGCGATCAACGCTGTCAACCTGCTCAGGGAGATCGTGCACGGATAGCCGCTCATCGACCCAGGGTGCTCCGCTGGGCGGTTCGACGCGCGGGCGGAGGACGTGACCGGGATTCCCGGCCCTTCTACGCACTCAACAGCTCGCCAGCGACGACGTGCCAGGGGGCGTGTTGGCGGCATCCCTGTATGGGCATGAACCCGCCGGTGACGGCAGCGCTGGTTGGGGACAGCGACAGGCGGGTGCGGTGGCGGGGGGTCAGGCGAGGTGGGCGGGGGCTCGACGCCCGAGGCGATCAGAGCTCCAATCGGGGGAGTCCACCCCGCCCACGTCGAGTAGTACTCCAGCGGGCGGGATCGGTCAAGAGCCACCGGTGCAGCTGTGTGAACGGTGCAGCCGATCGTGTTCGGCCTGGACGGCGGGATGATCGGGCTGGCGCTTGCGTCCTGGTGGAGCCTGCGGCGTCAGGGCCGCCACCATCCCGAGCTCGTGGCCTGGATCGTGTTGCTCGGCGTCGTGCTCACGGTGGCGGCCACCGGGGTCGCCGTGCCCGACCTGGCGATCCAGTCGGCAGGTTACCTGCTGACCCTGCCGGGCCTGGTCGCGCTATTGCTTCCCTGGAGGACGAGCACACACCTGGCGTGGCTCGGGGCATTCCTCGTCGCCGCCGGCGGGTACCTCGCGCTCGCCCACAGCTATGAGCTGACGCCCGACGACCGGGTCGACCTGGTCACGGTACCGGTCGTGGCGGTCGCCGCGAGTCTCGCTGGCCACGTGCTTCTCCAGCGGGTGCAGATCCGGAACTTCGCACAGGTGGAGGACATTCGCGCCCTGCGTCGCCAGAGCGATGCCTACGTCGTCCAGCTCACGCGGACGCACGGCGCGCTGCGCACGCTCGAGGCGGCCGCACAACAGCTCGAGCAGCAGGCCCTCCACGACCCGCTCACCGGGCTGGCGAACCGAACGCTCATGGGCGACGCCTCTCACATGAGATCGCGCAGCGCGGCGCCAGGGTCGGGCCGGTCGGGCCGGCCGGGCCGGTCGGGCCGTTCAGCGGGTTGAGCCTCTCTGCCAGTTGCCACTCCCGGGAGCGCGCGCCGGGTCTGCCGCCACGATGGACCGCGATGACCCACGATCGGGCCGCGACAGGATGGGGCTCC
>JAJYNP010000116.1 GCA_021786265.1 Chloroflexota bacterium
AAGTGGGTGATCCTGGGGGCCCTGATCGGCGTGGTCGCCGGCGTCGGCGCGATCGTCTTCTTCACGTCGCTCGAACTGGGTACCAGGCTCTTCCTCGGGCTCATGGCCGGGTACTACCCGCCCGGTCCCGCCGGCGAGGGTGCGGCCCCCATCACGGCCGTCGGACGGCCATGGCTCCTGCCCGTCGTGGTCGGCCTGGGCGGGCTCATCTCGGGCGCCATCGTGTTCCGCTTCGCCCCGGAGGCCGAGGGCCACGGCACGGACGCCGCCATCGGCGCCTACCACCACGGGCCGCGGCGCATCCGGGCGCGCGTCCCGCTCGTGAAGATCGTGGCCTCCGCGATCACCATCGGCTCCGGCGGCTCGGCAGGCCGCGAGGGACCGACCGCCCAGATCAGCGCGGGGTTCGGCTCGTTCCTGGCCCGGCTGCTCGACCTGGACGCCCGCGATGCCCGGATCGCCGTCGCCGTGGGGATCGGATCGGGCATCGGGTCGATCTTCCGCGCGCCGCTCGGGGGTGCCGTGCTGGGCGCCGAGATCCTGTACCGCGACGACGTGGAGGCCGAAGCGCTCGTTCCATCCTTCATCGCGTCGATCGTGGGGTACTCGATCTACGGGAGCGTGGAGGGCTTCGCCCCGATCTTCGGCGAGCAGGCGCACGCCACCTGGAGCCAGCCCAGCCAGCTGGTCTACTACGCGGCACTTGGCGTCGCTGCCGGCCTGGTCGGGCTGCTCTACATCCGGACGTTCTACGGGCTCACGCGGTGGTTCCGGGGCTGGCGCGTGCCGCGCGCGCTGCGGCCCGCCATCGCCGGCGTCGGGGTGGGTCTCATGGGGATCGTGCTCCCCGGCGCTCTCGGCACGGGTTACGGCTGGTTGCAGGCGGGCTTCAGCACCAGCATCCTGGGCCTGCCGCTCTGGGTGATCCTGCTGCTGCCGTTTGCCAAGATCCTGGCCACCTCGCTCAGTATCGGGTCCGGCGGATCGGGCGGGATCTTCGGCCCGGGCATGGTGATCGGAGGCCTGCTCGGTGCCGGCATGTGGCGGGTGCTCGAGCCGATCGCGCCAGGGTTGCCTGCCGATCCGGCGCCGTTCACGATCGTGGCGATGATGGCGCTCTTCGGGAGCGTCGCCCACGCGCCGCTGGCGGTGATGCTGATGGTGGCCGAGATGACCGGCAACCTCTCGATGCTGGCCCCGGCCATGGTGGCGGTGGGGCTCGCGACGTTCGTGGTGGGCGAGGCGTCGATCTATCAGAACCAGCTGCGGGACCGTAACGAGTCGCCCGCCCACCAGTACCGCTCGGCGATGCCGCTGATGGCGTCGATCACCGCCGGGCAGGCGCTGCGAAACCCCCGCTGCGTCGCCAGGTCGAGCGAACCGGCCGGCACGACGCTGCAGCGAGCGCAGTACACCCGCGTCCCCGGCGTGCCGGTGGTCGACGCGGCGGGCCTGTTCACCGGGATCGCCTCGCTGGGCGCACTGGAACGGGCCGATCCCGCCAGCCCGGTCGGCTCGCTGGTGGACACCTCGTATCCGTCGGCGCAGAGCGGCGACGGGCTCGACGACGCCCTGGAGGAGATGAGCGACAACGAGGCGAGCTGGCTGCCGGTGGTGGACGCCGGGCGACTCATCGGCGTGCTGAGCGTGCGCGACGTGATGCGCGCCTATCGTCGAGCCATGCAGGGGAACGTGCGCGAGCTGCGCGGGCCGAGCGAGGGCGGGACGATCGTGGAGGCCACCCTCGCGCCGGGATCGCCGCTGGTGGGCGCCTCGATCGCGGCGGTCCCCTGGCCGCGCGACAGCGTGGCGGTGGCCATCGAGCGGGGGCAGGCACTGGTGGTGCCGCGTGGCGAGATCGTGCTGGCCGCAGGCGACCGGCTGAGCGTGTTCGCGACGCCGGGCGCCGTGGGCGACGTTCGTGCGCTGCTCAGCGACGGGCGCGGGCCTGCCGGGCCTACCGGGCCTGTCGTGGAACCGGGCCCCACGACGGCGACGACCGAGGCGCCCTGACGTCGCCGTCGGCAAAGCCTGTAGCGCCGGCTGTCCGCCCGCGCGGACCGCTGCTACGCTGGGCAGCGTGGACATGTCCGCGACCGGGCTGACCAGCGGCGAGGCCGCCGCCCGCCTGCGCGAAGACGGCCCCAACGTCCTCGGCCGCGGCGGACGGCGCACCCGTCTCGCGATCCTCGCCGCTCAGTTCGCGAGCCCCCTCGTCCTGATCCTGGTCATCGCCAGCCTGGTGAGCATCGTGGCCGGCGACCGGATCGAGGCCGGGATCATCCTCGCCATCGTCGCCATGAGTGCGGCGCTGGGCTTCGTGCAGGAGGCGCGCTCGGAGGCGGCGGTCGCCGCACTCCAGGCCCGGCTCACCCTGCGGGCCACCGTCGTGCGCGACGGCACGGAGCAGGAGATCCCTATCCACGACGTGGTCCGCGGCGACATCGTGGTGCTCGACGCCGGGGACATCGTGCCGGCCGACGGCCGGGTCGTCGAGGCCAACCACCTCTATGTCGACGAGTCCTCGCTGACCGGCGAGTCGGCGCCGGCGCTGAAGACGCCCCGGGATGGCGCTCTCGATCCGGCCCGGGACGAGGATCGCGCGGGGCTGGCGTTCTTCGGCACCAGCGTCGTGAGCGGCGCCGGGCGGGCGCTCGTCGTCGCCACCGGGGCACGCACCAGCTACGGCGAGATTGCGCGCCGCCTCACCGAACGCGCGCCGGAGACTGATTTCCAGCACGGTGTCCGCGCCTTCGGGCTGCTCGTCGCGCGGGTCACGCTGATCCTCGTGGTGTCCGTGCTCGCCGTCAACGTCGCGCTGCACCGGCCGCTGCTGGACTCGCTGCTGTTCGCGATCGCCCTCGCCGTCGGGCTCACGCCGGAGCTGCTGCCGGCGATCGTGACCCTCAACCTCACGCGGGGAGCCCGCGCGCTCGTGGCGCACGGGGTGCTCGTGAAGCGCCTCCCGGCGATCCAGAACCTGGGCAGCGTCACGATCCTCTGCACCGACAAGACCGGGACCCTCACCGAGGGGCACCTGGAGCTGGTGCGCTCGAGCGGCATCGACCGCGACGACGCCGTCGAGGCGAGCCACGCCCTCGAGCTCGCCTATCTCAACAGCCACCTCCAGGCCGGATTCACGAACCCGCTCGACGCGGCCATCCTCGCCGGAGCCCCCGCCCCGGTCGATCTCGCCAGCTGGCACAAGCTCGCGGAACTCCCGTACGACTTCAACCGGCGGCTCCTGAGCGTGGTCGCAGGTCGATCGGGCGAGCCGCCCCTGCTCATCACCAAAGGGGCGCCCGAATCGGTGATCGCGCGGGCCAGCCAGGTGCGCGAGGACCACACCGCGCGGCCGATCGATGCGGCGGAGCACGCCCGCCTGGCGGCGCTGGTCGACGGGGCGTCGACCGAGGGGTACCGGCTCGTCGCGGTCGGCTCGCGCGTCCTCACCGCGGAGGAGGTGGCTGCGCCGGGGTCGGCGGGGGCGCCGACGGGTCCCGGGTCGGTGCCGGCCGTGGCCGGGCCCGACGATGCCGCGCGGCTCGAGCGCGACCTCGTCTTCGAGGGAGTCATCCTGTTCAGCGACCCGGCCAAGGCCGGCGTCGGGGAGACGATCGCGCAGCTCACCCGCCAGCATGTGGCGCTCAAGATCGTGACCGGCGACAACGAGCTGGTGGCGCGGCACGTGGCGAGCGAGGTGGGGCTGGAGATCGAGGGGGTGCTCACCGGCGAGGAGATGCGCGCGCTGAGCCATCCGGCGCTGGTGGCCCGGGCGACACGCACCACGCTGTTCGCCCGGGTTGACCCCGACCAGAAACTCCGCGTGATCCGCGCCCTGCGCGAATCGGGGGCGGTCGTGGGCTATCTCGGGGACGGTATCAACGACGCCCCGGCGCTGCACGTGGCCGACGTCGGGATCAGCGTCGACAACGCCACGGACGTCGCGCGCTCGGCGGCCGACATCATCCTGCTCGAGCCGAGCCTCGAGGCCATCAGCCAGGGGATCACCGAGGGACGGCGCACCTTCGCCAACACGCTCAAGTACATCCGGATGGGGACCAGCTCGAACTTCGGGAACATGCTGAGCATGGCCGGCGCGGCACTGCTGCTTCCGTTCCTGCCCATGACGCCCGCGCAGATCCTGCTCAACAACCTGATCTACGACGCGTCCCAGACGGCCATCCCGACCGACACGATCGACTCCGACGTGGCGGCCGAGCCGGCCAGCTGGGACATCCGGGGCGTCGAGCGCTTCATGGTGCTCTTCGGGCCCATCTCGTCGGTCTTCGACTACCTGACGTTCGGGCTCCTGCTCCTGGTGCTGGGCGTGAACGAGACGGCGTTCCACACCGGCTGGTTCATCGAGTCGCTGTTCACGCAGATCCTGGTCGTGCTCGCGATCCGGACGCGGCGGAGCCCGTTCTGGCTGAGCCGCCCGAGCCGCGAGCTTGCGGCTGCGATCGTTGCCGCGCTCGCCGTGGCTGTCCTCGTTCCCCTGAGTCCCCTGGGGCCCGTACTGGGCTTCAGCCCGCTCCCACCGATCTTCTGGCTGCTGTTGCTGGGGATCGTGGTCGCGTACCTGGCGCTCGTGGAGACCGCCAAGCGCTGGTTCGAGGCGCGCCGGCGGCATGATCGGCCGGCGCGCCATGATCGGCCGGCTGTCACGCGACCGGTTCGATCGTCCCCGTGACGGTCAGGTCGGTCGCGTCGCTGGGGCTGACCACGTCCATGCGGTACTGGAGGCCTGCGTAGCCACCGGAGCCGATCCACGCGCCGGTGATGACGAGGTTGCCCTTCGCGTCCAGCGTCCCCTGCCAGACCCCGAGCCATGTACCGCCGACGTTGGGGATCTCCCCGGTGCCCCACCAATCGGCGCTGCCGTCCGCGCGCGCGTCGGAGTTGAAGCTCCGCGTCGAGTCGCCGCTGACGCGCTCGTCAGACATCGCCTCGAAGCAGCTCGCGAAGGCGTTTCGCGTCTGCTCGACGCCGGAGACGCTAGTGACGGAGCCTGCGGTGCCCAGCTGGGTCTGGCCGCACGCCTCCTTGCCGGAGACCGCGAGCGCCGCGATGATGGGCGCCGTCGGCTCGCTGGCCGGCACCGGTTCGATGGTCCCGGTGACCGTCCAGGTGGTCCCGGTGTCCGAGCTGGTCTGCGTGTAGCGGAACTGGAGCCCGTCGTACGCGCCGGTGCCCTTCAGCACGGCGGCCACCCGGTGCGTGGTGTAGCCCGGATCGATGATCCCGGTCCAGGCACCGCTCCACGAACCCTGGTCGCCGGGGAGGACCATCGTGCCCCAGATCTCGGCGCTCTGGTCCGCGCGGATGTCGATGCTGGCGTGCACGGTGGCGGTGCCCTGCAGCCGGGCATCCGCGGTGCCCGGGACCGTGCACTCCATGACGAGGCCGCGGACCTGGTCGATCGCCCCGACCTGGGTCTCGGTCGGCACGTCCGTTTCCCAGCACGTCAGCGTCGTGCTGATGGCGACCGGCGACCGCGCGGGTGTGGGCGCCGGCGTCGGGCTCGCGGTCGCCGCGGGTGCGACGATCCCGCCCGGGGCCGGCTCATTGCCGGATCGCCCGAGCATCACGGCACCGGACACGATGGCCACCGCCATGACGACCACGGCGACGATCGCCACGGCCAGCGAGCGGCCGGCGTGTCCGGCCCGCTGTGGCGTGACGGGTGTGAGATGCATGCTGTCCATTGCGCGCCTCCACAGGGCGGCGGAGGAGAGCCGTCGACGCGGATGGGTGCGGGCGTGGTCGACTGCTGCCGCAATCGCCCGGTCCGGGGCCGTGACCGGCCCGTCCTCGAGCCATCGAGTCAGCTGCGCGTCGAAATCGTCCTCGCGGTTCACGCCGTGTGCCTCCAGGCGACGACGCCCCTGGCGTCCGCCTCGAACGCGGCACGGAGACTCCGCACCGCGTAGTGCAGCCGGGAGCCGGCCGTGCCGGCCGGGATGCCGAGCGTCTCGGCGATCTCGGTGACCGGCAGGCCGACGAAGTAGTGGAGAACGAGGACCGCCCGGTGCTCGGGCGTCAATCGCCGGAAGCCCTGTTCGAGCTCGTCTCGCTCGACGATGCCGGACGCCTGGTCGCCGCCGACGGGCCCATCGGCGGGTGTGATCGGCCGGACTCGCGCCGTCCAGCGTCGGGCGCGCCGCGCCTCCCGGTAGCTCGCCCGAACGACGAGCCGGTACGCCCACGCGTCGAACCGCTCAGCGTCGCGAAGATCCGGAAGATCCTCCCAGACGTCCACCAGCGCCTGCTGCAGGGCATCCTCGGCACGGTCGGTGTCCCGGAGGATCCGAAAGGCGATGGCGTAGAGGCGGTCCGCGGCGAGATGGACCATGGCGGCGAACGCCTCCTGGTCCCCCCGCTGCGCCTGCTCCACGAGCTCGCGCTGCACCGTGCCGCTCCCCCCGAGCGCATCGACTGTGATGCGTTCACCGGTAATGGGGCGCGCAATGCCGGCGATCATTCAAACCCCGCCGGCCGCCGCCGAACAGGGCCGTTCGGCGTGCCGGGGCCGCGTGGGCCCTGGCACGACTCACTGGCGGGCCGCCGGCACCCGAGGCCACCGTCGTCAGGCAACCCCGCGGCGGTGCACGCATGCACCGGAGCCGTCACGAGCGCGCCCTGTGCCACGTTTCTTCGTGTGCGCGAGGGGCCGATCGTTCCCCGCCGTTCAGGCGGCGTGTGACAGGCAGGACGGTCCCTCGCCATTGCCCCGCGGCGCGGCGGACCATGCGGCGCGCCGGGGCGCTCGGGCCGCAGGCGGCGCGTCGCGGCGTCGGGCCGCGCGACGGGCCGCTCAGGACGCGGGCGCCTGCTCCGTTTCCGTGGCCGGCTCCACGATCTCACCAGGCCGGCCCGTGCCGAGCACCGAGTAGTGCTGGACGTCGACCTCCAGCAGGCGGTCCTCGAAGCCGCGGAAGAGCACCGGGTCCCACAGCAGGTTCCGGCCGCCGACGGCCACGTAGATCGAATCCAGGTCCTGCCAGGTCGACACGACCAGGAGACGCGTGGCGTCCTCGTCCTCCTGGGTTGCCCAGGTCGCGTGGACCAGCCCCGTCGGCCGCGAGTCAACGAGCTCCCGTACGCGGCGGAACAGCGCCGGCGCGTCGCTGGGGCGCACGCGAGCATGCAGGACGCGGAGGATCACGGGCTGGCCTCGAGGGCTGAGAGCGAGGCGGACTCGATCACGGTGCGCGAATTCTGCCGCCGGCGATGTTGCAGGCGCACAACAACGGAGACGATCGCCGGAGCCGCACGCCACTCCGGGCGCGACCCGGAATGGCGCCGAGGCGCGGCCGCGGAGATCAGGCCTGGACCGGAACCGCGCAGGTTCCCCCGCTCGCGAGGAGGCGCAGCCGCCAGGCAAGGGTCCCCGCGAGCAGCGCGAGCGACGCGGCGCCGATCAGGGGCTGCAGCGGCGCGAAGACCGTCAGCGCGCCGCTGGCACCCAGGAGCAGCAGCGCGATCTTGTTGCACAACGGGCATCCGATCGCGAGGAACGCCGCGACGCTGCCGACGGTCGCCGCCGTGGAACCGCTCGTCCCCGCCGCTGCCGGCGCGCCCGGGGCGCCCGGGCCCAGCGGGACCGGAGCACCCGGGCCCAGCGGGACCGGGGCCATCGCCGCCGCGGCGACCCGCGCCAGCCGCCCGTACGTCGCGGCGATGAGCCCCATCATCGGGGCCGAGGCGAGCCAGACGGCGATGGCGAACGGCTCCGGCGGGATGCTCCGTCCGAAGACGGGGTTCGGGATGATCGCCGCGACCAGCCCGAACCCGAGCAGGGCCACGAGGCTCCAGGCCGACGCCTGGGCGACGAACCGTCGATCCCACACCGCGGCCAGCGACCGGGCCGACTCGCGGACGTACGAGGCCACCGAACACGCGACGGCCGCAGGGGGACAGCTCCGGTTCATCGCGTCCGTCCGGCGCGCGACATCGACCCGGCTCGGTTCCACCCTCGGTTCATCCGGGCGTCTCCCCCTAGAAGGTCATGATCTCGTAGCCGTCGAGTATCCGGCGCTCGATCTCCTGGCCCGCCGGGACCATCTCGGTGCCGGCCGCCTCGAGCCGCTGGGCCACGCCCAGTTGCTCGGCAACCGCTCGGCATGCCAGCGGGGCGGCCTTGCGCCGGACCGTCTCCAGCGGTTCGGCCAGGTCCGCCGGCGGGTCGGCCAGCAGCCGCTCGCTGGGGCCAAAGAACAGGACCCGGACGTCGGCCAGGGCGCCACGTTCAACCATGCGCGATGCCATCCGCACACCCACCGACGCCTTCACGTCGTCGGAGACGATCACCACGAGCAGCTTGTCTGTCATCGGGACGCGCTCCGGCTATCAGGCGGCGGCGACGGCGGCCGGCGACTCGCGCAGGATCGCGAGCAGGTCGGTCGAGTCGATGATGAGGTGGTCCTCCCCTTCCAGGCGGATCTCGGTCCCGGTGTACTTGGGGAAGAGCACGCGGTCTCCCACGCTGACCTTGATCGTCTCCGTGTCGTCACCGACCGCGACGATCTCGCCGCGCTGTGGCTTTTCCTTGGCGGTGTCGGGGAGCAGGATCCCGGACTTCGTCACGCTCTCCTCGGCGAGGACGCGGACGAGGACGCGGCTGCCGAGCGGCTGGACCTGGGTGGACATGGCAGGTGACTCCTTCTGCTGTGCGAACAGATGGCTGGCGACGATGTGCGATCGGACTCGCGACGGCGATGCCGCCGGGAGATCCGGGTTCAGTTGACGGGCGAGCCGGTGACGGGCGAGCCGGCGCGGAGGCCGAGCAGCGCGTCGATGCGACCCTGGTCGAAGCCGACGATGGGGCGGCCGTCGATCTCGATGACCGGGACCCCCATCTGGCCGGTGCGCCGGACCAGGTCACGCGCAGCCGAGGCATCGCGGCTGATGTCGATCTCCCGAAACGGCACGCCCCGGGTGCGCAGGTAGCTCTTGGCGCGGCTGCACCACGGGCACGTCGGCGTGGTGAAGACCAGCACCCGATGGGGGCGCGCTGTTGTTCCGGTCATGCCTCGACCTCCAGGTTGGCGATCATGCGCTGCAGTCGCTCGCGCGCATCGGCGGCGACGGCGGCGACGGCCGCGTTGTCCACGATCCCCAGCGCGGCGTCCGGGTCGAGGGCCTCGACGATGGTCTCGCCGACTGCCTCGCGCAGCACCACGTTGCACGGCAGGAGCGCCCCGATCGACGGGTCGGCCTCGAGTGCCCGGTGCGCCAGCGGTGGATTGCAGGCCCCGAGGATGAGATACGGGGCCTGCTCGATGCCGAGCTTCGCCCGCATCGTGGCAGCCACGTCGATCTCGGTCAGCACCCCGAATCCCTCGGCCTTCAGGGCCGCTTCGACGCGCAGCCGGGCGTCGGCGATGGGCATCCGGAGGCGCGTGCCGAACGTGTAGCGCGTGCCTGTGGTCATGAGTCTCAACTCCGTGCGCTGGTTGCCAGTGATGCCGCCCGGCCGGGTCCGGGAACGGGCTCGCCGTGGGTGTCCCGGAGCGCGCGGCGGCCGACCAGGCGGTCGATGATCCGGCAGGCGTCCACGATCTCGGGATCGCTCAGCCGGTACAGGACGGTAGTCCCCTCGCGGCGGGTCTCGACGATCCCCGCGTGGCGCATGACGCCCAGGTGCTGACTCGCGTTGGCGAGCGTGACCCCGAGGACCGCTGCCAGCTCACCCACCGATCGCTCGCCATCGGCGAGCGCGTCGATCAGCGTCAGGCGCTTCGGGTCCGTCAGGACCTTGCAGACCTCCGCGTGGAGCCGGTACCGCTCCGCGTCCCGTTCGTCCATCGACCTCCGTCCGGCCTGTGTCCCGCGGCGCCGCCGGGTCGGCGGTGCGCGAGCTGCCACGTATCCTATCGAATATTGCGTGATTGCGCAAGTAGATGAGGACCGTCCCGGCGCCGGGACGGGACGCGTCCAGACGCCGGGTTGGCATCCTCCGCACCCCCGCGGGCATGACGCGGATTCAGGACGTCTTCAGGTTTGCGGCGCACCGTGTGGGGCACCGTCGGGGCGCGGGTGCGCAGGAACCCCTGCCCCGACGCGCGACTCGCCACCGGAGAGTGGCGAGCAGAACCGAACAGATCCCCGCGACGCCCCGCGGCCGCTCGCCCCCGCATCGGTCGCGGGGCTTCGTCTGTCAGGCGGACGTCCGCAGAACGGCGCATGCGAGCCGCCCACGGGTCCCACGGGCGTCCCGTACGGTTGGGGGGATGGACGGGGCGCGCCGGCCGTCGACACTGCACGTCGACAGCAGGAGGGACCGATGCAGATCCGATTCGCCGGCTACGCGGGGGACTGCCGGGTCTCGGCCACACTCGAACTGACGATGAACCGTCTCACCGACGCGCTGAACGCGGCGGATACGATCCTGCTCCGCGACGCCGTGCTCGAGAGCCTCGACGACGGGCGCCGGGTCGCGAGGGACCGCGTCGAGCTGGCGCGGAACGAGCTGTACGCGGTGGAGGCCACCGGTCCGTCCGGCAGCCGGCAGCGTCGCGTCCGCACGGTTCGTCACCGGATGCACGTCCAGCTCGGGCCGTACGGCGTGCTAGGCGAGCTCCACGCGCGCCCGGGGATCGCGCCGCTCCGCAGTCTCGTCCGCCGCGGCCCGATGGTGCCGCTGACCAACGCGACGATCGCCTACATGAGCGGCGGACAGCTCCAGATGCACGACGCCGGCACGTTGCTGGTCAACAGCGCACTGGCCGACTGGATCGTGGCACCCGAGCGAGAGGCGATCTACTTCCCGGGAGTTCGGACGATCCCCATCACCGCGTGATGGCCAGCAGCGGGCCTGCGCGTGGCCCGGCCCGGCGCGTGGCCTGGCCCGGCCCGGGGCGTAGCCCGGCGCCCGTGGGATGGCGCGTGGCCCGGCGCCCGTGGGATGGCGCGTGGCCCGGCCCGGGGCGTAGCCCGGCGCCCGTGGGATGCACGAAACCGACGAGGTGAGCCGGCGCAGACCGACGGTCGGGTCGACGTGGTGCACGGGACGCACGGCATCGACGACGAGGCGGCCTTCCCGGTCGGACTCGTGCAGCCGGTGCACGGATACGACGGCCGACGAGCGGAGGCGGGCGCATTCGGTCGGTTTCATGCACCCGGTGCAAACCCGGCTGAACGCCGGGGACGGTCGAGCGGCAGCGGCCAGGTCGAGCCGAGGGCGGCCACGGTCGAGCCGAGGGCGGCCACGGTCGAGCGGCAGCGGCCAGGTCAAGCCGACGGCGGTCATCCGTGACGGCGCGCGCCTCAGCCTGGAAACAGCTCCGGCGTCACCGCCCCGGCGAACCGCCGGTCGAGTTCGGCCAGCAGCTCGGTGTCGTAGGCGACCCTGGTCCGCAGCTCCATGGGTTGCGTGCGGCCGTCGCCGAGCGGCACGTCCAGGATGACCGGCGTCTGGCCCGGGCGAGCACGAAGGATCTCGCGAACCCCGGCGAACGCCTCCGCGAGCCGCTCGCCGGAGAGCGACCCGAAGCGCAGGTGGAGCGCCTCCCCGGACAGCGCCTCGACCGGTCGGGTCGGGGCGGCGGCCTGCCGTGCGATCGCGCGCTCTGCCTCGGCCGGGAGCAGGGGCTCGTCGTCGGAGAACGACGGTGGCTCCGGGAGTTCGGCCGCGGTCGGCGGACCGGCGCGGCGCTCCACGCCGCGGGCCGTGGGGGCCCTCCCCGTGCCCGCCGGCACTTCGATCCAGCGCTCGCCCAGCAGGCCGCCACCCCGCAGGGGCGACACGAGGGGGATGGCACGGCGCACCGTGCCTCCGTGCCCGTTCGCGCCCGGCTGCCCGGACGCGCGTCCGTTCGTGGCCGCGCCCGATGCGGCCGGATCGTACCCGGAGCGCCCGGCCGCGCCCGATGCGGCCGGATCGTACCCGGAGCGCCCGGCCGCGCCCGCGTGTCCGCCCCCGTTCCCGTTGCCGCCGGCACGCAGGCCGTTCCATGCGCCCCCGGCGGCGGCTCCGGCCGGCCCCGACACGCCGGCACCGGTCCCACCCGCGGGAGCGCCCCACCGCCCCGTGTCGCGGCCCCCGCGCCGCCCCCGGTCGAGCGACTGCACCTGGCGGGCGAACGCCTCCTCGCCCTGCGCGACGGCATCCTCCCAGGTCCAGGCCGAATCCGCCAGGATCACCGACCCGTCGCCCTTGTGGTCGACCCGGCCGGCAACCAGCAGGATGGCGTCCTCCTGCCAGGTCGACGCCGTGGCCTCGAAGGTCTTCGGGAACACGATCGCCTCGACCGTCCCCTGCAGGTCCTCCAGCGTGGCCACCCCCATGGTGGCCTTCGACTTGGTGATCACCCGGCGGACGCCCGTGACCACGCCACCCACCACGACGCGCTGCTGGTCCATCTCCTCGCCGAGGTCGCCACTGTAGGCCGTGACGTACCGGTCCAGCTGCTGAGCCAGTGCCGCCAGCGGGTGGTCGGAGAGATAGAGCCCGATGAGCTCCTTCTCCCAGCGAAGTCGCTCGCGCGGTGGTGCCTCGGTCGCGGGTGGAAGTGGACGCTCGAGCGCCTCGGGCTCCGCCTCGCCGCCGAACAGCGCGGTCTGTCCGCTCGAGCGGTCGCGCTGCTCGGCCTGGGCGGCCGCCATGGCGTCGTCCAGGGTGACCAGCAGCTGGGCGGGGTGCCCGAAACGCCCGAGCGCCCCGACCTTGATCAGTGACTCGAGCACGCGCTTGTTGACCAGCCGCAGGTCGATCCGCCGGCACAGGTCAGTCAGCGACCGGAAGTCCCCGTCCGCCTCGCGCGCGGCGATGATCGACTCGATGGCACCCTGGCCGACGTTCTTGACCGCGAGCAGCCCGAAGCGGATCGCCTCTCCCTCCACCGTGAAGTCGAGGTGGCTCCGGTGCACGTCGGGCGGTCGTACCTCGATCCCCAGGCGCCGGCACTCGGCGATCGCTGCCGCGACCTTCTCGGTGTTGTCGCGGAACGCCGTGAGGACACTGGCCATGTACTCGACGGTGTAGTTCGCCTTCAGGTACGCCGTCTGGTACGCGACCAGGCCGTACGTGGTGGCGTGCGCCTTGTTGAAGCCGTACCGGGCGAACGGCTGGAAGGCGGCGAAGACCGCGTCGATCACCTCCGGCTTTACGCCCCGCTCCGCGGCCTGCGGGACGAACTTCGCCATCATCTGCTGCAGGACCTTGTCCTTCTTCTTGCGGATGGCATAGCCGAGGGTGTCCGCCTCGGGGCCGCTGAACCCGGCGAGCGCCCGGGCGGCGGCCATGATGTCCTCCTGGTAGACGAAGATCCCGTACGTCTTCGAGAGGTACGGCTCCAGGAGCGGGTGCAGGTAGGTGATCTTCTCCTCGCCGTGCTTGCGGCGGATGTAGGCCGGGATGTTGTCCATCGGGCCCGGGCGGTAGAGCGCGACCATCGCCGCCAGGTCGTACACCGAGGTCGGGCGCAGTTCGCGGATGTAGCGGCGCATGCCCGCCGACTCGAGCTGGAACACGCCCGTCGTCTCGCCGGACGCGAGCAGGTCGAACGTGCGGGGGTCGTCGAGCGGGATGTGCTCGAGGTCGATCTCGACGCCCCGGTGCCGGCGGATCAGGTCGACCGCGTGTCGCAGGATGGTGAGGTTCGAGAGCCCCAGGAAGTCGAACTTCAGCAGCCCGAGCGCGTCGACGCCGTGCATCTCGTACTGCGTCATGAGCGCCTCGGAGTTGGTCGCTTTCTGCAGCGGCATGATCTCCGTGAGTGGCTCCCGGCTGATCACCACGCCGGCCGCGTGGGTGGAGGCGTTGCGGGCCACCCCCTCGACCTGCTGTGCGAGCTCGACCAGGCGATGGACCTGCGGATCGCTCTCGTACATCGAGCGCAGCTCGGGGGCCTGCCCGATGGCCTCCTCGAGCTTGATGCCGAGCTGGTTGGGCACCGCCTTGGCGATGCGGTCGACGTCGCCGTACGGCATGCCGAGCACGCGACCCACGTCCCGCAACGCGGCGCGCGCCAGCATGGTGCCGAACGTGATGATCTGGGCCACGCGGTCCGAGCCGTACTTGTGCGTGACGTAGTTGATGACCTCGTCCCGGCGGGCGTCCTCGAAGTCCATGTCGATGTCGGGCATCGTCACGCGGTCGGGGTTCAGGAAGCGCTCGAACGGCAGCTCGTAGTGGATCGGGTCGACCGGCGTGATGCCGAGCGTGTGCGTCACGATCGAGCCGGGCGCGCTGCCCCGGCACGTGGTCGCGATCCCCTGCTCCCGGGCGAAGCGCGTGAAATCCGAGACGATCAGGAAGTAGCCCGCGTAGCCCATGCGGCAGATCACGTCCAGCTCGTAGTCGAGCCGGTCGCGGATCTCCTGGGTGATCACCGGGTACCGCTCGCGGAGGCCGCGCTCGCACTCGACGCGCAACCAGGATTCCACGGTGTGTCCCTCGGGGACCGGGAAGTCCGGCAGCCGCAGGTGGCCGAACTCGAGAGTCAGGTCCACCATCTCGGCGATCCGCCGCGTGTTCGCCAGCGCCTCCGGCACGTTGCGGAACGCCGCCTCCATCTCCGCCGCGCTCTTGAGGTAGAACTCCTCGCTCTCGAAGCGCATCCGGTTCGGCGTGTCCAGGTTCGACGCGGTGCCGATGCAGAGGAGCACGTCGTGCGCCTCGGCCTGGGAGCGCCGGACGTAGTGGAGGTCGTTGGTCGCGACCAGCGGCAGCCCCACCTCGGGGGCAAGGCGCATCAGCTGCTCGTTGAGCCGGCGCTGCAGCGGGATCCCGTGGTCCTGCAGCTCCAGGTAGAAGTTGCCCGGCCCGAAGATGTCGCCGTAGGTCCCGGCCAGCCGGCGCGCGCCCTCCCAGTCGTCGACCTCCAGGGCCTTGGGAATCTCGCCGCCGAGGCAGGCCGACATCCCGATCAGCCCCTCGGCGTGCTGCGCCAGGTACTCACGATCGATGCGCGGCTTGTAGTAGTAGCCCTCCAGGTGCGCGTCGGTGACGATGCGGCACAGGTTCTGGTAGCCGGTCCAGTTCTTCGCCAGCAGCACCAGGTGGTATGGCTGCGCGTCGGCCTTCCCCTCGCGGTCCGTCATCGACCGGCGCGCCACGTATGTCTCGACGCCGATGATGGGCTTGATCCCGCGCTGGGTGGCAGCCTGGTAGAACGCGACGGCCCCGTACAGGGCTCCGTGGTCGGTGATCGCCAGCGAGTCGAACCCGAGCGCCGATGCCTCGGAGACCAGGTCGTCGATCCGCCCGAGCCCGTCCAGCAGGCTGAACTCGGTGTGGACGTGGAGGTGGGTGAAGTCGTTGGGCGCGATGGTCATGAGTGGGGGCGCACGCGGGTCCCGGGCATGGGCTAAAGGATAGCCGCAGGATGACGGCGAGTGATCGACGATTGCCCTGCCGTCGGTCGGCGGCCGTCGGGGCACGCGGGGCCGCGCCGGGGCGCGCGGCGGCCGTCGGGGCGCGAGGCAGTTTGGGCAAGCGGCCGTCGGGGCACGCGGGGCCGCGCCGGGGCGCGCGGCGGCCGTCGGGGCGCGAGGCAGTTTGGGCAAGCGGCCGCCGGTGCCCATCTGCCTCGCCGGTTACGCCCATCTGCCTGGCCAGTCTCTACGATGAGTGAACGGCCGGTGGAGGCCAGCGCGGTGAGCGTCCGGCCTCGTCGGGGCGCTCGAGGACCGGAGGCGGACCCACGAAACCAGGGAGAGCGTCGGCGTCGCCCGTCCGCCGGTCAGGCGGTGCCGCGTCGCCCGCAGCCGTGGCGTGCACCCCCCTGAAGTTCACTGATCGTCGAGATGCGTCTGTCTCGCGCACGGTCCCGGGCTCCGGACAGGCGATCCCGTCCGGTATGCACGGCTGACAAGCCTCGCCTGTCGGGCTCGGCCAACCGCCTGTGACGCACGGGGTCGTCCGCACGGGGTCGTCCGCACGGGGTCGTCCGGGCCGTTGACAGCGGCGCACCGGGCGCAGACCATCGGCATGATCCGGCCGCACCTGAGCGGCCCATCCGGGAGACCGTCGCATGCAGACTGCACAGCCGCCCGTGCTCCTGCCGACCAGAGTCGAGGAGGACCATGCGCCCGGGTTGACCTACCGGATCGAGGGCGAGCTCGTTCCCGTGCTCCACGTGATCCTGGATGGCAGCCGCAGCCTGTTCTTCGAGCACCACGTGGTGCTCTGGAAGGACCCGAACCTGCTGATCGGCATGCACCCGATGGCCGGCGCGTTCAAGCGGGTCGTGGCGGGGATGCCGATCTTCATGACCGAGACGCAGTCCCCGGGCGAGATCGCGTTCTCCCGCGACGATCCCGGGCATGTCCTGTCGCTCCACCTGCCCCCGGGTCATTCGATCTACGTCCGCGAGCACCAGTTCCTGGCGGCGACCGGGGGCATCGACTACACGTTCACCCGAGTGCGGGGCATCGGGAACATGCTGTTCGGTGGCACCGGGTTCTTCATCGACCGGTTCCAGGCCGGCGGCGAAGAGGGCGTGGTCTGGCTCCACGGCTACGGCAATGTCTTCGAGAAGATGCTCGCGGCCGGCGAGTCGATCGACGTCGAGGGTGGCGGGTGGGTGTACCGCGATGAGACGGTGTCGATGCAACCCGCCGTGTACGGCCTGAAGACGGGGGTCTTCGGCGGGTCGGGCCAGCTGGTGTTCAACCGGTTCGCCGGGCCGGGCCGGGTGGGGATCCAGTCGGCGTACGTGCACCTGCCGACCGAGAACTGACCCCCGACGCTCTCGGACGCCGGCTGAGGGGCCGCTGCGCACCCTGGCCGACTGGCCACCTCGGATGCCAGCTGCCCCGGCTCAGGCTCCTTCCTCGGCCGCGAGCGACGGCGGAATCTGCCGCGCCTCGTGCCGGATCACCAGCGCAACCGCGACGAGCACCAGCACCGCGCCACCGAGCAGGAAGGGCGTGAGTGGCTCGGCGAGGATCGCCCAGCCCAGCACGAGCGCGATGACCGGGTTCACGTACGCGTAGGTGGCCACCTGCGAGATGGGGGCGTGGGCCAGCAGCCACGTGTACGCGGTAAACGCGAGGAGCGATCCGAAGACGATCAGGTACCCGAGCGCCAGCCACGAGCGCGCCTCGGTGTGCGCCGGCAGGCCGCCGGGCTCGATGATGACCGCCGCGATCAACAGCACCACGCCGCCGGCCAGCATCTCGACCGCGGTCGAGACCAGGGGGTCCCGCGGCATGGGGACGCGGCTCGACGCGAACGACCCGGCCGCCCAGCACACGCACGCGGCCACCAGGAGGATGGCGGCCCCAGGATCGACCGATCCGGCTTCTCCCTGCGAGGTGAGCACCGCCACGCCCGCGAACCCCAGCGCGACGCCGCCGAGGGTCCCCCGCGTCACCCGCTCCCTGGTGAGCGCCCGGAACACCACGACCCAGAGCGGGATGGACGCCGCCACGAGGGCCGCCAGCGACGACGGCACGTGCTGCTCGGCGGTGCTGATGCCGCCGTTGCCGGCCGCCAGCAGCGCGATCCCGACCGCGCCCGCACCGAGCAGCTCGCGCCGCGGCACCGCGAAGCGACGGATCCCGCCGCGGAGAGCCAGCGCGCCGGCCAGGATCGTGCCCGCGACCACGAACCGGATGCCGGCGCTGAGCAGCGGCGGCAGACCCTCCACCATGACCCGGATGGCGAGGTAGGTGGAACCCCAGACGACGTAGACGATCGCCAGGGCCACCAGGACACGCCAGGCCGGTACGTCATGCGGGTCGACGACCGGCAGCCCTCGGGTCAGGCCCCACCCTCCCGCGGAGGACCGGATGTCCCGTCGGACGGCGCCTGGCTCGAGGCGGGGTGGCCAGCCGCGGCCAGGGCCGCGGCCGCCTCCGCGATCTGCGAGACGGTGGGCATCGCCTCCTCGGCCGATCCGCCCGCCATGAGCAGCCCCACGCGCCCCCGGTCCGCCACGGTGCCCGGCATGGTCTCGACGATGCGGCCCTGGTAGATCACCGCGATCGTGTCGGAGAGCGAGAAGATCTCGTCGAGCTCGCTGGAGATCAGCAGGATCGCCAGTCCCTCGTTCCGCTTCTGGACGAGCTCGCGGTGGATGAACTCTGTGGCACCCACGTCCAGGCCGCGGGTCGGTTCCGCGGCCACCAGCACCTTCGGCTGCTCGGCCAGCTCGCGCGCGACCACCACCTTCTGCTGGTTGCCGCCGGACAGGGACGAAGCCGGAGCATCCGGATCGGGGGGCCGGATGTCGAACTGGCGGATCAGGCTCTCGGCGCGCTCCTCGACTGCCGCGGAGTTGCGCTGCCCGCGCACCGCGAACGGCGGCCGCGACTGCGACCCCAGGATCAGGTTGTCCTTGACGTCGAACGGGAGGACGAGGCCTCGGGCGTGCCGGTCCTCGGGGATGTAGGCGAGGCCGTTGGCCCGCCTCTCGGCCGCGCTCTGGTTCCGCACGTCGCTGCCCTCGAGGTAGACGTGGCCCTCCGTGACTGGCCGGAGCCCGGCGAGGACCTCGGCGAGCTCGAGCTGCCCGTTCCCGCTGACACCGGCGATCCCCACGATCTCGCCCGACCGGACCGACAGGTCCACCCCGGCGAGCGCCGGCAACCCCCGATCCGAGCTGGCCTTCACGCCCTCGACCCGCAGCCGCTCCGTGCCGGCGTGCGCCACGTCGCGCACGACCCGCAGCAGGACCTCCCGGCCCACCATGGCCCGTGCGATCTCCGCGGGCGACGTCTGAGCCGTCTCCAGGACGCCGGCGTTGCGGCCCTGCCGCAGCACCGTCACCCGATCCGAGATCGCCATGACCTCGTTCAGCTTGTGGGTGATCAGGATCACGGTCTTCCCGCCCGCGACCAGCCCGCGCAGGATCTCGAACAGCTCGTCGGTCTCCTGTGGCGTCAGCACGGCCGTGGGCTCGTCGAACACCAGGAGACGCGATCCCCGGAACAGGATCTTCAGCAGCTCGACCCGCTGCTGCAGGCCGACCGGGAGCGTCTCCACGCGTGCGGTCGGGTCGACGATGAGCCCGAACCGCTCCGACAGCTCCCGGACCTCGCGGACCGAGGCGGCAAGGTCCAGCATGATCCCGCCCGGCTCCTGGCCGAGCACCACGTTCTCGGCGACCGTCATCACGGGCACCAGCTGGAAATGCTGGTGGACCATGCCGACTCCGGCGGCGATGGCATCCCGGGGTCCCCGGATCCGCACCGGCTTCCCGTCGATGAAGATCTCGCCCTCGTCGGAATGGATCAGCCCGTAGAGGATGTTCATGAGGGTCGTCTTGCCGGCGCCGTTCTCCCCGACGACGGCGTGGATCTCCCGGTCTCGGACGCCGAGGTCCACATGGTCGTTCGCGAGGAGGCTTCCGAAGGCCTTGCTGATGCCCCGCATCTCCAGGTAGGGCCCGTCGGCCCGGGCGGTCATCGTCGTGGGCCCGCCAGCCGCGAGCGCGGTCATTCGCCCACCTCGTACGGGACGCCGTCGGCGGCCGGCGCGACCGCGCGGCCCACGAACCCGGCGAGCGCGACGACGGTCAGCACGTACGGCGTGGCAGCCACGAGCTGGTCGGGGAACCCGGTCCCCTGCAGGTTGATCCCCAGCGACTGGCCGAACCCGAACAGCAGGCAGGCCAGGAACGCGCCGACCGGGTGCCACTTCCCGAAGATCATGGCGGCCAGGGCGATGAACCCGGCGCCGCTCGTCATGTTGTCGCTGAACGAATGCGCCACGCTGAGCGACAGGTACGCGCCACCGAGGCCCGAGAGCAGGCCGCTCAGGATCACGCAGAGGTACCGCACACCGAAGACGGAGATCCCCAGCGTGTCCGCGGCGCGCGGGTGCTCACCGACCGCGCGGATGCGCAACCCGAGCCTGGTCCGGAACAGGAACCACCAGGTGACCGGGACGGCGAGGATCGCCAGCCACACCACGATGTTCTGGTCCCCGATCACCGCGCCCACGAACGGGATGGCGCTGACCACCGGGATCTTGACGTCGGGAAGCGCGGGGATGTCCGACGGGGTGCCGCTGGTGGCGTAGAAGCGGAACATCATGAAGCTCGTAAGGCCGAGGGCCAGCAGGTTGATCGCCATCCCGGAGACGATCTGGTTCGCCCGCAGGTGGATGGAGGCCACGCCGTGGACGGCCGCGATGAGGCCGCCGCACGCCACCGAGGCGAGCGTGGCCAGCACGATGTCGTGGGTGGCCGCCGCGACCAGGACGGCGAAGAAGGCGCCGACCAGCATCATGCCTTCCATGGCGATGTTGACCACGCCCGATCGCTCGGAGATCACGCCTCCCAGGGCCGCCAGCGTGAGCGGGGCGGCAAAGCGCAGCGTGCCGGCCCACAGATCCGGCCGGGCGAAGATGGCGCCGAAGGTCCCGACGATGTCCATCAGGACGCGGCCTCCATCAGGCCTCGCAGGCCGCCCCGCTGCAGGATCCAGCGGATCAGCATCTCGGCCCCCACGAAGAAGAGGACCAGCGCCTGGAGGATCTGGACCAGGAAGCCCGAGATGTTCGCGTTCGCCTGCATGGCCACCGATCCGTGGATCATGGCGCCGTACAGCAGCCCGGCGAGGAAGATACCGATCGCGGAGTTCTTCCCGACCAGCGCCACCGCGATCGCCTCGTAGCCGTAGCCTGGCGAGAAGCTGTCGTAGAGCCGGTGCTGGACCCACACGGGGACCATCCCCGCGAGGCCCGCAAAGGCGCCCGCGATGACCATGGCGATCACCAGCCGGCGGGCCACGTTGATGCCGCCGTAGGCCGCCGCCTTGGCGTTGAAGCCGACGGCGCGGATCTCGTACCCGAGCGGGGTCCGCCAGAGGATCCACGCGAACACGAGCCCGGCCAGGATCGTCAGGAACAGGCTCGCGTTGAGCCGCGCGTTGGCGAGGATCCACGAGGGCAGGATCACCGGGAAGGCGGCCTGCGGGGGGATCGGGCCCGACTCCGGCGTCCCGAACGCGTTGGCCGGCGTCATCGGTCCCGCCTCGAGCAGCCAGTGGCTGATGTCGATCGCTACGTAGCTGAGCATCATGGTGGTGATGACTTCGTGCGCGCCGGTCTTCGCCTTGAGCCAGCCGGCGATCCCCGCCCAGGCTCCCCCGGCGACCATCGCGGCAACGATGCAGACGAGGATCAAGGGGAGGCCCGGCCAGCTCGAGAACGTGGTGGCCACCCAGGTGGATGCGATGGCGCCCATGTAGAGCTGGCCCTCGGCGCCGATGTTGAACAGGCCGCAGCGAAAGGCGAAGGAGACGGCGTACGCGGCGAGGATCAGCGGGATCGCCGAGATGAACGTCTCCGAGATGTCGAACGGCGATCCGACGGCACCGACCAGCATCTGCTGGTACGCCGCGACGGGGTTGGATCCGCTGGCGAGGACGACGAGCCCACCCACGATGATCGCCAGCACGACCGCGAGGACGGGGGTGACACCGGCCGCCACATACCGCATCACGCGGCTCGCGGGCGCCTGGATCGGGACGGTGGCGACGCTCACGGCATGCCCTCTGGGGGTATCGATCGGGGCGGGCCGGCTGAGCCAGACCCGCCCCGATCGCCTTGTTCGGTAACCGGTGGGTTACTTGGGGATGGTCGTCGGCGGGACGATCGCCCCGCTCTTGATCTGGTCGGCGACCTGCTGGACCTGGGTGACGATGTCAGCCGGAACGGCGCTGTTCGGCGGCGCGAAACCGGTGGCGCCGTTCTGCAGTGAGAACTCGTTGTCGCCGCCCTTGAAGGTGTTGTTCATGGTGTTCTGGATGGTGAGGAAGACGGCGACGTCGACCTTCTTGATCGCGCTGGTGATGATCGTCGCCGGGGCGACGTAGTTCTGGTCGGCGTCAACGCCGATCCCGTAGACGTTCTTGTCGACGGCCGCCTGCAGGTACCCGAGACCGCTGGAGCCGGCGACCTGGAAGAGGATCGTGGAGCCACGAGAGATGTGGTTGAGTCCGATGCTCTTGCCGATGGTCTGGTCGGTGAACGACTGCGAGTACCCGCCGAGGATCGTGACGGAGGGATCGGCCGCCTTGGCGCCGGCGATGTACCCGGCGATGTAGCGGTCGACCGGCGGGATCGCGAGGCCGCCCATGTAGCTGATCGTGTTGGACGTGGCCGCGCCGACCTTGCCCTTCTCCATCAGGCCGGCCATGTAGCCGACGAGGTAGCCGGACTCCTGCTCGTGGAAGAACAGGTTGGCGACGTTGGGCAGGTTGACCGTGTTGCCCTTGGCGTCAGCCGGCGCGGTGTCGATCGCGGCGAACTTGATGTTCGGGTACTGCTGCGCGACGGTGTAGACGGCGTTCGCCATCAGGAAGCCAACCGCGATGACCAGGTTGTCGCCCTTCTGGGCGAAGGTGGTCAGGTTCGGCACGTACTGCGACTGCTCGGACGACTGGATCACGTCCACCGTCGCGCCGAGCTGGCACTGGGCCTGCTGCAGGCCGAGGTACGCCAGGTGGTTGAAGCTCTTGTCGTTCAGACCCCCAACGTCGGTGACGAGGCCGACCTTGAAGTTGGGGTTCGCGGCCACGCAGCTGGCCGCTGCGCTGGCTCCCGGGCTGGCGACGGCGGCCTGGCTCGCGGGCGCCGCCGCGGAGGCGGCGGCGGAGGGCGCGGCAGCCGAGGCGGGTGCGGCGGCCGAGGCAGGAGCCTGGGTGGCCGCGCCGCTCGAGCAGGCGACCAGGAGCAATGCCGTCAGGGACGCGACCACGGCCGTGGAACGAAATGTGCG
>JAJYNP010000037.1 GCA_021786265.1 Chloroflexota bacterium
CCTCCGGATGGGCACGGGGTCCCGAGAAACCGCACGGGCCTCGCGGCGGCCGTGGTCAATGGCGACCGCCGGGTGGGCCTGTTCCTGCCCTACACGCCGCTCCATCACCTGCTCATGGACGGCTTCCGCCGGCCGATCGTCCTCACCAGCGGCAACCTCTCCGACGAGCCGCTCGCGACCGACGACGACGAGGCGCTGGAGCGGCTGGGCGGGATCGCCGACGCGTTCCTGCAGCACGACCGGCGGATCCGGGCCCGCTACGACGACTCGGTCACCCGCGTCGTCGC
The DNA here is from genome assembly GCA_021786265.1 of Chloroflexota bacterium. The sequence continues at coordinate 288 of JAJYNP010000037.1, forward strand.
CGGGCGCGAGTCGATCGTCCGGCGTGGCCGCGGGTACGCGCCCGACCCGCTCGACCTGCCGGTCGCAGTCCCCGAGCCACTGCTCGCGGTCGGCGCCGAGCTCAAGCACACCTTCACGCTGGCGGCGGGGGAGCGGGCATACGTCGCGCCGCACACGGGCGACCTGGAGGACATGCGCACCTTCCGGGCGTTCGAGGGAAACCTCGCGCATCTCGAGCGGCTGCTCGCGCTGGAACCGGCGATGGTCGCCCACGACCTCCACCCCTCGTACCTTTCCACCCAGTACGCCGCCCGGCACTTCAGCGCCGACCGGCGGGTCGGCGTCCAGCACCACCACGCGCACATCGCCTCGTGCGCTGCCGAAGCCGGTATCACGTCGCCCGTCATCGGGATCGCCTACGACGGCCTCGGGATGGGGGATGACGGCACGTTCTGGGGCGGCGAGCTGCTGATCGCCGACCTGCGCGGCTACCGGCGCTTCGCCCGGTTCGCCCTGGCGCCGATGCCGGGGGGCGCGATGGCCGTGAAGAAGCCGTACCGGATGGCACTCGGCTACCTGTTCGGGCTGGAGGACGATGGCGGCGCCATGCGTCCCGATCCACCCGCTCGCTCACCGGACCGCTTCGCCGACCTTGCCGGGCCGTTCCTCGCCCGACTGGACCGGCGCGAGGTGGACGTGGTGCGGACCCAGGTCTCCCGCGGCCTCAACGCCCCGCTGGCATCCAGCGCGGGCCGGCTCTTCGACGCCGTCAGCAGCCTGCTCGGGATCCGCGACGTGGCCGAGTACGAGGCGCAGGCGGCGATCGAGCTCGAGATGCGCGCCGATCCGACCGACCCGGAGGCTGCGTGCGACGCCCCGGGAGCCCGGACGGTCGAGGCGGCCGCCGCGGCCGTGCCCGGAGCGGCCGTGCCCGGAGCGGCCGTTGCGGCCGATCCTCCCGTGCTGATCCCGGGCCCCACCGACGCGCTGCCGTACCGGCTCGTCGCCCGGGCCGGCCTCGTCGTCTACGACCCGGCCCCGACCCTGGTCGCGCTCCTCGCGGGACAGGCGGCCGGGGTCCCGATCCCGACGCTCGCGGCACGCTTCCAGGAGACGATCGCCGAGGTGACGCGCGAGCTGTGCGCGGCCGCCCGCGCGGCCACCGGGATCCGGCAGGTCTGCCTCTCCGGGGGCGTGTTCCAGAACCGGTGGCTCGCCACCGCCCTGCTCGCGCGGCTCGCGGCCGACGGGTTCGAGCCGTTCATCAACCGCCGCGTCCCGGTCAACGACGGCGGCATCAGCTACGGTCAGGCCGCGGTCGCCGCCGCGCGTCTCGCCGGCGACGAGGCCGGCGGACGTGCCGCGGCCCAGATGGGCCACGCGGCGCAGGTGGGCCACGCGGCGCAGGTGGGCCACGCGGCGCAGGTGGGCCACGCCGCGCCGACGGGCCACTAGGAAGGGAGGCGATCCGCCATGTGCCTGGGCATCCCCGGGAAGGTGATCGAGGTTCGCGACGAAGGCGGGCTCGCCATGGGCCGCGTCGACTTCGGAGGCGTGCGCAAGGAGGCGTGCCTGGCGTACGTCCCGGAGGTCAGGGTGGGCGACTACGTGATCGTCCACGTGGGGTTCGCGATCAGCACGGTCGACGAGGACGAGGCCCTGCGCACGCTCGAGCTGCTGGATCAGATGGGCGACCTGGTCCAGCAGGAGCTGGCGACGATGGGGCCCGGGATGAGTGCGCCGGCGGTGGTCGACCTGGGCCCCGTCGGATCGGGCGCCGCAGGGGGGGCGGGGGGACCGGCCGGGTCGGGCACCCCGTGAAGTACGTCGACGAGTTCCGCGACGGACGCCGGGCGAAGACGCTCGTCCGCGAGATCCGCCGGATCACCACGCGGCCCTGGACCATGATGGAGGTCTGCGGCGGGCAGACCCACACCATCGTGAAGCAGGGCATCGACGAGATGCTGCCCGACGGTGTGCGGATGATCCACGGGCCCGGGTGCCCTGTCTGCGTCACGCCGCTCGAACAGGTCGACAAGGCGCTGGCCATCGCGGCCGACCCGAACGTCATCTTCACCAGCTACGGTGACATGCTGCGGGTCCCCGGCTCGGTCACCGACCTGCTCTCGCTCAAGGCCCGCGGCGCGGACGTGCGGATCGTCTACTCGCCGCTGGATGCCGTGCGGATCGCGCGCGAGCACCCCGACCGCCAGGTCGTCTTCTTCGCGATCGGGTTCGAGACCACGGCGCCCGCGAACGCCATGGCGGTCTGGCAGGCGGCGGAACAGGGCATCGACAACTTCAGCGTGCTGGTCAGCCACGTGCTGGTCCCGCCGGCGATGGAGGCGATCCTCGACTCGCCGTCGAACCAGGTGCAGTCGTTCCTGGCCGCGGGCCACGTGTGCGCCGTCATGGGCTGGACCGAGTACGAGCCGATCGCCGCGAAGTACCACGTGCCGATCGTGGTGACCGGCTTCGAGCCGCTGGACCTGCTCGAAGGCATGCTGATGGCGATCCGCCAGCTCGAGGAGGGGCGCGCGGAGGTCGAGAACCAGTACGCCCGCGCGGTCCGGCGCGAGGGCAACCGGCTGGCCCAGGAGACCATCTTCCGGGTGTTCGAGATCGGCGACCGGACGTGGCGGGGGATCGGGCAGATCCCGGCCTCCGGGTACCACCTGAAGGAGCGCTTCGCGCGGTTCGACGCGGAGCGGCGGTTCCACGTCGGCGCCATTGCCACCAGGGAGCATCCGGCCTGCATCGCCGGGGAGATTCTCCAGGGGACGAAGACCCCGCTCGACTGCACCGCCTACGGCGTCCTGTGCAATCCGCAGCGTCCGCTGGGCGCCCCGATGGTCTCCGCCGAGGGGACCTGCGCGGCCTTCCACGCCTCGGGCCGGGGGCTCGGCCCGGTTGCGCGGCCGCTCACCGTGCTCGCGGGCGGAGGCGTCGGCCCGCGGGACGGCGGGGTCGCGACCGGCGCCCGGGAGACCGCGCGATGACCGGGAGCCCGATCGACCGACCGACCACCGACCGCCCCGCGCTGGACCCGCTTGCGGCCACCTGCCCGGCTCCTCTCGCCGAACAGGAGCGCGTGCTGCTCGGCCACGGTTCCGGGGGCCAGCTCTCCGCGGCACTCATGCGCGACGTCATCGCGCCGGCGCTCGCGGCCGCCTCTCCCGGCGGCCCGCTCAACGACGCCGCCGTGCTCGACATCGCCGGGCAGCGCCTCGCGTTCACCACCGACTCGTTCGTCGTCAGCCCGCTCGCGTTTCCCGGCGGGGACATCGGCGAGCTCGCGGTCAACGGCACGGTCAACGACCTGGCCATGATGGGAGCGCGGCCCGTGGCGATCTCGCTGGCCTACGTGATCGAGGAGGGGCTCCCGTTCGACGAGCTCCGCTCGGTGACCGAGTCCGTCGCGCGGGCGGCCACGGCAGCCGGTGTGCCCGTGGTCACGGGCGATACCAAGGTGGTCGGTCGCGGGGCCGCGGACAGGCTGTTCGTCAACACGGCCGGCATCGGGGTCGTGCCGGACGGCGTGGCCCTGGGCGCGGACTGCGCCGTGCCCGGCGACGTGGTGCTGCTCTCCGGGCCGATCGGGCTCCATGGCGTGGCGATCATGAGCGTGCGCGAGGGGCTCGAGTTCGAGGTGGAGATCGCGTCGGACACGCAGCCGCTCCACCGGCTCGCGGCGGCGATCCTGGAGGCGGCCCCGGACGCGCACGTGCTGCGCGATCCGACGCGCGGAGGTCTCGCGTCCGCCGTCAACGAGATCGCGGCGGCATCGGGGATCGGCATCGAGCTCGACGAGGATGCCATCCCGGTTCCCGGTCCCGTGCGGGCTGCGTGCGA
>JAJYNP010000288.1 GCA_021786265.1 Chloroflexota bacterium
ACGAGAGGTGTTCCTCCGCCGGCTGTACGTGCTCGTCTGCATCGAGCTCGACACGCGGCGCGTGCATCTGGGCGGGGTGACGGCGCACCCGACCGCGGCCCGGGTGACCCAGCAGGCGCGCAACCTCGGCCTGCGGCTGCAGCAACAGATCACCGACCGCAAGTTCCTCCTCCACGACCACGACGCGCTCTTCCCCGCCTCGTTCGACCAGGTGTTCCGGTCGGAGGGCCTGCGCGTGATCAAGAGTCCCGTGCGGGCGCCACGGGCCAACGCGATCTGCGAGCGCTGGAGCGGCACGCTCCGCCGGGAGTGCCTCGACTGGATCCTGATCCTCCACCGCCACCGGCTCGAGGCTGGCGTGCGCGAATACGTCGCCCACAACAACGCGCGCCAGCCGCACCGGAGTCTTGCGCGGCGAGCGCCGGCGGCGGCCCTCGCCGCGCTGCCGGTCGCCCGAGCGTCACCGGCCCAGATCCGCCGACGCGATCGCCTCGGTGGCCTCATCCAGGAACACGAGGCAGCAGCGTGACGGCCGAGTCATGGCACCCCACAGGATCCCGCGGTACCCGACCAGCTGCGGGAAGAGACCGTCCACGAGCTGTTCAGCCGGATCGACGTGGAGGGGCCGGACGTCGTCGCGCTGCACCCGCAGGAGAACGAGAACGCCTGGCTGCTGGGCTACGCGGCCAGGCGGGATGGGTCGTTGACGACGCAATCACAGATGGGAATGGTCGGGGCGAGAGGCATTGCCCCGACAAACCGGCGCGCCACGCGATCAGCCCCGGCCGAGCACCACGTCAATTCCTGCGAGAACGAGCTCGAGGTTCGAAGCGGACAGGCGACCGGCCCGCTCTGTCAGCGCACTGCGGTCGAGGGTGACGAGCTGGGACACGTTGGCGACGGATGGCTTCGGGAGTCCGGTGGCCCTGGGGGTCAGGAGCACGTTGCCGGGAGCGGCGGCCCAGCGGGTGTTGCTCGTCAGCGCGACGCAGACAACCGTGCGAAGGCTGCTCGCGTTGAACGCGTCGCCCTGCACGACCACGACGGGACGGCGAAACCCGGGCTGCGATCCGGTCGGGTCGCTGAGGTCAGCCCACCAGACCTCGCCCTGCGCGATCACCACTCGGTCGACGCGAGCGTCCGGCGCGCTGCTGTACCGGTAAAGTCGGCCGCATCAGGCTGGCCGAGATCGGCGAGCACGGCATCGAGGCCCGCCGTCACCTCGTCGGGAGCGTGACGCGCGACGTACTCGCGCAGCGCGGCGCTGTAGACCTCGCTTCGGGAGCGGCGCGAACGCCTCGCGAGGCGGTCCACCTGCGCGAACAGGTCATCGGGAACGGAGATGGCCGTCTTCATACCCCGAGTATACCGGTGCGGTGGCCGCGCTCGGCGAGACGCGATGACAAACCGGACGAGCCGCAGGGATCACCCTTCGGAATGGGGATTGGACTGGCTGGTCGCGGCGAGAGGAGTCGGGCCGAGCCTTTACGGGTGATCGTCCGCATCGTGGCGCAGGGCCTCCGGCGGCATCTGATGGCGGCAGGCTGAGCTCCGTCGCGGCGCTGGCTACGACGAGCTCGGCACCCCGAGCCAGAGCGTGCCCCGCTCGTTGGCCATGCCGGTCTCCGCGAACACGAGGCCATGGACCGTCACCAGCCGGGTCCAGGAGGGCAGGGTGCTCGCCGCGGCTGGCAGGGGGACCTCCTGCCAGGTGAGCCCGTCCAATGACCACCAGGCGCGGCGCTCCGCACCCTGCGGGTAGTCGCCCGAGGCGACGAACGCCGTCCCGGTCCAGGTGACCTCGTCGAGCTGTGGCCCGCGGGTGGTCGTGGTCATGTTCTGGCCGGTCCAGTGAAGGCCATCGGACGAGGTCCAGAGGTAGCGCCACAGCGAGACGCCGGCGAAGTCCTGGCCCGGGCCCGGGTCGAGCCTGGCGCCTGCCACACACAGACCCGGGCGGCAGGCGACGGCGGTGAAGGCGTAGCCCATCGGGTCCAGTTCGGGCACCGGTCCGGGAGCACCCGGGTCCTGCGTCCAGTGCTGTCCCCCATCTGACGAGGTCCAGAGCGGCACCCGGTAGCGCGAGGAGGTCGCCGGCGCGCCGCCCACCGCGATGAGGCCCGGACCGCCCGCGCCCATGGCCGACAGGGACGCACCGTCCGGCGGGGTCGGGGTTGTGGCGAGCGTCCAGGTGCGTCCGTCGGGGGAGGTCCAGATGGCCGGCTGGCCGGCGCGGCTGCCCGCGGCCACGAAGCCGGTCGCCGTGGCGAGGAGCCCCGCTGCTCCTGGGTCGGCGCCCGCGAACGAGGGTGGCTCCGGCGCGCGCTGCCAGTGCTCCCCGTCGCGGCTCCACCAGGCCGCGCCGTGCAGCACGTGTCCCGCCCGGTTCCTCACCATGCCCACCGCGACGAGCAGGGCGTCTGATCGGGAGGCGACCGCCTCCATCGCCACGGCACCCGCCGCGTCGTGGAAGGCCGGCTGGTCGGGCACGCGGGACCAGACGCGCCCGTCGGGCGAGATGAGCACGAGCGCCTCGCCCTGATCGGTGGCCCGCCCGATCGCCACGAACCGAGGGCCGGCGGCGGCTACGTCCGCGATCGAGAGGAACCCGCCCGAGACCGGCGGGAGCGGCACCATCCCAAAGGTGAAGCCGGCGGGGCGCGGCGTCGGGCGCTCGGCCGAGCTGGCGGTGGTGGGCGACGTGCTGGGCACGTAGCACAGCGTGCCGGGCGGGCAGCGGCTGGGCATGGGGGTGGGCGATACGGCGGGGAACGGGGAGGCGGTGCAGGCGGCCGCCACGGCGATCACGACGAGGGAACCGAGTCGGACGACGTTGACATGACCCATGAGAGCCGGATTCTGCGCCGTCGGGAGTCGCCTGGGGTCGTCTACTCACGGGGCCGGAGACAGGACGGACCAGAAGGGGGTCGCGCGACAGAGCCCGCGTTCGTGCTCAGCGCGGCCTACGCCGAGGCCGTCCAGAAACGAGGTGGTTCCGGTATGCGCCTCCCGAACAGGCCAACCAGGGCGGAGTCTTGCGTCAACGTCCGCCGACCGCCGGACCTCGTCGATGCTGCGCCGACCGGGTTCAGAACCGTAGTTCGTGCGCGTATCGTGGATGTTGGTGCGCCGCAATCTCGCGAGAGGGCGCCGTGGGGTTTCTGCGACGATTTGGCCAGGCCCCGACATGGCCCCCGTCGGGGCCGATCACATGGTGGCCTCCAACAGGTCACGCCATTCAGGCAACGGTCGACGTCGCCTTGTTTGAGCCAGACCGACCGTCTGAGATCGAGGTCGTCGGCGAGTCGCACTACCGGTCGAATCTCGACGCCGTCGCCGGCGGCAAGACGGTGGACGGGCCCGCTCGGTCGGACCACACGGCCATTCTCATTCCTGAACCGGACAACCCGTACGACAGGAACGCGGTCCGGGTGTACCTCGTGCCGAAGGATCATCCGGCGGGCACCGTGCTGGTCGGCTACTTGTCACGGTCCGATGCCGTCAGGTATCGGGGGCCGATTTACCGGCTCGCTCGGGATGGGAAGCTCCTGGCCTGCCCTGCTCACATCACCGGAGGTTGGAAGCGGAGCCACAGTGACGTCGGCAACTTCGGCGTCGTGCTCGCCCTGGACACCGCCGGTGCCGTCCTGGCCGACATCAACGGGATTCGCGTCCACACGCCTGAGCCCGTCGACAAGCCACCGGCGGCGGAGCGCCGCTATGCGACGGCCGTCTGCCCGTACTGCGGAACCAGCCTCGCTCCGTTGCCGAAAGCCGAGAAGAAGTGCCCGTCGTGTGGCCAGCCGATCTTCGTCCGGCTCGGTCCCGACGGGTACACCTACCTTCTCCAGGAGATTGATCTACCCGTACTGCAGGAGGCGTGGGGCGAGTTCCACGAAGCCCAAGCCGCGGCCGCGGCGGCAGAGGCGAACCAAGAGGTCACGCGGCTGACGGCGGCCGCCCTGGACGCCTATCGAGCCCTCGGCGTCGCGTCTGTCCAACTGGTGGCAGAAGAGGAGTGCGCCGCCTGCTCATCGCTCGACGGCAAGGTGATCGCGATCGCCAAGGCGATGCCCATCCCGCTCCCCGGTTGCGAGCGGTTGAAGGAAGGCGAC
>JAJYNP010000221.1 GCA_021786265.1 Chloroflexota bacterium
TGGTCGGGGCCGAGCTTGCCGTCCGCCAGCACCGCGCTGCCCGTCACCAGCTTGTAGGTCGACCCGGGCGGGTAGATCTCCCCGATCGCGTGGTCGAGCAGCGGCTGGTTGGGATCGTTGGCCAGCTTCTGGTAGTCCGCGGTGGAGATCCCGGCAGCGAACAGGTTGTCGTCGTACGTGGGCAGGCTCACCATCGCGAGGACCTCGCCGGTCTGGGGGTTCATCACGATGACCACCCCCTTCTTGATCCCCGCGGCCTTGATCCCCCACTCGAGCGCCGTCTGCGCCTGCTCCTGGGTCTTCAGGTCGATCGAGAGCTGCAGCGTGTCGCCCGCCTGTGGCTGCGTGGGCGTGGACAGCACCTGGATCTGGCGCCCGGACGCGTCGCGCTCCACCTGCTGGACGCCGTAGGTCCCGCGCAGCAGCTGCTCGTACTGCGCCTCGAGCCCCGCCTGGCCGAGCACGTCGTCGGGCAGGTATCCCTGCGACTGCAGCGCCTGGAGCTGGGCTGGGTCGATGGGACCGGTGTACCCGAGCACCTGCGAGAGCAGCGACCCGTACGTGTACTGCCGGCGCGCCTCGGCGACGACCTCGACGCCGGGCAGGGAGAGGTGCTCCTCGGAGATGAGCCGGGCCACGTTCTCCGGCACGGCGCTCGCGATGCGGACCAGGTCGAAGCGCGAGCCGGGGCTGCCGTCGATTGCCTCGTTGATCGCGGTGGTCGAGATCCCGAGCATCCGGCTGAGCTGCCCGACCACTGCGTCCCGCTGGCTGTAGGGCAGGTCCGCGGGACGGATCTTCACCGCGAAGGAGGGCACGTTGATCACCAGCGAGCGCCCGGCACGGTCGGTGATCAACCCGCGGCTGGAGGGGATCGCCTGGAGCACGGTCATGTTCGCCGCAGCCTGGCCCTGGTAGTACCCGCCGCTGGAGACCTGCAGGTAGAAGAGCCGCACGGTGAGCGTTGCGAGGACGAGCACCACCGCGAGGCCGAACAGGGCAAAGCGCGGCAGGAGCCGGGCTGTCCGCGGCCGATCGTCGAGGAGGGGGGTCATCCGGTCACCAGTCGATCCGGTCGTACACGCCCCAGCGCAGCCAGATCCACCGGGCGATCAGCGCGAGCGGCACGGCGAGCACCGTGTTCTCGATCGCGGCCGGAAGAGCGGAGCCCAGCGGATCGGCGGCCGGGATGCCGCCCAGCGCGGCGGCGACCAGCAGGGCGAAGGCGAGCTGGAACACGAACGTCAGGGGGAACGTGACGGCGATCGCCGTGACCAGGCGGTTGCGGCCGGCGAACCGGGCGACCAGGGCCGCGATCCCGGTCGCGATGAGGAGCGCCACCACGCTCGATCCGACGGGCCGCGCGGGCGCGCTCAGCAGGTCCAGCGTCAATCCCCCCGCGAAGGCCCACACGAACCCGGCCTCGCTGCCGATGGACACGCACACCACGACGCTGGTGACCAGCACGATGTCGGGCCTGACCCCGCCGATCATGGCGAACGGGGCGACACTCGTGTCCAGCAGCGCAGCCACGATCGATCCGACCACGGCGAGGGCGACTTGCATCGTGCCGTTCCTCGTGGGTGTCGCGCCTGACGGCGCGGAAAGGGACTGGGGAATCGCAGCACGCGCCAGGGTCATCGCCCGGCAGAGTATACAGGCAGCCCCCCTGCCCCACCATCGGTTGGCCCGGATCGCGGGTCATGCGGCCCCTGGTTGTGGCGGCCGGTGCCCCCGGACCATGCGCGTCCGTCACATCGGTGATGACACCGGGACCGGTGGGCCCGGCTGCGTGGAGATCGCGCTTGTTCCACGTGAAACAGCCGGCGACGATCGGCGGCGAGGGTCTGGTAAGGGCGAGCAAAGGCTCGATCGGCTAGAATTCGATCGGTGGGCGCGAACGGACGAGAGACCTCACGGGGCGACACGGTCGCGTGCGCCAACCAGAAGGGCGGAGTCGGGAAGACCACCACCGTGGTCAACCTCGGCGCCTACCTCGCGATCAGCGGACACCATGTGCTGGTGGTTGACCTCGACCCGCAGGGCAACGCGACCAGCGGCCTGGGCATCGACAAGTCCTCGGTAAGCCGATCGATCTACGACGCACTCTGCGAAGAGGCAACCGCGGACGAACTGCTCGTCCCGACAGGGATCGAGCACCTCGATCTCATACCCGCCGCCCTGTCGCTCGCGGGCGCCGAGGTCGAACTGGCCCCGCTCCCCCAGCGCGAACGCCGGCTCGGCCGTGTGCTCGCACCGCTCGCCGCGCGCTACGACCACGTTCTCATCGACTGCCCACCAAGCCTGGGGCTCCTCACCGTGAATGCACTCACCGCGGCCAACTCGGTCCTCGTCCCCCTGCAGTGCGAGTACTACGCCCTGGAGGGCCTGAGCCAGCTCGTCGCGACCATTAACCTGGTCCGCGATCACCTCAATCCCGCGCTGGCGGTGCGCGGCGTGGTGCTCACCATGTTCGATTCCCGGACCCTGCTGTCCGCCGAGGTCCGCGACGAGGCAAGGCGCCACCTCGACGGTGCGGTGTACGACACGATCATCCCTCGCAGCGTCCGGCTCTCCGAGGCACCGAGCTACGGGCTGCCGATTGCCCTCTACCGCCCCGACTCCAAGGGCGCGGAGGCCTACCGGGCGCTCGCAGCCGAGTTCATCGGTCGGGGCGCCGGCGTCACCGACCAGGTGCCCGGACGGTCCCTCGAGTTCGGTTCCCCACCGGTGGCAGCAGCCCCACAGGCGATCTCGTGAGCGCCAGGAGTGGCGGGCTCGGCCGGGGCCTCGCCTCGCTGATCCCATCGGCGACAGCCTCGATGGCCGCGCCGGCCGAGATCCCGCTCGACCGCATCAAGGCCAACCCCTACCAGCCCCGCAAGTCCATGGCGGACGCGGCGCTCCAGGAGCTCGCGGCCAGCATCGCGGAGCACGGCGTGCTCCAGCCCGTCCTGGTGACCGAGACCATCGACGGGTACGAGCTGATCGCCGGCGAGCGGCGCCTTCGTGCTGCGAGGATCGCGGGCCTGACCCGCATCCCCGCGGTGGTCCGGCAACTCGCGGGGCGTGAACAGCTCGAGGTCGCGCTGGTGGAGAACATCCAGCGGGCCGATCTCAACCCCCTCGAGGAAGCAGAGGCGTACCGGCAACTCACGGACTCCTTCGGGATGAGCCAGGACGACGTCGCGCGGCGCGTGGGACGGGCACGGTCCACGGTCGCGAACACGCTGCGTCTGCTGGACCTGGCCGAGGCGGTCCAGTCCGCTGTTCGGGACGGGACCATCACCGAAGGGCACGCCCGGGCGATTGCGTCGATCGAAGGAGCCATGGAGCAGGAGGCTCTGCTCGCAGCCGTCTCGCACCGGGGCCTGTCGGTCCGGCAGACCGAGGAGCTGGCGCGCCGCCTCAAGACGGCCGCTGCCGCGAAGGCCGCCGCCTCCCTGAAGGACCCGGAGGCCGATCCCGCGGACGAGGCACGGGAGGACCCGGAGACCGAGCGCATCGAATCCGAGCTGCGCACCGCCCTCGGAACCAAGGTGAGCCTGACGCGCTCTCGAAAGGGAGGTCGCATCGTGATCGAGTACTACGACGAGGCGGATCTGGTGCGCCTCTACGAGAAGCTGCTCGGGGGTCTCGCGTGACGGGTCCCACCTCGCGCCGCGCCCCGGCGGCCGATCCCCCCGTGGACGTCACGCGACGTGGCCGGGGCAAGCCCTCCCCTGCGGCGCCCACCTACGACGCCAGCAGCATCCAGGTGCTGGAGGGGCTGGAGGCGGTTCGCCGCCGCCCGGGCATGTACATCGGCTCGACGGACGGGCGGGGCCTGCACCACCTGGTCTGGGAGGTCGTCGACAACTCGATCGACGAGGCGATGGCCGGCTACGCGACGCGGATCGACGTCACGATCCTCCCCGACGGCAGCATGGCCGTGGTGGATGACGGTCGCGGGGTTCCCGTCGGCCGACACCGCACCGGGAAGGATGCCCTCGAGGTCGTCCACACGGTGCTCCACGCGGGCGGCAAGTTCGGCGGCGGAGGCTACAAGGTGTCCGGCGGCCTGCACGGCGTCGGTGTCAGCGTCGTCAACGCCCTCTCCGCGTGG
>JAJYNP010000284.1 GCA_021786265.1 Chloroflexota bacterium
GGTCTCGGCCCGTTGTAGAGGCCGTGGTCGATCGCGACGACCACGGCGTTCCCGTCGCCGTCGAACAGCCGTCCCAGGCGGATCTCCTCGCCCGTAGCCACGCTCCAGCCTCCGCTCCCGGTCATGGGCGCCTGACGTGGCGGCCCCTGTGCCGATTCATGTTCGGTTTGCTGCGCGCCATGGTAGCAATCGTGTTCTGATTGTCAAACGGTTCGCAGCGGTCCGTCGCTCCCGGTGCGCGACCTCACGGCACCGCACGCCCCGAGCCGTGATCATTTATGTTCGGATTGACGCCCGATCCGCCGTGCGCTAGTGTCAATGTCGTGCACGTTTCGGGAACCCTCGGGCCGATATGCATGGGGTCCGCCACAGCGCCCCCGTCGCAGCCCGTCCTCCCGCGGGTGCACCCGGACGATCATCGGAGGAGATGGGGGTGCCGCGCCTCGGGGCGCGGCGGGCCGGACTGAGCACGCATCCGTGGATGGGTGCACGGGTCCGGTCGAGTGACATGAGGCTGCCTATGCCGGTGCCCTAGAGAAGAACCTCGCGCCCGCATCGACGAGATGCAGATCTCCACGCAAAGGAGTCACCGGTGCTGGACCGCAAGCGAACGTTCCTGGTGACGGCGCTGCTCGTCACCGCCCTGGCGTCCCAGGCCTGTAGCTCGGCAGCGACCTCCGCGCCAACCGCGGCTGCCCCGGCCGCGTCGGGAGCGTCGGCCGCGCTGGCGCCCGCGACCCTCACGCTGTGGCACAACTACGGCACCGAGGCCAACGCGACCGCAACCGCGAACCTGGTGAAGGCCTTTGAGGCCCTTCATCCGGGCGTCACGATCAACATCGTCAGCCAGCCGGCCGCCAACTACTTCGACCTGCTCCAGGCGGCCGCGATCTCGAAGACGGGCCCGGATATCGCCACGATGTGGACCGGGCTGTTCGCGCTGAAGTACCAGAGCTACCTCCAGCCGCTGAACAACCTCGTCCCGATGTCGGACCTCATGAAGCTGAAGGGCATCCAGTACAGCTCGATCAACTTCGATCCGACCAAGGGCGTGCTCGTGGTGCCGCTGGAGGTCCAGTTCTACAACGGCTTCTACAACAAGTCGCTGTTCCAGAAGGCCGGCCTCGATCCCAACGCCTTCCCCACCACCTGGGACCAGTTCCTTGCAGCCTGCGCCAAGCTCAAGGCAGCAGGCATCCTGCCGATGGTCTACGGCACCGGCGGGCAGGCGCTGGGCGGCGGGTTCTACCCCTGGTATGACGTCAGCTACCTGATGATGCAGTGGACCCCCCAGCAGTGGCAGGAACTGTACGACGGGCAGCTCCCGTGGACTGATCCCGCGGTCGCCGCCCAGTTCACCAAGTGGGTCTCCATCTTCAAGCAGGGATACGCGAACCAGGACGTGCTCACCAACCAGGACTCCATCGCCCAGTTCGATGCGGGCAAGGCCGCGATGACGATGGAGGGTACCTGGCAGATCTCGGATTTCGAGCAGCACCTCGGGAACAATGTGGGCGTCTTCCTGCCGCCCTTCAGCGACACGCCCCTCAAGGGAGTCGTGGAGTACTCGGGCGACGGGTTCTCGATGACGACCTACTCGCAGCACAAGCCGCAGGCGGCGGCGTTCCTCGCCTTCGTGGCGTCGGATGCGGCGCAGAAGATCGTCGCGGACTCGGGGCTCATTCCCGCCAAGGAAGGCTTCTCCACGAGCGATCCGCTCGCCCAGGACCTGCTCGCCTACGCGGCGAAGGACGGCTACACCCGGTACCCCATGCTGGACAACGTGATCCAGCCCGAGGTCAGCGACCCCGTCGGCACCAAGATCATCAACGCGATGTTCGCGGGCACGATGTCGGTCCAGGCCGGGCTCAACAACCTTCAGCAGGCCTTGATGCAGTTGCCGGCTGACCGGCGCGGGACCTCGTACAAGTAGCCGGCCGGCCCGGCTGGGCGGTCGACGCAGGGGCCGAGGCGTCCGGGAGGGCACCTCGGCCCACGTTTCAGGGGAAGGCGTGAACGAGGCGATGGTTGACGCGGCACCGGCGCGCATCCGCGCGACGGGTCGCGACCAGGGCAGGCTGAAGCAGGCGCAGCGGCGGGCGGGCATCGTGTTCTCGGTGCCCGTCCTCGTCCTGTACCTGCTGCTCCTCGCCCTCCCGATCGTCCAGACCGTCTACTACAGCTTCACAACCTGGGACGGCATCAACTCGACGTGGGTCGGCTTCGCCAACTACGAGCGCCTCTTCACCGACCCCACCTTCTGGCGGGTCGTCTTCAACAACGTCGCCCTCCTCGCCGCGATCCCGTTCGCGATCCTCATCCCGCTGCTGGTGGCCTTCCTGCTCAACGAGCACGTCCCGGGGTGGCGCTTCTTCCGTTCGGCCTACTTCCTTCCCACGGCCATCTCATGGGTGGTCATCGGCGTCGTTGCCGTCCGGTTCTTCGCACTGCAGGGCATCCTCAACGACGTGCTCGCGCTCATCGGCCTCGGCGGCCTCCACACGGACTTCCTGGGCCAGGAGTACACGGCCCTGCTGGCCGTGATCCTGACCTTCATCTGGTCCGTATTCGGCACGAACACGATCATCTTCATCACGGGCATGGCGACCCTGGACCGGGAAGTCTACGAGGCGGCCCGCGTCGATGGCGCCGGCGGGCTGGCCATGTTCCGGCACATCACGATCCCGCTGCTGATGCGGTTCATCCAGTTCGCGTTCGTCCTGACCCTCATCACCGGCTTCACGGCCCTCTTCAGCCTGATCTTCGTCATGACCGAGGGCGGGCCCGGGTACGCCACCACGACCCTGGAGTTCTTCGTGTACCAGACGGCGTTCTCGAATGGCGTCTTCGGGTACGCGGCGGCGATCGGGGTGGTGCTCTTTGCGATCGTGTTCGTGATCAGCGTGGCCCAGATCCGGCTCCTGCGGGGGCACGGCGAGTGAGGCGGGGGCGATGAGCCTTCGTGCGGCCGGGATCGCGGCGCGCATCACGCGCCCGGGTGGGCTGCGTCGCCGCACGGCCCGCACCCTGACGTTCCTGATCCTGTGCGCCGTCGTCGTGGTGATGCTGTACCCCTTCTACTACATGGTCCAGGCGTCGTTCCGCTCGTACGACCAGTTCCTGGGCGCACCGGGGTTCTCGCTGGACAGCTGGGCGACGCTGTTCAGAACCATCCCCGTGCTGCAGCAGCTGGTGAACTCCACGATCGTCACCGGGTCGGCCGTCCTGATCATCCTGTTCGTCAGTACGACGGGCGGCTACGCGTTCGCGAAGCTCACATATCCTGGATCGTCCACGATCTTCCTGGCCGTGATCGCCGGCATGATGATCCCGATCCAGTCGATCATCATCCCGGAGTACGTGAACGTCAGCCAGGCCGGGCTCATCAACCAGTACCCCGGTGCGATCCTC
Source organism: Chloroflexota bacterium (assembly GCA_021786265.1). The sequence continues at coordinate 3,412 of JAJYNP010000284.1, forward strand.
GTCTACGCGGCGCTGGGCGCGCCGCTCGGCACGTACCTGATGACGACGTACTTCCGCGGTGTGCCGGACGAGCTGATCGAGGCGTCCCTCATGGACGGCGCCTCCTACCTGCAGGTCTTCCGGCAGGTGATGCTGCCCCTCGCGATCCCCGCGATCGTGACGGTCGCGGTGCTGCAGTTCATCCAGGTCTGGGACGACCTGCTGATCGGGCTGCTCTTCCTGCAGACGCCCGACGTCCGGACGATCACGGTGGGCCTGGCCACGCTCCAGAGCGCCCATATCGTGCCGGTCCCGGCACTCCTGGCGGGTTCGCTGGTGAGTGCGCTGCCGGCGATCATCGTGTACCTCATCTTCCAGCGCCAGCTCATCGCCGGCCTCACCATGGGAATGGGGAAATGATGCAGAACGCCACACGGACCGAGGATGCGCGCGACCTGTCCGCGCGGGAACGGCGCGACGACATCGCGCAGCTGCTCGACGAGCGGGAGCGCGTCTCGGTCGCCGAGCTCGCACTCCGTTTCGGCGTCACCGACGTATCGATCCGCCGCGATCTCATGATCCTGGAAGACGCGGGCAGGTTGCGCCGGATCCATGGCGGCGCGGTCGCGGCGTCGGCCGGCCGGGTCCCGGGCGCCTACACGCTCAAGGTGCGGGAGAACCGTGAGCAGAAGGCCCGC
>JAJYNP010000166.1 GCA_021786265.1 Chloroflexota bacterium
ATGCCGATGACGACGACGGAGGTGACGATCGCCGCGAGGGCGCAAAGGTGGACGGCGAGGATGAGCTCGCGGCTCATCGTGACAGGACGCCTGCCGCTCCCGACCGATCGGTGGGGTCGGGAGCGGCATCACGGCGCGGAGGGAGGGAGGGCCTCACGCGGTAAGCGTGGACCGACGGTGCGTGGCCGTCTACGGGTCCAAAGCTACTATGCCGCGCTCACAGCGCCATCCCACGCTGCGTCCCGTTCAGCCGCGCCTCGGCGATCTCGATGTACTCGGCCTCGCGCTCGATGCCGATCCACGCGAACCCCTCCATCTCAGCCGCGAGCGCCGTCGAGCCGGAGCCGAGGAACGGGTCGAGCACGACGCCGCCGGGCGCTGGCGTCACGAGGCGCACGAGGTGGCGCATGAGTTCGGTCGGCTTCACGGTGGGGTGAAGGTTTGTCCGCGGCGTCAAGCTTCGCAGCCGCTCACTCAGGCCATCAGTCCGTTCAGGCGCGCCCCCAGAGTAGGCGGGCCTGATGGCGGGCCTGATGGCGGACCCGCCCAACACCGGCTCGCGATCCCGGCGGTTGGCCTTCGGGATCAGGAAGAACCGGGAGTAGGTGCCCTGATCTGAGTACGTCGACCCGACACTATCCGTGCGGGCGGTTGAGCCGTAACCCATGCCCGATCCCGTGGTCGCCCCGCGATACAGCGGACGCTCCTCGGTCGGGGATCGTGTCCCCCCCCCGCCCACCACGCCATCCCAGCCCCCATCGAAGATGTCCGGCAGGCCGTCTCCGGCAGGGGAGAGCAGGACGTTGCTAGGCCATCGCCCTACGCTTTCGATGCTCCCGCTGGTAGTCGGCGCTCGTCGCCCCATCCCGGTATCGAAGGGTATCCCGCTTGTGGTGGTAGGTGTGATCGGAGCGCCGCACGAGATGCAGGTTGACGAGTCGGTTGTCGCCCTTGTCTCCGTTGAGATGGTGGATGACGCTGTCCTCGGGGATCGGCCCGTGGGCGTCCTCCCAGACCTTCCGGTGCTCGAACTGGTAGCGGTGCTGCCCTCCGTCGTTCCATCGGAGCATCCAGTACCCAGCCTGTCGGTAGCGGTTGACGTTTCCCAGCCGTTCGGCGTCGGCTCGGCAGGCTTTCGAATGGTAGATCCCCTTGTTGCCGGTGCTCCGCGTCGCGCCGGGGAGGCCGCATCCGCGGCACACGAAACGCAGAGGTTCGCGTCGGGTTCCCATGCGGCCATTATAGCAGTTGGGCCGCTAACAATGCGGCAAGCGTCGATATTGAGGTCCCGCAGTGGCCCCGGTTTCCTTGCGAGGATGATCGGTTCGTATGCCGGTTTCAGGGACGCTCGACTCTTGGGAAAGCCCGACGCATAGATCCAACAGAGCATGTCGCGGATGATCCAGCCCGCATCCTCGATGGCGCAGGTCATCCGGTGAACGGTGCGGGTGCCGCCGAAGGCGAGCAGGTAGGCGCCGGGCTTGGCGACACGCAGGCACGCCTCCCATGTCTCGGGTCGGAAGGCGACGCCGGTGCCGTCCCACGCCTTGCCCATGAAGCCGCCGCGGTCGAGGCGGGCATAAGGGCCGGTCCCGGCGTTGCTGCGCGGCGAACCGTTCCGGGCTCCCGTCGAGGTCAGGTCATACGGCGGGTCGGTGACGATCGCGTCGACGCTCTCGGCGTCGAAGGTCGCCATGACCTCGGTGCAGTCGCCGTGGTGGATCATGCCGCGCGCCGTCCCACGCTCGGCACAACGAGCACGCCGAGCGCCGTCAGGACATAGATCGCCTGCCCGTTGGTCTCCACCCCCAGGCGGTAGCGTATGTCGGCGAGGTGATTGCGGACGGTGAGCGGGCTGATTCCGAGCGCGAACGCGGCCTCCTTGTACGTGCCACTGGCGATGACGGTGGCGAGGACGGCGACCTGGCGCGCGGTCGGGCCATGGCTGGCAGTGGAGGTGGCAACGCCGGCGCAATCGGGCTCCGCCCGACGTGTCTCCATGACGCTAGATCGTGCTCGGATCGGGGCCGTCGGCCCCCATCCGTGGGGCGCTCCGGGTACTACGTCCATATCCCCAGTGCACATACGGCGAGCACGATCCCCACGCTCGCGGCTGTCGCGTGGCTGGCAACGGAGAGCGCATCATCGCCGGAACCACGTCATGACGCGGCCGATGACGGCGCCCAGCCAGAGGAGGGGCGCGGAGAACATCGCCTCCAGGTCCGCCCGTAGCCGGGCCATCTCGCGGTCCACGGCAGCCTGTCTCGCGCCTTCGGCGACCTCGCGCCAGAACCATGCCCGCTCGTCAGGCGTCATCCACGACGGAACCTCATCCTCGGGCGCCCAGCACATGGCCTCCGCGATGCGATGCCACTTGGCCGGGTCCGTTCGTTCCACCATGCGGCGTCCCGGCTCCCGGCCGCTCTTGTCATTCATCCCAGCGCCTCCCCGATCGCATCGCTCGCTCGGCGCAACCCGGCGTTCGTCGGGCTCGCGTAGGTGTCCGTCGTGAGGGCCGCCGTCGTGTGGCCGAGGACGGTTTGCGCCGCCTTCACGTCACCCGTGGCGACGATCGTGGTGGCCGTCCAGTGGCGCAACGAATGGGGCGCAACGTGGGCGATCCCCGCCTTCCGGCAGCCCTCGGCCATGACCCACTGGACGGTGGACTCCGAGAGCGGGCCGCCGTCGCGGGTCATGAACACGAGGCCGGAGGCGTCCCGCCAGCGCTTGCCCGCGGCCAGGCGCTCCTCGCCCTGCCGGACCCGTTGGCGGCGCAGGGCATCGACCGCAGGCGGGGCGAGGAGGATCGTCCGGCGCGAGCGGGCCGACTTCGGCTCCGTCAGGACGGGCTCGCCGGCGTGGCGGGCGAGCTGGTAGCGGACGGTCAGGCTGTCACCGGTCACGTCCTCCCAGCGCAGCCCCATCGCCTCGCCAACCCGCAGCCCCGTGGCGGCCATGACGAGGATCATGTCGTGCAGCCGGTGGGCCTCGAGGGCCGCGAGCAGCGCCCGCACGTCGGCCGTGGACGGGGCTGCGATCTGCCCGCGCTCATGACGGGGCGGACGGGCCAGCGCGGCGGCGTTCCGATCCGTGTGCCCATCCCGCACGGCGTCGGCGAGCGCCCGCTTGAGCACGTCACGAGCGTGGATGCAGGTCAAGGGCGACAGGCCACGGGCGGCCATCCGTTGCATCGTCGTCTCGACGCGGGACGGGGCGAGCGTCCGCAGGGAGAGCGTGCCGAGGTCCGGCAGCAGGTAGGCCCGGATCACCTGATCGTAGGCCCGGATGGTGGCCGGGCGGAAGGTCGGCGCGGCATGGTCGAGCCAGCGCACCAGCCACTTGCCGACCGTCAGGCGGTCGTCAGGCAGCGGGCGGCCCGAGGCGTGGGCGCGGCGCATGTTGCCGAGCATCGCCTTCGCCTCACGCTCCGACGATGCGTAGCGGAGCCGCCGGATCGGCCGGCCCTCGGGCGTCCACCCGACCACGAGGGCCGCGGCCCACGGCAGCCGGCGCTCGACATTGGCCCCGTCGCGTCGGCGGATCGGCGCGGCGCGGTAGGTCGTCCCGTCCCCGTTGCCGTTCACCCTCGGCCGCCTCCCCATGCTCGGCAGTGTAGACCCGCGCCGCCAGCCATTCGTCGAGATCGGACTGGCGGACGCGGAGGACGCGGCCGAGCCGGATGTGGGGCAGCCCGCCCCGCAGGTAGCCGCGCACGGTAGCGGGACTGACCCGGAGGATGGCGGCCACGTCGGGCACGGTCAGGAGCATGTCAGTTCCGCCGCCCCGGCCACGAGTCGCGGTACGCGAACCTGACGGGCGCTGCGTTGCCTCCGATGTCATCGCCCGAGAGGGTGATCACGAAGCTCGTACCGCCGCTCGACTCGCTCAGCCCGAACGTGTACGGGTCGGCCGGCTGCACGCCGTCCGGCTCGTCCCACTCCGGAGGATCGTGGCGGGCGCCGACGTGGACGACGGCCCACGCGAGCAGAGCGGCGATCGTCCAGCAGCCGAGGGCCACGAGGGCGAGGATAATGAGGCGGGTCATCGCTTGGTCTCCGCGATCAACCGGGCCTGGTCG
>JAJYNP010000321.1 GCA_021786265.1 Chloroflexota bacterium
CACGCGTGGTTCGCGTGCTCGATCCGGAAGTCCGCGATGCAGCCGGCGGCATCGCGGATCGGCGTGAGCACCGCCAGCGCGACCGGGGCGTCGTCGAGGGCGTTCAGCCAGCGCCACTCACGCGGGGTGCGGTTGAGCGGCGGGATGACGGCGATGCCGGCCCCGCCTCGCCTCGACGTGCCACCCGGTGAGGTGGCCGCGCGCGTTCCGGGCCCGTTCCCCGCTCGAGACGTCGTCACAGGAGCCCCCGCTCGATGGCGTACCGCGTCAGCTCCGCGTTCCGCGACAACCCCATCTTCTCGAGCAGCCGGGTGCGATACGTGCTCGCGGTCTTCACCGAGATCCCGAGCTCGGACGCGATCTCGGTGAGGCTCCCTCCGGCGGCGAGGCCACGGAACACCTCGTATTCGCGGCGGGACAGCCGCTCGTGCGGCAGCGTGGTGTCTTCACGAGTGAGGTGGCTCGCCAGGAGCTGGGCCGTCCTGGAGGTGACGTGGGAGTGTCCCGCGGCGACCGTTCGCACGGCGTCGATGAGTTCGTCGGCCGAAGCGGTCTTCTCGACGTAGCCGGCCGCCCCGGCCGTGAGGCACCGGAGCGCCATCTCGTCCTCCGCCTGCCCGGAGAAGACGAGGATGCGCAGGCCGGGTCGGAGCTTCCGAAGCGTCGCGATGAGCTCGAGGCTTCCGCCCGGCATCCCGAGGTCGAGCAGGCACACGTCCGCGGGCTCCGCGAGCACCAGCGCCTGCAGTTCGGGCCCGGTCGCGGCGACGCCGACCACCTCGATGTTGCCGGCCGCGGTCAGCAGGCGCTGCACGCCCTGGCGGACCACCACGTGGTCGTCGGCGAAGAGCACCCGAGTCATGTCCGCACGCCTCCATTTGCGGGGATGCCTGGAGGCGCGCAGTCAACCCGCGCCGCGTCATTCTCCCACCGCGGTGACCGGGTGGGAAGACTCCTACGCGGAAAGTACTCCTGTTCCTACAGACCGGCCATGGGATGGGCCGCTAGCGTTCAGGGTGCCCGGACCCTTGGGGGGGATGCGACAGATGTCGCGGACAGGTCAGCACTGGAGGGAGTGCTCCATGCGCAAGCTCGCTGTCGGCGCGACGGGCCGTGCCCTCGCCCCGTTTGTACTCATCCTGGTCGTGGCCATGCTGGCCCCCGCCGGGGTTCTCGCAAAGGGGACTCCGGGCGGCGGCGGAGGAGGAGGCGGCGGCGGCGGCGGAGAGACCACCGCCGTGAACAACCTCTCCTACCCGGCCATCGCCGTGGACGGGTTCGCCATCGCCCCGTTGGCGGCGCCGTCGTTCACGGTGCCGTATGGCGGCCTGTACCCCGGTCTGACCACGGAGCAGATCGCGGCGCTCGAGGCGAGCGGCCCGTGGTATGCGCAGAAGACCGTCGGGAACACGTGGCAGGCGGACTTCGCTCTCCAGGCAGGTGAAGCCGTCACGTACATCGACTGGGGCGACAACATCGAGTCGGTGAACCCGAAGGTCAGGACGCCCTTCCGGCTCGAGGTCACGCTCTACAAGCTGCTTGCCTCTCCCATGACGGGTTACACCATGGCCGTGCTGGAGTACCCGAGCAGCCTCGACGAGCTGCAGGGGACGAACACCGTCACGTACGAGGGCAACTACGCCACGGTCGTGTCCGCCAGCCCGAAGCTGGTGATCCAGTACCTGGGGGCGAGCGTGCCGGAGGGCATGACGTGGCTCGGAACGGCGTGGGACTCGGGCAGCATCATCCCGGTCAGCTTCGCGCCTGAGCTCAACGTCGGAGGCAAGTATGTCTTCGGCGCGTCGGTGGGCGGCTGGAAGCCTGACCAGCCCGGCTACTACCGCATCACCTTCTATGTGCCGAGCGGATCGGGCGTGGACCTGACGTCGGCGATCGTGGCCAACGAGGCCACCGGCTTTACCGGACCGGCCGAAGGCACGGCGGCAACACCGGTCGTCGACGCGCCGAACAATCTCACCTACGTCGACGTACGGGCCATCGGCGGTGGCGGCGGAGGAGGCGGCAGCGGCCGCAGGCCGTAATCGCCGTTCCGGAGATCGCGGGGGGCCACTCGGCGACCAACCCCGTGCGAGCGGACAATGCGGGGGCGAGACGATATCTCGCCCCCGTTCTCTGTGTTCATCGACCGCCTAGACGCGCTGCTCGGTGCTCGGCTTCTCCCACAGGTTGACGCCGCCCTCGACCGCGTACCGGTCGATCTCGGCCAGCTCGTCCGCGGAGAACCCCAGGTTGGCGAGGGCCGCGACGTTCTCGCGGACCTGCGCCGGTGAGCTCGCGCCGATCAGCGTGGTGGTGACCCGTGGGTCGCGCAGCACCCATGCGTAGGCCATCTGCGCGAGGGTCTGGCCGCGGTGCCGCGCGATCTCGTTGAGCGCCCGCACCCGCGCCAGGTTCTCCTCGTTGAGCATCTCCCGCTGGAAGGAGTCGCCTCCCGGGCGGTTGATCCGCGCATCGGCGGGGATGCCGCCCAGGTACTTGTCGGTCAACAGCCCCTGGGCGAGCGCCGTGAACGCGATCATCCCGGCGCCCACTTCCTCCAGCGCGTCGAGCAGCTCAGGCTCGACCCACCTGTTCAAGAGGTTGTACGAGGGCTGGTGGATCAGCAGCGGAATCCCTTCCGCGCGGAGGAGCGCCGCGGCCTCGCGCGTCTTCCGGGCCGAGTACGACGAGATGCCCACGTAGAGGGCCTTGCCCTGCCGGACCGCGGTGGCGAGCGCCCCCATCGTCTCCTCGAGCGGCGTGTCTGCGTCGAAGCGGTGCGAGTAGAAGATGTCGAAGTAGGCGACGCCGACCCGGCGGAGGCTCTGGTCGAGGCTGGCCAGCACGTACTTGCGCGAGCCGCCGCCCTGGCCGTACGGCCCCGGCCACATGTCCCAGCCGGCCTTGCTGGAGATGATCAGCTCGTCACGGTGCGCCGCCAGGTCCTCACGCAGGATCCGCCCGAAGTTGCGCTCGGCGCTGCCGTACGGCGGGCCGTAGTTGTTCGCCAGGTCGAAGTGGGTGATGCCGAGATCGAAGGCCGTGAACACGATCTCGCGCTGCGTGGCCAGGGGCGTGAAGTCGCCGAAGTTGTGCCACAGGCCCAGCGAGAGCAGTGGCAGGCGCAGGCCGCTCCGCCCGCAGAAGCGATAGGCCATCGCGTCGTAGCGTCCGGGGGCGGGCAGGTAGCTCATGGTCGATCCTCCGATGTGGCGGGCGCCTGGACTGCGCCTTCGGGTCGGGGTGGACGATGCCGGCGGTGTCCCGGCGATTGCCCGAGGACTCCCGGGTCCGCGTGGATTGTCCTGCTTACGACCTCAGCCGGACGGCCCGTCGCTCGCACTCCGTGGCCAGGACGCCAAGACGGCCGATGACCGCGGCGTCGGTCGCGACGGTCTCGTCGCTGCCTCCTGCTGCCGGGGCGCCGCGCGACGCTACGATGCTCCTGATCTCGGCCAGGACCCGGTCTGCGAAGGCCTGATCGTCCCGCGCATCATCAAGCCGGCGCATCCCGGAGGGGGCGTACCCGGTCCAGCGCCGCGAAACCAGCGCGGCATCGACCTCATCCCGGGCGTCGTCCCACCGGACCGACCGTACCCTGATCACGTCGTTGGCCGCGGCCATCAGGTCGGCAGCAGCCAGCCGTGCACGTTCCTCGGCGGTGGCAAAGTCCTCGCTCATCGTCCCAACCTCGGGGCCAGCCTACTCGCGTCACCGCGGCAGGTCCAGCGCAGGGCGCCTGGACCCGGGCGAGATCAGCCGTGCTGGCTCGCCAGTTGCGCGAGTCGGGCGTCGGAGATGCCGAAGTGGTGCGCCACCTCGTGGCGCACCGTGGCGGCGACACCACGGGCCAGCGCGTCGGGATCGCGGAAGAGGCGCAGGTGGGGACCCCGGAAGATCGTGATCTTGCTCGGCAGGGCCGCGTCGCTTGCGCCGTAGGCCGTCCGCGGAATCCCGGTGTAGAGACCCAGCAGCCCCGGCGCGCCCACCTGTGCAAGCTCGCCCGGTGTCGGCTCATCCTCGATCACCACGGCCACCGTGTCGAGCCGCTCGTGGAAGGGCGCCGGCAGGCCGTCGA
>JAJYNP010000293.1 GCA_021786265.1 Chloroflexota bacterium
GGCGACCCAGCAGCCACCAGGTCCGACCCGCACCACGGCGACGCCGCCGGGGGCGAGCTGCTCGGCGAGCGCTGCTGCCGCTGCCGCAGGCGTGCGCGCCCCGGTACGCACGGCAGCCTCGCGCTCGCTGGCGCTGAAGAGGTTCACGCGCCCGAGCACCGCCCCGACGGGGTCTCCGGGGGACCCCCCGAGCGGTCCGGGGTCCACGGCCAGGAGGTGCTCAGGGTCCAGTCCGCGCAGCCATGACGCGATCGCGGGTCCGGCGATGGGGTAGAGGAGGTCGTAGCCCGAGACGTAGACCGCGTCGCCGGCCTCCAGGACGACCTGCCGGAGGGAGCCGGCGTCGAGCCGCGACTCGATCCCGGGGGCGGTCACGAACGTGCGCTCACCGTCGGCTTCGACGATGCCGACGGTGAACCCCGTGTCTTCACCGGCGGCCGGCGGGATGAGGGCACGGATGCCGGAGAACTCGAGGTCTCGCGCCACTTGGCGCCCGAAGGCGCCGTCTCCGATCAGCCCTGCGTACGCACTGGGCAGGCCGAGGCGTGACGCCGCGCTCAGGACGTTGAACCCTCCGCCGCTGGCCAGGGTGCGGTCGTCGGCGATCACGTCACCGCCTCGCGTCGGCAGCGCGTCCACATGCACGAGGATGTCGAGGAGGATGCTGCCCACCAGTACCAGCCGGCTGACGGGAGCGGAGGCGGGGACGTACGCCTCCGGCGCGGGGCTCGCGGCCGGCGTTACGGCCGTCGCATCGTTGCAGGTGCTCGGAGGCGTCGGGGCCGACCAGCTCCGCCGCCGGCGTGCGATCGCGGTCAGCTCCCACCCGGCGATCGACACGGCTGCAGCCACCGCGAGCCCGAGCCCGAACCCGAAGCTCCCGTCGCCCACCAGCCCGCCGGCGAGCGGCCCGGTGTAGAGCGGCGACGAAGTGGTCACGAGCGCCACCGCTGAGCCGGCGGCGAAACCGGCCAGTCCCGGCACATCCACGGCCCGGGTGGCATCCACGGCCCGGGCGGCATGCACGGCCCGGGCGGCCACCGTGCCGGCAGGGGAGCGCCGGGCGGATGCTCGCGTGGTGCTGACCATGTCGGCCAGCACCACTCCGGCCCAGGCGCTGAGCGCGGTCGCGAGCAGCGTCAGGAAGCTCTCGAACGGGCCGAGGAACCCGGAGCGGCCGATCATGAGCCACAGCCCGGCTCCGCACACCACGGCGCCGTCGACCAGGACGGTGCGGCTGCGGCGGATCCGGACGCCGAGCGCGAGCAGCGTCAGGCCCGACGAGTAGCAGGCCAAGTCGGACTCGGCGAGCATGCCGCCGGCCGCGACCAGCAGGAAGGGCGTGGAGATCCACGCGGGGAGCGCCGCTCCGATCGGCCCGACCGGATCGAGGGCGGTTGCCAGGCCGTGGACCTTCGTGCTGAGGAGGTAGCCGGTGACGACCAGCACCGCGGTCGGCAGCGCCGCACCGCTCGTGACCCAGCCGACGACCGATCGGGCCCGCTCGTCCAGCGGCAGGTAGCGGCTGTAGTCGGGGGCGAGGTTGACCCAGCTGATGCCGGTCCCCGCTGCCAGGATCCCGCCGGCCACCAGCACGGTTCGCAGCGACGCCGGGTGTCCCGCGGCCAGCCGGCCGACGTCGACGTGCACCAGGAGCACGGGGAGAACGGCGACGGTGAGGAGGCCGAACCCGATGGCCGCGAGCCGCTGGAAGCGCAGGATCGCGCCGTGGCCGAGCACGCCGAGGACGAGTGACGCGCCGATCATGACGCCGAGCGCCGACGCGTCCACGACCGCTCCGGCCTGCACGTCGAAGACCGCGTGCGCTGCAGCGACCAGAGCCCACGCGCCGATGACCGACGTCACCACCTCCCAGCCCAGCACGCTCACCCAGCCCACTGCCGCCGCGACGAGGTTGCCGGTCCGCCCCATTGCTCGGCGCGAGAGCACGAGGGCCGGCATCCCGGCGCGCTGGCCGGCCACCGACACCGCTCCGACCAAGAGGAACGACACCGTCGTCGCTGCGGCCGCGGTCACCAGCGCCTGGACCAGGTCGAGGCCCATCGCAGCGAGGATCGCGCCGAAGACGACCCCGAGGATCCCGAGGTTCGCGGCGAACCAGACTGCGAAGAGGCTCCTGGCGCGTCCATGGCGCTCGTCGGGGGGCACCGCCTGGATGCCACGCTGCTCGATCCAGGCGTGTCCCGTCACCGGCGGCGCACTGTAGCGCGACCTTCCGTCGCCGGGCGGGGGTGCTCCCGGTGGGCTGCGCTACCATCATGGCGCTGCAGTGCTCGGGAAGCCGGTGCGAGCCCGGCGCGGTCCCGCCACTGTGACCGGGGAGCGCCCCCCACGACGCCACTGGACCCGCCGGGCCTGGGAAGGCGGGGTGCGCGCCGATCCGGGAGCCAGGAGACCGGCTGCAGCGGTAAGGTGCCTCGTTCCACGGGAGATGGATGATGGGCTCGGCGCTGGTCGGTGTCGGGGTAGGTCCCGGCGATCCCGGCTTGATCACGATCAAGGCCCTGTCGGAGCTACGTGCTGCCGGCCGCGTGTTCGGGCCGAGCATGGCGGTCGACGTCGTCGGGCGTGCCGAGTCGATCGTGCGGCAGGCTGCCCCCGACGTCGTGGTGGAGCGGCTGGTGTTCGCCATCGTGGAGGACGCCGTCGCTCGTCGTGCCGCCCACGAGCGTGCGGCCGACCGCGTCGCCGAGTGCCTCGCAGCCGGCGAGCGCGTCGCGTTCGTGACCCTCGGTGACCCGAACGTCTACAGCACCTTCCACCACCTGGCCGCCCGGGTGCTCGAGCGGAGCCCCGGAACGCCGGTGGTGACCGTGCCGGGGATCTGCGCGTTCCAGGACCTCGCGGCGCGCAGCGGCACCGTGCTGGTCGATGGCGTGGAGCGGCTCCACCTGGTCAGCGCCGTCGCCGGGCCCGAGGCCATCGAGGCCCCGCTCGCCGATCCCGAGGCCGCGGTCGTGGTGTACAAGGGCGGTCGGCACCTCCCCGCCTTGGCCGAGCGCCTGCGTGCGGCGGGTCGCCTCGACGGCGCGGTGGTCGGCGAGCTCCTCGGCCTGCCCGGGGAGCGGGTGGAGTCGCTCGCTCTCGTTGCAGCCGCCCCGGGTGCCTACCTTTCCTCCATCCTCGTGCCACCACGTCGCGAGGGCATCGGCGAGGCGGCTGGCACCGAGACGGGCATCGGCGAGGCGGCTGGCACCGAGGCGGGCGAGCCGTGATCTCGTTCGTCGGCGCCGGGCCCGGTGCGCCGGACCTCATCACCCTGCGCGGGCGTGACCGCCTCGCGGCTGCCGACGTCGTGATCTGGGCCTCGTCTCTGGTTCCCGAAGCCGTTCTGGCGCACGCCCGGCCGGACGCCGCCGTGCACGACTCCAAGACCATGACGCTCGAGGACGTCCTGGCCGTCTACGCGGCCAACGCCGACGCGGCGGTGGTCCGGCTGCACTCCGGCGATCCGTCGATCTACGGGGCCATCCAAGAGCAGATCGACTGGTGCGTGGCCCAGGGGCGGGATTTCGAGATCGTGCCCGGGGTCAGCTCCCTCGGCGCCGCTGCGGCCGCGGTCGGACGGGAGCTGACCATTCCCGGCGTCGCCCAGAGCGTGGTGCTCACGCGCCTCGCAGGACGGACCGCCGCCAGCATGCCGAGGCGCGAGCACGTCGCCGCGTTCGCCGCCGCGGGCCCGACCCTCGCGGTGTTCCTGTCGGCGGCCCGGCCGGTCGAGCTGCAGCGCGAGCTGCTCGCCGTCGGCTCTGCCTACGAGCCCGCCACGCCCGCCGCCGTGGTGGTTCGGGCGTCGTGGCCCGACGAGCAGGTGGTGCTGACGACGGTCGGAGAGCTGCCCGAGGCCATCGCCGGCACCGGCGCTCGCACGACGGTGCTCGTGCTGGTGGGGCCAGCGCTCGAAAGCGCCGGGGCGCGGAGCCGTCTCTACTCGCCGTCGTTCGCCCACGCCCACCGCCGCCGCTCCGCTCCAGGGACCACGACGGGTCGTCCCGCGTGACCCGGCCGCGAACCGCCCAGCGCCGGCTCAACGGCACCG
>JAJYNP010000215.1 GCA_021786265.1 Chloroflexota bacterium
CGTGCTCGCCGTGGCACTCGGCGAGGTCCGTGACGGAGCGTTCGTGCTGCTGATGATCGGCCCGATGGTGGGCGCGGACGTCATCACGGAGTACCGGGCCGAGCGCGCGCTCGAGGCGCTGCGTGCCGCGGCCGCACCGATGGCACGGGTCCGCCGGGACGGCGCCGTCGAGGAGATCCCTGCCGCCGGCCTGGTGCCCGGCGACGTGGTGCTCCTTCGCGTCGGCGACGTGGCGCCGGCAGACCTGCGGCTCGTCCGCACCGAAGGCCTGGCATTCGACCGGAGCGTCCTGACCGGCGAGTCGCTGCCGGAGGCCGGCCGCGCAGAGCCGGATCCGTCCGGGGCGCCGCTGGCGGAACGGCGTGCCGTCGCCTTCGCCGGCACCAGCGTGGTTGCCGGCCGGGGCGAGGGGATCGTCGTCGCGACCGGGCTGCACACGGAGTTCGGGCGTATCTCGGCGGCGCTGGGGGGCCAGGACCGCCGCCGCTCGCCGCTGCAGCGGGAGCTGGACCGGCTCGTCCGCATCCTCCTCGTGGTCGCCGTCGGCCTCATCGCGATCACCACGGGCCTGGGCTTCCTGCGCGGCAACCCGGCCACGGCCAACCTGATGGCCGGAATCTCGGCGGCGATCGCGTCGATCCCGGAGGAACCGCCCATCCTCTTCGCCGTGATCCTGGGTCTCGGCGCCTACCGGCTGCTGCGGCGCGGGGTCCTGGTGCGCCGGCTCAATGCCCAGGAAACCCTGGGCGCCGTCGACCTCATCCTCACCGACAAGACCGGGACCCTCACCCAGAATCGCCTCGCGCTCACCGAGCTCCGCACACCCGCCGGCACGGTCGGCGATCCGGAGCAGCGAGTCCGCCTCCTCGTATCCGCGTTGCGAGCCGAGGAGGACGCGTGGAGCATCGTGACCGGCGCACGGCCCGGCTCGTTCACCCGCTCGCTGACGTCCGCGGTCTCCGCGGCGGGCGGGACGACCGAGCTCGATCCGGGCGAGCTGCTCGACGCCGACCCGGTGAGCGACGAGCGCCCCTACTCGAGGACGCGCGCCCTGCGGGACGGCGTGGTGGAGGAGCTGGCGCTCGGCGCGCCCGAGGTGGTCCTCGCGCTGGCGGATCGCCTGGACCCCGCCGAGCACGACGACTGGCACCGGCTCGTCGAGCGCGGCGCGGACGCCGGAGAGCGGCTGCTCCTGCTGGCCGGCCGCGCCGACGCCGAGCCCTGGCGTCCGCTGGCCCTGGTCGGGTTCGCCGACCACCTCCGCGAGGGCATCGGGGACTCGATGCGCCAGGCGACCTCGGCGGGGATCCAGACCATCATCGTGACCGGCGACCACCCGCTCACCGCCGCGGCGATCGCACGCGACGCTGGCATGCGGGGCGAGCGCGTGGTGACCGGCGATGAGCTGGCCGCCTGGGACGACCAGACCCTGCGCCGGGAGCTCCCGTCGATGGACATCGTTGCCCGAGCGGCCCCGGAGGACAAGCTGCGCCTGGTGGACGCCGCGCGCGCGACGGGGCGGACCGTCGCGGTCACCGGCGATGGAGTGAACGACTCGCCGGCCCTCCAGCACGCCGACGTCGCCGTCGCCATGGGGAGCGGGTCGGCGGTCGCCCGGGAGGCGTCCGACCTGATCCTCGGGGACGACTCGTTCGCGACGCTGATGTACGGCCTCCGCGAGGGTCGGCGGATCGTGGCCAACGTCCAGAAGGGCCTGGTCTTCCTGGTCTCGACGCACGTCGCGATGCTGGGGTTCATCCTCATCGCGACCATCGCGGGGTACTCCCAGCCGCTGCTGCCGATCCAGATCCTCTGGCTCGAGGTCTTCATCGACATGCTCACCGTGGTCTCGTTCGAGATCGAGCGGGAGGAGCCCGACGCCATGCGGGTCCCGCCGAGGCCGCGCTCGCGGCCGCTCCTGGACAACGGGATCCTGGCGCGGATCGTGCTCGCCGGGGGGTTCAGCGCGGTGGCGGCACTGGTCATCATGGAGGCTCACCCCGGCGGGTTCGAGCATGCCCGCTGGCTGGCGTACTCGGCGCTGGTCGCCGGTCAGGCCGTCCGCGCGAACGCCAACCGGAGCCTCCGGCTCCCGGTCCTGGGCCTGCGTCCCAACCCGCTGCTGCTCATCGGCGGGGTGATCACCGTGGCCGTGCAGGCGCTGATCCCCTACGTGCCGGCGGTCGCCGACGCGTTCCGCGCCACGCGCCTCGATGCCGCGGACTGGATGCTGGTGGCCGCGGTCGCGCTGCTGCCGGCGGCCGTCGCCGAGGTGATCCGGGCGACGACGCACCGGGCCTGGGTGGCCTGAGCCGACCAACCGGCGGGCGCCGACCGACCGCGCGTGGAGGGCCCGCCCCCGGGGCCGCGCGTCACAGCGGGATAAGCGTCAACCCTCGGCGACCATCTCGCCGGCGCCGGCCGACACCGGTGGCCGATACCCACCCGCCTCCGCGGCCGCCAGCGCGGCGCCCACGATGCCGGCCGAGTTCAGCAGCCGCGCGACCTTCAGCGGCCCACGCGGCGTGAGGTACTCGAGGTACCGCCCGGTCTCCTTGCTCACGCCACCGCCCAGGATCACCAGGTCCGGGGAGAAGTAGCGGTACACGTGGTCCAGGTAGCCGTCGAACTCCTTCGCCCAGGCCTTCCAGCCCAGCTTGCGCCGTTCGCGGGCGGCACCGCTCACCAGGGTCTCCGCGTCGCGGCGGTGGTACTCCAGGTGCCCGAGCTCGGTGTTGGGGACCAGCCGGTCGTCGACGAACAGGGCGCTCCCGATGCCCGTCCCGATCGTGAGCATCAGCACCACCCCGTGCTGCCCGGTGCCCGCGCCGTAGCGCATCTCGGCCAGGCCGGCCGCGTCGGCATCGTTGATGATCAGCACGGGCCGCTGCAGGTGCCGCTCCAGCACGTCCTGGGCCCGCACGTCGAGCCAGCTCCGGTCGATGTTCGCGGCGGTCTTCAGCCACCCGTCCTTGGCCACGCCCGGAAGGCCCGCCCCGGTGGGCATCTGCGCGGTGCGGTGCCCGGACTCCTCGATCCGCCCGATGATGCGGGCGAGGGCCTGCGCCACCGCGTCCGGCGTGGACGGCGAGGGGGTCTTCTCGCGGACCCGGGCGGAGACCAGCGTGCCGGTCTCGAGGTCCACCACGGCCGCCTTCACGCCGGTTCCGCCGACGTCGATCCCGACCCCGAACGGGCGGCCCGGGCGCGGCTCGCCGGAGGTGGCCACGCCCGGGGATCCCGCCCCGTACGCATCGCCCGCTGACTGCACGGTCTCGTCCATCCCGGGGCGCTCCCTCGCGTCGTCGATGTCCTCCTCCATCATCCGTGCAGTCTAGCGGTCCCCCGCTCGGAGGGCCCGGCGTGGACAGGTTGCGACGGAGATCGACGCCGGACGCGAAGCGGCCCGGCCGTCTCCCGGCCGGGCCGCGCTGCTCCACGTGATCGGCCGGGCTGTCGCGGGCCGACCACCCGGCCTTCCCGCGCGCCGCGTCGCGGTCAGGCGGCGCCCGCCTCGACCTTCGCGGCGGGCTTCTCCGCGGCCGCCGACAGGAGCTCGAGATCCACCTCGACGCGGACCTCGTCGCCCACCAGCCAGCCGCCGGTCTCCAGGCCCACGTTCCACGTCAGGCCCCATTCCTTGCGGCTCAGCCGGGTATGCGCACTGAAGCCGGCGCTGAGGCCGCCCTGGAGGTTGCGCGCGGCGCCCATGTACTCCACGTCGAGCACGACCGGGCGCGTCTCGCCCCGGATGGTGAGGTCGCCGTGCAGGCGGAAGCTCTCCGTGCCGCGCGCCTCGACCCGCGTGCTCTCGAAGTCGATGGTGGGATACCGGTCGGCATCCAGGAAATCCGCGGTGCGCAGATGCGCGTCACGCTGCTCCATGGCGGTGTCGATGCTCGCCGCCTGGATGGACGCCCGCACGCGCCCCTGCTCGGGATGCTCCGGGTCGAACTCGACATCGACGGTGAAGTCGCGGAACCCGCCGCGCACGTTGCTCACCATCATGTGGCGAGCGGAGAACTGCACGGAGGAATGGACGGGATCTAGCTGC
>JAJYNP010000301.1 GCA_021786265.1 Chloroflexota bacterium
TCGCTGCGCCGCGGCGGCGCGAGCAGGCCGGCCTGCTCGTAGTAGCGGAGGGTCGTGGGCGGGACGCCGCTCTGACGCGACAGCTCTCCGATGCGCATGGCCACAGGATACCCCTTGACATTCGAGTGTACTCGAAGGTCTAGGCTGCGGCCGAGATGGAGACGCCGCGGGAGCCCGCGGCCGATCGAGAAGGAGCACGCACACCATGACCAGCCGGGAACCCCTCGTGTACATCGACCTCGGGGTCGGCGGCATGACCTGCGACGACTGCGTCGTCCACGTCACCGAGGCGCTCGAGGCCGTCCCCGGCGTGGAGCGCGCCGCGGTCGATCTCGCCACCCGCAGTGCGGTCGTCAAGGCGCGGGCCGACGTCGAGGGCTCCGCTCTCACAGCGGCCGTCCGCGCCACGGGCCAGTACAACGCCTTCGAGCGCCGACGGCGGGCCAACGCCAGTGCCTGAGCCGTACGACCTGCTCATCCTCGGCTCGGGCTCGACCGCCTTCGCCGCGGCGATCAAGGCCAACGAGCTCGGGGCGCGCGTCGCCATGGTCGAGCGGCGGACGCTCGGCGGGACGTGCGCCAACCGTGGCTGCCTGCCCTCGAAGAACCTCATCGAGGCGGCGCGCATCGTATGGGAGGCGGCGCATCCCCGCTACGTGGGCCTGGCCCCGGCCCGGATCGAGGTCGATTTCCCGGCCCTCGTCCGCCAGAAGGACGACGTTGTCCACGCCTACCGCGCGAAGAAGTACGCGTCGGTCGCCGAGGGCATCGACGTCGAGGTCCTGACCGGCGACGCCCGCTTCAGCGGCCCCCACACGGTCGCGCTCGACGGCCGGACCGTCGAGGCCGACCGCATCCTCATTGCCACCGGCAGCCGCCCGGCGATCCCGGCGATCCACGGGCTCGAAGCGGTGCCGTACCTGACCAGCGATCTGCTCGACGCCGACGAGGCCGGCCGCCTGGCCGAGCTGCCCGACTCGCTCGTGGTGTTGGGCGGCGGCTACGTCGCGGTCGAGCTGGCCCAGCTGTTCGCCCGGCTTGGCAGTCGGGTCAGCCTCGTCGCGCGTTCCAGTCTGCTCCGCGGCTACGAGCCGCTGCTCGGCGAGACCCTGGCCGAGGCCTTCCGGTCCGAGGGGATCGAGGTGCTCACCGACAGCCGGGTTGAGCGCGTTTCAGCCGACGGCGCCGCGATCGCGGTGGCGGTCGAGACGCCCGCCGCCGGCCGGATCCTCCGGGCCAGCCGACTCCTCATCGCGACGGGTCGCGCCCCGAACACCGACGGCCTCGATCTGCCGTCCGCCGGGGTGGCGATGGACGGCGATGGCTTCGTCGCGGTCGACGCGATGCTGCGCACCAACCAGCCGCACGTCTGGGCCGCCGGCGACGTCATCGGCCGCCAGCACGGCTCGCAGATGGCGACCCCGGTCGGCGCCCGGCAGGGCCGGCTGGTGGCCGAGAATGCCTTCGCCGACACGGGTCGCCGGTTCGATGCCTCGGTCATCCCGCGGGCGATCTTCGTCGATCCGCCGATCGGGGTGGTCGGTCTGACCGAAGCCGATGCCAAGGCCAGGCACCTGCCGGCCATCACGGCGACCACCCCGATGGAGTACGTGCCGCGAGCCGGCGCAATCCACCGCACCGCGGGTTTCGTGAAGATGATCGCCTCGACGATCGACGAGCGGATCCTGGGCGTCCACGTGATCGGCGATTCCGCGCCTGAGATCATCCACGAGGCGGCGATGGCGATGCACTTCGGAGCGACCATCAACGACTTCGTGGAGCTCATCCACGTCTACCCCACGATGGCCGAGGCGCTCAAGATCGGCGCCCAGGCATTCAGCCGCGACGTCTCCAAGCTGTCGTGTTGCGCGGAGTGAGCGGCGTGGCCGATCTGTTCGATCCCGCCGGGTCGGAGGGCGGCGACGTTGGGGATCACCGTCCGGGGTTCCGTGCCCGGCGCCCGGGCGGCGGCTCGTGCCCTGGCACGTCTCGTCCGACAGCGGCGCCGGGTGACACCGGCGCCAACTCGCGCCTCCGCCAGCCGCGCGATGATCGCGCGGCGCCCCTTCCTCCCGACGTCTCCGACAAGCACGGCCGGCTCGATCCCGAAGGCCTCGAGGTCGGTTTCGATGAGTCGCACGTGCTCCTTCCATTGCGACAGGACCAGGCAGTTGCGGCCGGCCCGTGAGGCGGCTGCAATGTCGGCGCAGACCTGCCGCGTGCGGGACCCGTCATCGACCAGTTCACGGAACACCGCCTGGATCGCCGGGGTTGCCACTTCTGCTCCATCACCGGAACCCAGGTGGGCAGTCTCGTGAACGGTCAGGGCGCGCTCGACAGCGGGCATTCCCTCCGCGAGCCCCGTGCCCATGCGATGGCGCACCGGCCCGCAGTACATGGTGATCAGGCCCTCGAGTCCGTCTCGCCGGTATGGCGTCGCCGTCAGCCCCAGCCAGGACGAGGCGCCGATCTGCCGCACGACTCGCTCGAACGTCACGGCAGGCACGTGATGGCACTCGTCGACGATCACCAGCCCGTACCGGGACGTCAGTTCTCGGACGTCCTCTCGCCGCGCGAGCGACTGGACCATCGCGATGTCCACCGTCCCCTTCAGGCGACCTGATCCACCGCCAAGCGTGCCTATCTGCCTGCGGCCGAGCCCGAGATGCTCCTGCAGTCGCTCGCGCCACTGGTCGAGCAAAGGCTGCCGGTCCACAAGGACGAGCGTGGCGACCGCTCGCTCCGCGAGCGCGGCACACGCGATGACGGTCTTGCCGGCACCCGGAGGTGCGACGAGAACCCCGAGATCGTGGCCGCGGAGGTGGTCGAGCGCGGTCTGCTGTTCTGCCTCCAGGCTGGACCCAAACTGGACGCTGATCGCCGGCGCGTCGGTAGCGCGGACCTGAACCTCCAGATGGCTGCCGGCTTGCTCGACCAGGGCCGCCGCGGGCTCCCGCAGGCCTCGCGGCAGCAGGAGTTGGTCGACCGTCTCCTCGTAGCAGCGGATGAGGCGCGGCGTGTTCCAGGTGGAGAACCGGAGGCGCTCCTTCTCGTAGTACTCGGGGTTGTGGAGGGAAGCCAGGTGCTTGAGCGCCGACACCAGGGCGGGCGGCAATCCGATGCGATCGATCGCCAGCATCGTGCCGGCGACTGCCTCGACCGAAGCCGCCGGCTTCGGCCCGTCGCTTCGGAACGGGCGTCGATACGTGGGCTCCATCGGCCCAGCCGCGACTTCCCGTAACTGCTCGGCCATCGCGTGGGCCGCCGCTGCCGACACGCGCCGGACGCTGGAAAGGAACGCCCATTGATCCTCGAACGGCTCGAGTGAGTCGTCGAGGAAGACCGTCGTGCCCTTGCGTCGGGACTGCCCCTGCAGCGGCAGTGCGATCAGGTTGCCAAATGAGCCCTTCGGCACGAAGTCCTGGGCCGGGAAGAGCCGGTCATAGCTCGCGAGGTCGAGCTCGGCGCGGACGGTCATGGCCTCGCGCAGCAGGTGCACGCCGATGCGGCGCGCCACTGACGCGGGAACCGCTTCGGTGAAGAAGATCCAGACGTGAGCGCCGTCGCCCGAGCGAGATCGCTCGACGGAGGCTTCAACACCCATCGCTCGTGCGGCATCCTGATAGGCTCGCGCATCGAGCTGCCAGCTCCTTCCATCGAAGTCGGACGCCAGCAGGCGGCATGCGTCGTCCGCCAGCAGCGGATAGAGCCCGACGTGGACCCGCCCGGACAGATGCGCCTCGAAGACGGCGTCGGTCAACGGGAGGTAGGCACGGTCGGGCCGTCGGGCGTTGGCTGGCCCACCGACAACGGCCGGGCTCCAGCCCGCCTTGCCCGTTCGCGGATTGTCCCAGTGAGCGGCGTAGACGTCGTGGCGTCCCGCGAACAGGGCGCGGAACAGCGCGATCTTCTCCTCTGCGGAGGATCTCGCGTCCACCTTCGGGAGGAGTGGTTCATCTTCTCCGAACAGCGTCATCGCCGTGGGAATGGGCGAGGCAGACTGTCCGCCGACAGCTTCGGGGCGTGCCGCCAG
>JAJYNP010000157.1 GCA_021786265.1 Chloroflexota bacterium
GCCGCGATGCGGGCGCGCAGGCCGGCGGACGCCGGGCCACCGGCCAGCCGCCGGGTCGCCTCGCGCAGCCGGCGGTCGAACTCGTCGTCGCGCAGCTGATCGTTCATCGCGACACCTCCCGGGCGTCGGCATCGAGGACCGCGCGCAGCGCGCGCAAGCCGTAGTGGAGCCGGCTCTTCACGGTTCCGGTGCGCTCGCCGGTGCGTGCCGCGATCTCCTCGAGCGAGCAGTCGCCGAAGTACCGGAGGGCAACCACGATGCGTTGATCGGCCGGCAGCGCGCGGAGGGCTTGGACGAGGGTCTCGGTCTCGTCGACGGCGGTGCCGTGATCGGGGACTGTGCCCGGATCGAACCCCGCCGGGTTGATGGGACGGACGCGCCGGGCACGCAGTCGGTCACGGCAGGCGTTCACGACGATGCGCGTGAACCACGAGGCGAAGCGGTCTTCATCGCGCAGCTCGCCGAAGTGGCGCCACGCGCGCACCGCGGCCTCCTGGACCGCATCCTCCGCCTCCATGCGATCGCCGGCGAGGATCACCGTGGCGAGCCGGCAGGCGTCGTCGAGGTGGCGATCAACGAGGCGTGCAAAGACGGTCTCCCGTTCGATCTCACCCATGACGTCGGCCAGGGCTCCCACCGATTTCGTCTCCCATGCCCCGATCCTGTGCATCCCGACCAGAAGACTCGTGGGCGAGGGCGGAAGGTTCAATCTTCGAGGCCGCGCCATCGTGGGTCACGACGCGACCGGAGGCGCGACCGGCTTCGGCGCATCGACGCGTGGTGGCGCGACAGCTCTCGCTGGCTCGGTCCGCTGCCCGCCAGGCTGATCCGACGGTCTCGGGATCGTCGTCGGTCCCCGGGGGCGGCGGAGGCGTGCGCGCGCAGGCCGCTCATCAAGCGTCTGGCGCGTGGCGGCGGGCCATAGCGCCCTTCCGCATCCGGACCGAACGCGCGTCCGCGCCGGACCGCGCTGCACCGCCCAGCATCGCCAGGGCATGGCGCGAAGGATCAGGGGCGCAAGGGCAGCACCAAGGCGGCGGCGGACGCTGCTTCGACCTGCGTCACCTGCAATCCACCGCAGGCCGGCTGGTCGCCGCCATACCAGGCGTTGTAGGCGGGCAGCGAGACGAAGCTGTCGGTGCCCGGGAGTCCAACGCGCAGGGTGTGATACGGCTCGGGGCACGGGCTCCCATTGACCGGGTTGTCGCCGGCAGAGTAGTTCGCGAAGGCATCCTCGCCGGGCTTGAGGGCCACCGCCGGGAGCTGAACACCCGCCTCCCGCGCCGTCGTCTGCGCACCCGTGGCCGTCACGCCGATCAGCGTCGGCCAGCCGTCCAGCATGCACGTCGTGGTGCTCGTGTTGAGGAAGCGCAGCCATGCCCCGACGGTGCCAGCGGCCGCGTAGCTGTCGACCATCGAGATCTGGAGCTGGGCGGTCCGGCAGGGAGGGCCGACGACGGTCGTCGCAGCGGACGCGATCGCTGGGGTGGAGAGCGCGCTCGGCATGCTGGTGGGCGGCACGAACGTCCCGGGCGCCGCGGCCGCGACCCACACTCGGCCGGGCGCGTCCGGCGACCCGGTCCCGGGGCCCACGACAACCAGCCCGCCGGGAACGACGAACGCGCGGTTGAACCAGCGATCGACGTAGGCGCTGTCACCCTGCTGCACGGGCGTCGTGGCGGTGGACCCGGACGCCACGAGCGGCGTCCACGTGGTGCCGTCGGTCGAGGACCACCACGTCGCGACCTGGCCCGTGGTCGTGCCGATCGCCACCATGTGCGTCCCGTCGTCCACGATGTAGGACGAGGGGAGGACCGCCTGGCCCGGCGCGGGCGACGGGAGCCCGCTGCCCCTCATCGCGATAGGGGCCCAGGTGCGGCCGTCGCTCGACGTCCAGGCCGCCCCCTCTCCTCTGGCGCCGGTCGCCGCACCGACGGCGACCAGGCCGTCGGCGCCGACGAAGATCTCGGACACGTAGGCGCCACCGGCGCTGCTCGGCTGCAGGGTCGCCTTCGTCCAGGCGCGCCCGTCCGTAGACCACCAGATCGCCGCGTCCACCGGCACCACTCCGGCCGGGCCACCGGTCACGCTGACCTCCTGGCTGCCGGTCCCCCCGCTGATCAGGAACCCGGGGCCGGCGGCACGGACGGAGAAGAAATGCGCGTCGGCGAAGGTGGGACCGAGCGGCTCGCGCACCCAGGCCGAGCCATCGGCGGACGTCCAGATCACGGCCGCGCCAGAGGCTGTCTCGCCGACCGCGACGAGGCCCGACGCGCCCGCAGCGAGACCCTGGATCGTCGCGCCCGAGAGTGCCGAGACATCCGGCGCGCGCGTCCACGTGACGCCGTCCTGCGAAGTCATGATGATTTGCGGGGCAGGCCTGCAAGTCTGGCTCGTCACCGGGCCCGAGCACGCAGGCACTCCCTGTCCCCACGCGAGGAGCTCCGACGGCGTGGCCAGCAGGGTGAGAGAGCCCGCGCCGGCGAACGCCCGGCCGCCCTGCACGAGCGTCGTCCAGTACAGCCCGTCGGCCGAACGCCAGACCGCGGTCTCGTGCTCCGAACCCACCTGAAGCTGCCCGATCGCGTAGAGCTGCCCGCCGAACGCGACGACGCCGTCCGCCCCCATCGGGCCCGGGAAGTCCGTCGGCGCCGACCACAGCAGGCCGGACCAGGCGCCCGAGACCGGGGCCAGGACGGACGGCGCGATGGCCGACGAGGCCGATGGAGAGGCCGGCGCGACGACGGCGGGGCCGGTCCCCTGCGGCGAGGGGGTCGCCGTGGACGCCGGCCCGATGGTCGCGTCGTGGAGGCCCATGAGCACGAGTGCCGCGGCGGCGAGCACGAGCACGGCGGCGATCACACCGGCGGCGGCGACGAGCTGCGTGAAGCGCGGCGATCGGCGACCGCGCGGGAACTCGTCGGGGATGGCGGAGACGCGCGCGCGCAGGCCCGAGGGAAGCGGACGCGCGTCCCGCTCGAGGGCGGCCTTGACCTGGCGCTCGAGGCGCTCGTCGTTCATCGGGAACCTCCGGCGCTCGCGCGCTCGGCATCCTGGAGGGTCGCGCGCATGCGGCGCAGGGCGTAGTGGAGGCGCGACTTCACGGTGCCCTCGCGCGTGCCTGTGCGGGCCGCGATCTCGGCCGGCGAGAGATCGGCGATGTAGCGCAGCACCACCGCGATGCGGTGCTCGGCGTCGAGGCCCGCCAGCGCGCGGTTCAGGACATCCGCGTCGAGGACGCCGGCGAAGGGGTCGGAGGCGGGCGGATCGGCCGGGTCCACCGGAAGGGGACGGATCGTGCGGCGGCGGAGGCGCGCGCGGCACGCGTTCACGACGATCCGGTCGAACCAGGCGTCCATGCGTTCCCGGTCGCGCAGCTCGGCCCAGTGGAGCCACGCCTGCACCGCCGCGTCGTGCACGGCGTCCTCGGCCTCGGCACCGTCGCGCAGGATGACGCTGGCCAGGCGATAGGCCCGTTCGAGACGCTCCTGCGAGAAGCGCTCGAACGCCACCCGTCGCTCGGCCGCGGTCCCCCCGGACACGACAGGCCCCACGCCGATCACTCCCTCCAGCCGCTCGATGGCCACCATGCTCAATAGATGCGGCCGAGGACCGTCCGGTTCACCGCCACTCTCGGCGACTTTCGGGGAGCGGTCAACGGCGCGCGTGTCGGCGCGGGACGCGACGGCCGGTCTCGGCGTGATCGGGGTGCCCGCCACGGTCACCGTGTCAGGCGTTCACCTGTCGCGCACAGCCACATACACCGTCCCAGCCGACGTCGTGGCGTCCTCTTCGTTCTCCATGCACGTCGATCGACGGGCGCGATCACGACCGGATCGAGACCGCCGATCCAGCTCCCCTGCAACGGGTATCCGGTCGGGCAGCAGCCGTAGGCCTCCGCTCTCGGCAGCGAATGGCGGGCACCGCGCGCATCCGCCCCGCACGCGGCGAGCCGGCCGGACGCTCTCTGCGCGACCAGTGGCGCTGGTGAGACGGCGTGGGTAGCGGCGTGTGAAGCCGACCGC
>JAJYNP010000006.1 GCA_021786265.1 Chloroflexota bacterium
GAGACGAGCCTCGCCCTCCTCGTCCTCGCGTTCCTCGGACGGGGTTGGCCCTCGCTGCCCCACCGCCGGGAAGGTCGTCGTGGCGGCGGACACCCAGCCGCCATCGCGATCGTGAGGCGGGAACTTTCGAGCTGGTGGGCGTGGTGACGGCCATGCCCGATGACGAGGGTGCCTTGAAACGTGGTCTTTCGGCGCCTGTGGGGTGCCATTATTCGGCCGTCACGCGGCCTACGCGGGGTCCCCCCACGGCGCGCGCGGTGATGGAACCGGCGCGCGGGACCTGCCTCGGTCGGCGACTGCCTGTGCTCGCGTGTCGGGGTCCGCCCGGCGTGGCACGCCCGCGCCGGCGTTCGCCCTGCACCGCGCGGCCCCGGTGAGGAAGGCGGTGCTCGCCGGCAGCAGGCGCGACCCGGTCCACCGATCCCCTACGGCACCGCACCCGGGCCCAGCACGCCAAGGTTCGGAGCGTTCCGGGGCACGGCGTCGGTCCTGGGTCGCCGACGGGGGCGCGCGCGCAGGATGGCGCGGGCCGCCTCCCTGCCCTGGGCCATCGCGCCGACCACCGTGGACGGACCCACCAGGGCGTCGCCGGCGACCCAGACCCGGCCCTCGTAGGGCACGGCGGCCGCAGCGAGGCCGAGCGCGGCCTGCCGGCGCCAGATGCGTGCCCAGCGGCCCGGGCGCGGCAGGTCAGCACCGTATCCCCGTCGCACGAGCCGTGCCCACCAGCCCGTGTGTGCCGGGGCGGCCGCGACGGCCAGCGTGACCTCGCGCTCCAGCGCCTGCAGGCCGATGGTGCTCGCCGTCCCGGCGAAGATGCCGCTGGCGGTCCAGGGTCGGTTGGGGAAGGCGTGGCCGAGGTCGAGGCGGGGCAGCGGCAGGCTCCCCACTCCCGCCGCAACCCCGACCTCGACCCGGTAACCCAGGGCCACCACCACGCGATCCACGGTCAGCCGCTCCGGGTCGCCGCGCAGCACCCTCGGAAGCTGGTCGGGGCGGCGCTGCCGGGTCCGGCGCACCCAGGCGGCGGAGACGCCGTGCGCGTCACCTTCCAGGCGCTCCACGGTGGTGGTGAAGCGGATCTCGACGCCCTCGGCGCGCGCGTCGGCCAGCTCGTCGGGGCGCACCCGGGCGAAGCGCTCGTCCATCCATTCGACGGCGATCGCGGTGCCCCCCAGGCGGCGCACGGTGCGGGCCACGTCCATGGCGGTGTTGCCGCCCCCGATCACCAGCACCACGGTGGCGGCGCCGATGTGCGGCACGCGCTGGCCGGCGGCCAGGGCCGGCTTGGCGCGCTGCAGGAAGCCGCTCGCCTCCTCCACCCCCGGAAGGTCAGCCCCCGGGAGGGGCAGCAGGAGCGGCTTCGACGCGCCGTGCGCGAGCAGCACCGCGTCGTGGTGGTCGAGGAGTTCGTCGAGCCCGACGTCCCGCCCGAGGGCGCACCCGGTGCGCAGGTCCAGGCCGGCGTCGCGCAGCGCCTCGATGGGCCGCCGGGCGATGGCGGCCGGGAGCGTGAAGTCCGGGATGCCCCAGCGGAGCACCCCGCCGGGTTCGTCGTCCTGCTCGAGCATGGTGACCGTCGCACCCGCCGAGAGCAGCTCCCAGGCCGCGGCGCACCCGGCCGGCCCCGAACCGACGACCGCGATCGAGCAGCCGACCCCCGCCGTGGACTCCGCGGTCAGGGCAGGCACGCCGGCGCGCTCGGTGACGAACCGTTCGAGGCGCCCGATCGCGACCGCCTCGCCTCCGGCGAGCGTCCAGGAGCAGGCGCCCTCGCACTGCGCGCGCTGATCGCACACCCGGCTGCAGACGTCGGGCAGGACGCTGGTCTGGCGGAGGACTGCCCGGGCGCCGGCCAGATCACGCTCCCGCAGGGCGGCGATGAAGCCCGGGATGTCGTTGTGCGCCGGACACCCCTCGACGCAGGTGGGATCGGGGCAGAGGAGGCATCGCTCGGCCTCGCGCAGCGCCTCGGGCCACCCGGCGAACCCGCGTCGGAGCTCGCGCGTGTCGCCCTCCAGCGGCGCCACGCGCAGCACGGGGGGCTCCTGTCGCGGCGCGACGACCAGCGGTCCCCCGATCTCGATCGCGAAGTAGGGGCAGACCCGCTGGCACTGCCGGCAGCCCACGCACTGGCGCGGCTCTGCCTGCGCGATCCAGCTCCCGGGATCGAGCCGGAGCGCGCCCGTCGGGCAGCGGATGACGCACTCCTGGCAGCCGACGCACCGCTCGCGGTCGATCCGCACGCGGGCATGTCCGGCGGCGCTTGCGGAGCGAATCGGCGCGAGCGGCAGCGGCGCGGTGCTCACGATCCGGGCGCCCGTCGTCGGTGCCGCCCCGCGGTCCCCGTCATTGCGCGCCGCCCATGGCCACATAGAGCGCCCCGACGCCCACGCCGCAGGCCACCACCAGGAGCGTGCTCGTCACCCGCAGGCCCGCGGCGCGCGCGGTGAGCGGGGCAAGATCGCGACCCGCGATGCGCCAGGTGGCGTAGGCGGCGGCGAGGGTGCCCAGCCCGGTCACCAGGAGCTGGCCCGCCACAAGGCCCCAGCCGGACGCCAGGTGGGCGCCATAGAGCGAGGAGTGCGCCGTGCCGAAGAGGTTCCAGCCGCGCGCGAACGGGTCACTGATCGCGGCCACGATGCGCGGCGCATGGAGCAGGAAGCGGGGCAGCTGGCGGGCGAGGTAGTCCGCGCCCATCAGCGGGATCAGGCCGTAGCCGAGCGCCGTGAACCAGGGACTGAAGGCGCCACGGCGCCACGCGCCGCCGGCGTCGGGGTTGCCGCCCGGGGCGGCAAAGACCCGGCGCAGGCCCCACCCGACGGCCGCGATCAGCAGGACCACCGCCGCCACGATGCCCCCGAAATCGATCGGGTTGGGATAGCCCGGGAAGTGCGTGACGCCATTGAGCCAGCCATCCAGCGCCGCGTAGGCCGGCAGCGCGTTCACCTGCTGGAAGAGGACCAGCCCAAAGAGCAGCGCGACCGCCCAAGCGATGTCGGTGCGCCGCCGGACCGGGGCGATCACCGACGTCAACGGGGGCTGCACGAACAGCCCGACGTTGTCGTAGGGGCAGTTCTTCAGGCACTCGGTGCAGAGGCCGCACATCAGGTTCGACGTCGCACTGCCGGGCCACTCATACCAGGGACACGGGTAGCCGCGCTCACTGCCCCGCAGGCAGTCCTTGGTGGGACAGGTCAGGCAGCGCTCGCGGTCGCGGGTTCGCATCCCGGCGACCATGCCCGTCGCCCCGACCGTCCCGATCAGCGCGGTGAGGGGACAGAGGTAGCGACAGAACGTGCGCCGCTCGAACACCAGGAACGTGACCAGGGCCAACCCGATCACGGTGAGCACGAGGAAGCTGGTGAAGCGGGGGTCTCCTGGTCCCGCGATGTTGAGGAACTCCTCGAACCAGGTGAGCGCGAGGAACATCGCCACCGAGGGGAGGATCCCGAAGCGAGCCAGGGCGCGGGGCCAGCGCCGGCCGAGCCCGATCGAGCCGGCATGGCGCGTCCAGAGCGTGCGCCGCTGGACCCATTCCGCCAGTCCGCCGAAGGGGCACATCGCGCACCAGCCCCGGCCGACCCCCGCCATCAGGAGAAAGACGGCGCAGAACCAGATGTACCAGGTGATCACGGTCGAGAAGTTGTGCGTGGGCAGCAGCGCCCCGAACAGCCCGGTCACGATCACGAGCCAGAAGATCAGCTGGTTCGGGAGGATCAGCAAGAACTGAAAGCGACGGCTCTGGAGCGCCCGGCGCAGCAGCGGCAGGCGCGCGAGGTCGAGGTGCGGGTCCGTGGGGCCGAAGTGTTCGGCAGCTCCCCCACGCTGCGGCTCGCGCAGGCGCCTGGGGAGATCCCGGACCGGGAGCTCTTCGATCGGCAAGGCCATCGGCACTCTCCTCGCCCGCTGCCCATGCAAGGGCGTCCAGTGGCGGGCACCGTGGGCCGTTCGGCCCCCTCATGTCATGGCCATATGGCCCGACCT
>JAJYNP010000182.1 GCA_021786265.1 Chloroflexota bacterium
CAACGAAGCGGCGGGCGGCGGCGATGGCGACGGCGGCGAGCAGCACGCCGCTCACCAGGCCCTGCACCAGCCGCAGGAACGGGAGATCGAACAGGAAGAACGAGATGTCCAGGCCGAAGATGGGGTCCGGGACCGTCTTCCCGGTCGGGCTGTACGGGACGCGGTGCACCCACAGCAGCACCGTGTCCCAGGAGCCCGCCGCGATCCCCGCGGCCGTCAGCGCGGCGAGGATCGCGACCCCGACGAGCGCCCAGGACACCAGGGGCGTCAGGTCGGGCATCTCGGCTTCCTCGCCGCCGACGACGATCGGCTCGGTTGGGCCGAAGGGACCGAAGACGCGGGTCCCGGTCTGGTATCGCGACGCCTCGTTCAGCCGATCCCACAGGTGGCGGAGCGTGCCGCCCCCCGGCGGCGGCGCGGGCGCCAGCCGCGCCGCGATCCACAAGTCGATCAGCAGGACCACGAGCACGACGATCCCGACGCCGAGGAACAGCGCGAGCTGGGTCCCCAGCCGGGTCCAGAGCACCTGGCCGTAGCCCACGCTCTGATACCACATGCCGTCGGTCACGAGGTTGATCAACGACCCGCCGACAGTGAGGAGCAGCAGGATCCCGACCACCACCGCGGCCAGGAGGCCCGTCGCGCCCACCCGGAGCGCCCGCGCACCCCGCCCCTGCTGCCCGGCCCCGCCGCGCTCGCGCGAAGCCGGCCGAGGAGGCCGGGGGATCTGCCCACCGGAGCCGCGCCCGCTGTCGAACCGGCGCGGTGGCTCCTGCCCGGCGCCGGGCCCCTGGTGCTCGTCCATGCGGCGGCGAGTGTACGCTCCACGAACGGGAACCATCGACCCGCCGGATCGGCAGGAACGGCTATCGTGTCCGCGTGGCAGGGAGTGTCGAGTCGGCGGTCATCCCGCCGACTTCGGGTGCGTGGGCCCGGTCGCCGTCGTGAGCCCATGACCGAACGCTTCGACGTGGTCGTGATCGGCGGTGGCATCGTGGGCCTCGCCACGGCGCACGCCCTGCTCCGGCTGGTCCCCTCGGTCAGGCTCGCCGTCCTCGAGAAGGAACGGGACCTCGCGACGCACCAGACCGGGCACAACAGTGGGGTGCTGCACTCGGGGCTGTACTACCGGCCCGGGTCGCTCAAGGCCCGGCTCTGCCGCGAGGGTAGAACCGCGGCGGAACGCTTCGCCGACGAGCACGGGATCCCACGCCAGCGCACCGGCAAGCTGGTCGTCGCGGCGCGGGCCGCGGAGATCCCGCGGCTGGCCGAGCTGCACGCACGCGGGCTCGCCAACGGGATCCAGGGGATCGAGGAGGTCGGACCCGAGCGGATCAGGGAGATCGAGCCGCACGTCGCCGGCCTGCGGGCGCTGTGGGTCCCGGAAACCGGCATCGTCGATTTCCGGTGCGTCGCGCTGGCGCTCGGGGACGACGTCCGGGCGATGGGCGGACGGGTTCTCACCGGGCGGCTCGTCACCGGCCTGCGCAGGCTGGGGAGTGTCGGCGGCGGTCGCCCCGGCACCGGCGACGGCTGGCTCGTCTCGACGCCGCGTGACGCATACCTCGCCGGCGGTGTCATCGCCTGTGCCGGGCTGCAGTCCGACCGCGTCGCCGCGCTCACGGGCCATGCCGGCGACGAGCGGATCGTGCCCTTCCGCGGCGACTACTACCACCTCCGACCCGAGGCGGCCCACCTGGTGCGCGGCCTCGTGTACCCGGTCCCCGACCCCGCCTTCCCGTTCCTCGGCGTGCACTTCACGCGCCGGCCGGACGGCTCGGTGTGGGCCGGGCCGAACGCGGTGCCGTCCTTCGCGCGGGAGGGCTACCGGCGCACGGACGTGTCGCCGCGCGACGTGACGGCCTCCCTGACCTGGCCGGGGTTGTGGCGCATGGCGCTGCCGTACGTCCGGACGGGGCTGGCGGAGATGTGGCGGGACGTGTCGAAGGCGGCGTTCCTCCGCGCGCTGCAGCGGTACGTCCCGGAGCTGCGCACGGAGGACCTGCAGTTCGGGCCCTCGGGCGTCCGCGCCCAGTCGCTTCGGATCGACGGACGGCTGGTCGACGACTTCAGCCTGGGCGAGGGCGACGCGATCATCCACGTGCGGAACGCGCCGTCGCCCGCGGCGACGGCATCGCTGGCCATCGGCCGCATGCTCGCGGAGCGCGCGGTCGACCGCTTCGACCTACCGGCGCGGCAGCCGGGGTAGAGGCTCGGCGACCGGGGCGGCGGCGGGGGCCGGACCGGCAGCGGGGGCGGCGGGGGCCGGACCGGAGACAGGTGCCGGACCGGCGGCAACCAGGCGTGCCAGGCTGTCGAGCGCGGCGGCATCCGAGGCATGCTCGAAGGCGGCAACCGCGGCCGCGATCCACGCGCGGGTCGTCGCGAGGTTGACGCGCCGGATCGCGTCGCCGAGGGTCCCGGTCGCCTCATCCGGCACCAGCGCCAGGCGCCTCGCCGACCCCTGCAGATTGCGCCGGACGCCCTCCGGATTGCCCCGGACCGCATGGACGCCGGCCGCCGCGAGCTTGATCAGCGCCTGGTGGAGTGCCCGTTCGGCCTGATCGTCGGACCCCATCCACCCGGGCTCCAGGATCTCGTGGGCCGCGAAGAAGTCGCCGGCGGCATAGGCGGCCAGTGAGCGATCCAGCGCGCCGAGGCGCTCCTCGGGCGGCAGCGACCGGAATGCCTTGAGCCTGCCATCCGGATCCCGGATGAGGGTGCGGCCTCCCCCGATGCCTGGCTCGTCCCTCGATTCCCCCGGGTCCGCGGGGTCGCCGGGGGAGTCGCCGGGGGAGTCGCCGGGCGCCCGGTCCTTCGTCCGCGCCGGCCCGCCCTCCGACGACCGACCTCTCGGTGACCCCGCGAGGTCGGTCGCCCGCGCCAACCATCGCCCGTTCCGCGCCTCGATCACGAGCGGCAACCCGAAGCACGCCGTCAACGCCTTCGCCGTGAGGGTCGGCGCGAGCGGCCCCGCTGCGAGCGCCCGACCCTCACGCAGCAGCAGCACGTGCGTGAACCCGGCTGGGATCTCTTCGACGTGGTGCGTCACGAACACGATGGCGCGCATGCGCCTGTCCGCGGCCAACCCTGCCAGGCTCCTCACCAGCAGTTCGCGTGCGCCGAGGTCCAGGCCCGCGCTCGGCTCGTCGAGCAGCAGCAGGTCCGGCGACGCCATCAACGCGCGCGCGATCTGCACGCGCTGACGTTCACCCTCGGACAGCGTCCCGAGCTCGTGCTGCGCGAGGGTCGAACACCCGAGCCGCGCCAGAAGCGATGCCGCCAGCGCGACGTCCTCCTCGTCCGGCACCGCCCAGTACGGGTCGAGGACGCCGCTCCGGCCGGTCGCCACCGCCTGGAGCGCCGTCAGGTCCGGGTGCAGCAGTCGCGCCAGGGCCGCGCTGGCGTAGCCGATACGCGACCGGAGCGGCCGCACGTCGGCGCGACCGTGCGTCGCGCCGAGGACAGTGACCCGCCCGGCGGAGGGGAACAGGTAGAGGCTCGCCACCTCCAGCAGCGTCGTCTTCCCGGCGCCGTTGGGGCCCAGCACGACCCAGCGCTCGCCATCGCGAACCACCCAGTCGATCCCACCGAGGATGGGCCGTCCATCACGGGTGAGCGACACGCCCTCCAGGACCACCACGTCTGGCACACGTGGATGGTACCGGGGTGGGGCGAGTGGGTGTGTGGGTGGGCACCTCGAGGGCAGAGCACATCGCCCTGCTGTCGCGCGGGATCTCGCCCTGCTCCGCGACGGACGTCCGCCCCGGGGGTCCGACCGGCGGCCCGTCCGACCGCTCCCCCGGGGGTCCGACCGGCGGCCCGTCCGACCGCTCCCCCGGGTCGCCCCACCAGGTGCCACGATCAGTGAACACGGCCCGGGGTGGGGCCCGCTCCCCCGGGTCGCCCCACCAGGTGCCACGATCGACGCGCCGGGGTTCGGGGGCGGCGGGGCGGCGGGCGTCCCGCGCGGCGGG
>JAJYNP010000352.1 GCA_021786265.1 Chloroflexota bacterium
CGACCAGCACGTCCAGCTCGTCGGCCGGGCGATCGCGCTCTACGTCGTGCTGCTCTGGCTGGCCTGCGCCTACTGGGCCTACCGCGACCTGCAGTCCCGGACGGCGAACCCGATCGCGCCCTATCTCGCGGCCGTCGTGATCATCCTCTTCACGCCGATCCTGTTCCCGTTCGGCCTGCTGCTGTACCGGCTCGTCCGCCCCGGTGAGACCGTCGCCGAGGCCAACGAACGGGCCATCGCCGAGGAGGCGATGCTGCGCGAGATCGAGGCACAGCCGCACTGCGCCAACTGCGACCGGCGCGTGGAGGCCGACTGGCTGGTCTGCCCCACCTGCCGCAACCAGCTTCGCCGGGTGTGCCCGGCGTGCAGCCGACGGGTCGAGCTCGACTGGGCCGTGTGCGCCTGGTGCGGGACCGACCTGCTGCCGCCGATCGCCGGCGCCGCACGGCCGACATCCACGCCACGGCGGCGGGGCGTCCGGGCCGGGGCCGCCGCCTCGCCCGGAGCGCTGTCCACGGACACCGAGACGACGTCCCCCGCCATCGCGACCGGCGGCCTGGACCCGGTTCGCGCCGATCGCCCCGTCCGGGGGACGCCGCTTCGGTGAGTGAGGGTCCCGGCCAGGGACCGGGCACGGTCCCCCCTGCGGGGCCCGGGGAGAACGGCTCCGACCGGGACGGGCCGGGTCTGCATGGGGTTCGCGGGCCTGCCGCCGCGGCCTCGTCCCACGGTCCGCCCGGTGCCGCCATCTTCAGCCTCGAGGGCAGGCCTGCGCCCGGCCTGTACGTGGCCGCGTGGCTCCTCGCAGTGGTCGGGATCGGGCTCTTCGTCGTGGCGGGCGCGGCCGCGTCGGGCGCATCCGCGTCGAGCCCGGCCGATCTGCCCGGCGTCGCGCTGCTCTTCGCGGCGTTCGTCGCGCTCACGGTGTCACTCGTCAGCGCTGCGGGGTACCAGGTGCTCGCGCGCGCGGATCGGCGGGCGGATCGCTACCGGGGGCCGTCGCCACTGATCCTGTTCGGGGTCGTCCTCTTCGGGGTGACCGTCGTGGTCGGGTTGCTCAGCGTGATGGGCCTGATCGCGCCGGAATCCCAGTCGCTCGGAGCGCTCGTGGACGTCGCACTGACCACGCTGGCGTACGTCGGCGCGATCTGGCTGTTCGTGGTGCGTACGCACGCCCTCGACTGGCCCGCGATGGGGTGGCCGGCGGGGTGGTGGAACTCGCGTGCGCGGTTCGCCGGCGACGTGATGTCGGGGATCGCGACGATGGTCCCCACGTACATCGTGACGATCCTGGTGGGTGGCGCGATCGCGACGCTGCTCGGGGCCCAGCTGCCGAGCGCGCTGCCGGCGCCCCGGTCGCCGATCGACGCGCTGGCGACCGTGGTCGCCGCGGTGGTGATCGCCCCGATCGGCGAGGAGTCGTTCTTCCGCGGCCTCGCCCTGACCGCGTGGTGGCGCGACCTGGGACTTCGGAGCGCCCTCCTGCGCGCGACACTGTTCTTCGGGGCTGCCCACATCCTGAACGTGACCGCGTCGAACGCGGGCGATGGGCTCCGCATGGCGGTCCTGCAGTTCGTCGTGATCCTCCCCGTCGGTTACGTGCTCGGGTGGCTGTTCTCGCAGCGCGGGATCGTGGCCTCGATCGCCGGACACATGACGTTCAATGCCATCGCGGTGCTCCTGCTGCTGACGGCGGCGGCGATCCGCCCATGACGGCGGCGATCCGCCCGTAACGCCGCGTCAAGTTGGCGGAGAGCCGCCGATGAGTGCCTGCGTCTAGGATCGCCTCAGCTCCCGGGGCCGGACGGCGGAGGAATCGGCGGGCTCCGTGGTCCGGGCCCGGGAGCGCCAGCCGCAGCCGGAAGCAGGAGCCGCCAGATGACCTTGTCGCTCGACCCCGCGCCCGCCGTCCCCGCCCTGCGCTCGCCGGCACTCTCCGCGACGGGGCTCGCGCCCGGGAACGCCGGGCCCCGCGACGCCGCGGCGGCCGTGCAGCCTGCCGCGTCCGCGTCGCCTCATCCGCCCGAGCAACCGGTACCCGCCGGGCAACAGGCACCCGCCCTGCCACCAGCAGCGGACCAGCGCCCGCCGTCGGATCGGTTGAGGCGTTCGTCGTCGGTCCGCGCCCCTCGCCCATCGGCCGGGGCCGTCACCCACCCGCTGCCGGGGCAACCCTCGCCCGAGCCGTGTCCCGTGACCGACCGGCGGGTCCGCCGCGCGGTGGTTCGTCCGCGCCTGATCCGCGAGCTGCCGCCGGAGGAGCGGCCCCGCGAGCGGCTGGCGGCCCGGGGCCCGGCGGGCCTGTCGAACGCGGAGCTCGTGGCGCTGATCTGGGGAAGCGGCGCTGCCGGCCACAGCGCCGTCGAGCTGGCCTCCGAGGCCGTGGCCACGCACGGGGGCCTTGCCGGGCTCGCGGGCGCCAGCGTCGTCGAGCTCGAGTCGCTGCCCGGGGTCGGATCCGCCCGCGCATGCCAGCTCGTCGCGGCGTTCGAGCTGGGACGCCGCCTCCTGGCGGACTGGCCCAGCGGCCGGTTCACGGTGCGCACCCCGCGCGACCTCGCGGATCGACTGGTGCTCCAGATGGGCCGCCTGGACCGCGAGGAGCTGCGCGTCGTGCTGCTCAACACCAAGAACCAGGTGCTGGCCGTCCAGACCGTCTACCAGGGCAACGTGTCCACCGCGCTCGTCCGTGTCGGTGAGCTGTTCCGGGACGCCGTGCGGCAGTCGGCCGCGGGGGTCATCCTGGTCCACAACCACCCCTCGGGCGACCCCACGCCCAGCCCTGACGACCTGCACCTGACCGCCGAGGCGGTGGCGGCGGGCCGGCTGCTCGATGTGCCCGTGCTCGACCACCTGGTGATCGGTCACGACGCGTTCGTGAGCCTCCGTGACCGGGGAGTGGCATTCGAGCGGCCGGGGGGCGGACGCTGAGATGTCGCGGTCCCGGGTGCCGGGCCCGGAGGCGCGCCGGCGTCTCCCCGGGCCTGCATTCCTCAGCGCTTCACGGCATCGACGGCTGCGGCAATTGCCGCCGGGGCGGTCGGTTCCGTGGCGGCCGGCGAGTCCGTCGCTCCCTCCACCGGCAGCGCTCCGGCCGCGACCAGGATCTCGTCGAGCCGCGGCGCGTTGACTGACTCGTGGGCGATGAGCTCCTCGGCGAGCGCGTCGAGCGCCGCCCGGTGGCGTGTCAGCAGCTCACCGGCCTGCGTGCGAGCCTGTTCGAGGAGCGTCCGCACGGCCGCGTCGATGCGCGCGGCGGTCGCTTCGGCGAACTCGCGAGGCGCGGCCAGCTCTCTGCCTAGGAAGGGGTGCACTTCGCCGACGCCATACGAGACGGGGCCGAGCTCGTCGCTCATGCCCCAGAGGCCCACCATCCGTCGCGCCAGGTCGGTGGCGGCTTTGAGGTCGCTCTCGGCGCCGGTCGTGGGTTGCCCGAAGACGATCTCCTCGGCGGCCCGGCCGCCCAGCATCACCGCCAGGCGCGCCTCGAGGTAGGTACGCGGGTAGTTGCGGCGGTCCTCCTCGGGTCGCTGCTCGGTGACCCCGAGCGCGCGCCCGTGGGGCACGATCGTCACCTTCTGCACCGGGTCCGCGCCGGGCGTCAGGCGCGCAACGATCGCGTGCCCGCCCTCGTGGAAGGCCACGGTGCGCCGTTCTTCGGCGTTCGCCAGCGCCGACTGGCGCGTGCCGAGCAGCACCTTGTCGAGCGCCTCCTCGAACTGCTCCGCGCCCACCGTCTCAAGACCCTCACGGGCCGCGAGCAGGGCCGCCTCGTTGGCGAGATTGGCCAGGTCGGCGCCAGAGAAACCGGCAGTGGCCCGCGACAGCGCCACCAGATCGACGTCGGGCGCCAGGCGCAGCCCCCGCGTGTGGATGCGCAGGATCGCCTCGCGCCCGGCCCGGTCGGGA
>JAJYNP010000312.1 GCA_021786265.1 Chloroflexota bacterium
GTAGCTTGCCCGGGACGAGGCGAGGAAGGCAACCACCGCGCCCAGCTCGGAAGGATCGCCGTACCGTCCCAGCGGGATCGTGCGCGCCTGGTCGGCCCGGACGTCGTCCTCCGACTGCCCGGTGCGCGCCGCGGTGTCGCGGTCAAGCTGGCGGATCCGCTCCGTGTTGAGGCGCCCCGGCCCGACGGCGTTCACCAGGATCCCGTCCGGTGCCAGCTCGATCGACAGCGTCTTCATGAGCCCCTGGACCGCCGACCGGAGCGAGTTGCTCGTGATCAGGTTCGCGACCGGCTGCTTGACGCTCCCGCTCTCGATGAACACGATCCGGCCGCCGCCGGAGCCGCGCACCCGCTCGTCCCGCAGGCAGGGGAGAGCGGCGCGGACGAGGCGCACGGCGGACAGGAAGGTCAGGTCCACCGAGTGTCGCCACTGGTCCTCGGCGATCGCCTCGAAGGGACCCGGGGGCGGGCCGCCCGCGTTCACGACCAGGACGTCCAGGCGGCCGAAGCGGTCCATGGTCGCCCGGACCAGGCGCTCGGCGGTCTCCGGCAGGGAGACGTCGCCGGCGACCCAGGCGACCCGCTCGCGGGGGGATCTGCGGCCCCGGCCTTCGGCGAGCCAGATGTCGGCGTCGTCCGCCGTCACGGGGTCCAGCCTCGCACCGCCGGTGGGCGCCCGCTCGACATCGGCCGCGAGCTCCGTGGCCGCTGCCGCGAGTGCCGCCCCGTCGCGCGCGACGAGCATCACGGATGCCCCCTCGCGCAGCAGCTCGAGTGCCGACGCCCTGCCCAGGCCGCGGCTGGCCCCCACCACCAGCGCGACCCGCCCATCCAGACCGAGATCCATCGCCTGCCTCCGTGCGCGACTGCGGCCTCATCCTGCCACGTTGCCGCCCGGAGCGGAGCGCCGATCGGGCCATGCCCACGGGGACCATCGCGCGATGGTCTCCGTCTCCCGCGAGGAACAGGCTTGATCGGCCGCCGCGGGCGCCTGCGCCGAGCGGTGGCCACGCGAACCCGCCTGGAGCGCCGTCATGCACCGTCGACCGTACGCGGCCCTTGCCGCGGCACTCGCCCTCGCGCTGCTCGGTCCCATGCTGATGCCCGCCGGCCTTCCGCTGGCGGCCGCGCCCGTGCGAGCGGCAACGCCGCCGAAGGTGGTGGTGGTCGTGGGTCCCACCCACTCGCTCACGGCGAGCAACCTCCAGTGGGGTGAGGCGATCGCAGAGGACGCGGCGGCGCACGGTGCCCAGGTCGTGCGCGTGTTCCACCCCCATGCCACGTGGGCCGAGGTGTCGGCCGCCGCAGCGGGGGCCAACGTGCTCATCTACCTCGGCCACGGCAACGGCTATCCCTCGCCGTACACCACGACCCTGATGCGCGACCGGCAGGACGGCATGGGGCTCGACCCCGTGGACGGCGCTGCCGACGACCAGGTCCAGTACTACGGCGAGCAGTACATGGCCACCCTGCACCTGGCGCCCGACTCCCTGGTGCTGCTCAACCACCTGTGCTACGCGAGCGGCAACAGCGAGCCCGGCCTCCCCCAGCCCACGCAGGCCGTCGCGGTGGAACGTGTCGACAACTTCGCCGCCGGGTTCATCGCGGGTGGCGCCTCCGCCGTCCTGGCCCTGGGCACCGACGACGCGAGCGGCATCGTCGACGCGCTCTTCGGGCCGGCCCAGACGCTGGACCAGCTCTTCATGTCGAACGGCGGCGTGGGCGTGGCCCCGATCGTGACGGCCTCGGTGCGCACGCCCGGAGCCCGCTTGCATCTCGACCCGGATTCGGCGACGTCCGGCTTCTACCGTTCGCTCGCCGGCAACCTGGACCTCCTCTCCTCGGCGGTGATCGGCGGCACGGGCACCGGCAGCGCGCTCCAGGGCGCGGCGCCGACCCCCAGCCCCTCGCCCGTCCCACCGTCGCCGGTCGTCGCGCCCCCTGCCCCCCTCCCGGCGGTCCCGTCCGTCCCGGTCCCCGCGCTGACCTCCCTGGTCGCCCCGTCGGCCTTCACACCGAACGGTGACGGCATCTCCGACACGCTCACAGTGTCGTACTCGATGAGCGCTCCCGGGACGCTCGACGTGGCCGTTGCATCGGCATCCGGCGCCGTGGTGCGCCACATGGTCCTTCCCGCGATGGCGGCCACCGGCCGGTTCTCATGGGATGGGCTGGGCGACGGAGGCGCGGTCGTGCCGGACGGCGCGTACTCGCTGGTCGTCGCGCCGCTCGGCGAGACGGGCATCCCGGGTGCGGCGCTCACGGTCCGGACGCGCGTCCTCACCGCCATCAGGTCGCCCGGCGTGACACCGGCGGTCTTCTACCCGCTCGACGGCGATCCGGCCGCCACCACCGCCCTGTCCGTGACGCTCACACAACCCGCCACCGTCACGTGGACCGTGACCGATCGGTCCGGCCGGGTGGTCCGCACCCTCTGGGAGGCCCACCCGACCCAGGCCGGGACGTGGACTCTGCCGTGGGACGGGACGGGTCATGCGCCGGGATCCGGCGTGCTGTCGCCCATGCCGGTGGGCCAGTACCTCTCGGCGATTACCGCGACCACCGCGGCCGGCACGGTCCTGATGCGGAGCACGATCTGGTTGACACCGTTCCGGCTGGTGCCGTCGGCGGGGACGGTGACGGCCGGGCAGACGCTGGTCCTGTCGATCACGGCCGCCGACCCGCTGCGCGCGGCACCGCGCCTGCTCGTGGTGCAGCCGGGTGTCGCGCCATACGTCGTGACTGCCCGGGCGACCGCGGCGCTCGGCTATCGCGCGGTGTTCCGGCTCCATGCGGGACCGGCGGGGATCGTCCGGCTCGTGGTCCTCGGGACCGACAGCGCCGGCCGCTCCCTTGCCGCGACCGCCACCGTCCGGCTGCGGTAGCGGAGCTGCCGACGTCTAGCGGAGCTGCCGACCGCGCCAGCCGGGCGGCTTCATGGCCGGGGCGGAGCCCGGTAGACTCCACGCGATGACCTCGCCGCAACCGGGCACCTCCTACGATGACACGTGGGTCGTGCTGCCCACGTACAACGAAGCGGAGAACCTGCCGGGAATCGCGGCGGCGATCCTCGAGCGGCTTCCCGGCGCGACGCTCCTGGTCGTCGACGACGCGTCGCCGGACGGCACGGGCGTCCTGGCCGATTCGCTGGCGGCCGCGGATCCCCGCGTCCGGGTCCTGCACCGCCCCGGCAAGCAGGGACTCGGCCGCGCATACCTGGACGGGTTCCGCGTCGCGCTGGCGGCGGGCGCCGGCCGCATCGTCCAGATGGACGCCGACTGGTCGCACGACCCCGCGTACCTGCCGTCGCTGGTGGAGCCTCTCCGCCGTGACGCGAACCTGGTGATCGGGTCGCGCTACGTCAGGGGCGGCGGCGTCACGGAGTGGGGGATCGGACGGCGGGTGATCTCCCGCGGCGGGTCCACGTTCGCCCGGCTGGTCCTGGGGCTCCCGGCGCACGATCTCACCGGCGGCTTCAAGGCCTGGCGCCGTGAGACGCTCGAGGCGATCCCGCGGGACGGGGTCCACGCCGGAGGGTACGTGTTCCAGATCGAGATGACCTACCTCGCCCGGCAGGCCGGTGCCCGCGTGGTCGAGATTCCGATCGTGTTCCGGGACCGGCGCGCCGGCGTCAGCAAGATGTCGCGCCGGATCGTGGTCGAGGCCCTGCTCGTGGTGCTCAGGCTGCGCTGGGAGGCCCTCCGGGGACGCCGCGCCTCGCAGTCGCGGGCACCTGCGGACGACGTCGCCCGGTCGACCCCGCTCGCCGCCCCGGCCGGCGCCGCCCCGGCCGGCGCCGCCCCGATCGAATCGGTCGACGCCGCCGCGTCGGCTCCGCTCCTCGCCCCCGTCGACGCGGCCCCGCTCGAACCGGCGGACGCCGGCGAGCGGCCTGGTTGATGCGC
>JAJYNP010000372.1 GCA_021786265.1 Chloroflexota bacterium
TCGGGCCCGCGACATCTTCCGCCGCATGGCGGACGCCGCCTGGCTCTGCGGCGATCCGGGCATCCAGTACGACACGACGATCAACGACTGGAACCCGGTTTCGAATACGGATCGCCAGTACGCAACTAATCCGTGCGTCACCGGCGACACCCTGGTGGCCACGGACGAAGGCTGGCGATCGATCGAGTCCCTGGTCGGGGAGACGGCGAACGTCATCGGGTCAGACGGACAGGCTCACCGGGTCGATCGGATCTTCCCGACCGGTCGGAAGCCGGTCTTCGAGCTGAAGACGCGCTCCGGCTACCGCGTCCGCATCACGACCGACCACAAGGTCGCCACCGCCCGCGGCGATGTCGCGGTCAAAGACCTCACGAACGACGACACGATCCTCCTGGAGGGTCCGGGCTTCGGGCGGACGTCCCTCACATCCCGGCTCGCCGAGGCGATCGGCCTGGCCGTCGGCGACGGCTGCCTCACGTGGGCCGGCGCTCGCGAACAGCCGATGATCACCCTCACGATGCATCGCGACGAGGCCTCGGTCCTGGAGGCCGTCGTCGGCGAGCTGAACGTCCAGAAGCATGCGCGCAAGGCGGTCGGTTCGGTCGGCCGAAACGACGATGTCCACGTCTCCTTCGGCGCGACCGGCTCTCGGCTGGCATTCGCGTCCAGACCGGTCGTCGAGCTATTCATGCGCTACGCCGTGCTCGACGAGGGCGCCTCACTGAAGCGGCTCAAGCCGGCCGTCTACGAGCTCGACCGACAATCACTCGCCGCACTGCTGCGCGGACTGTTCACCGCCGACGGCACTGTCGTCGACAGTGGCGGCAAGGTGCAGTACGTCGGACTCGACTCGGCCTCCCTCGAACTGCTCGCCCAGGTCCAGCGCCTGCTCCTCGCGTTCGGGATCAAGGCCAAGCTCTACGAGAACCGCCGCGGCGGCCGGTTCGAAGCCGTGATGCCTGATGGCAAGGGCGGACTGAAGACCTATCCCGTCCGGGAGATGCACTCGCTGCGGATCACCCGCTCGTCGCGCGTCGCGTTCCAACGCGAGATCGGCTTCATGCCCGATAGCCGCAAGGCGGCCGCCCTCGCCGCGCTGAACGAGAAGGTCGGCGCATACCGGGACGAGATGCTCGACGAGGTGGCCTCCATCACCCCCCTCGGCGAGGAGGACGTCTTCGATCTCACGGAACAGGCGACAAGCCATTTCGTGGCCAACGGGCTCGTTGTTCACAATTGCTCGGAGTTTAGTTTCATTAATGACACCAGCTGCAACCTGGCGTCACTTAATCTCATGAAATTCGTCCGTGATGACGGCGAATTCGACGTCGATGCCTACCGATACGCTTGCCGCGTGACGATCACCGCCCAGGAGATCCTCGTCGACAACGCGAGCTACCCGACGCCGAGGATCGAGGAGAACTCGCACCGCTTCCGCCCGCTCGGCCTGGGCTACGCGAACCTGGGCGCCCTGCTCATGAGCCGCGGCCTTGCCTACGACTCGCCGGAAGGCCAGGACTACGCGGCCGCGCTCACCGCGATCATGACCGCCGAGGCGTACCGCCAGTCGGCGATCATCGCCCGGGACCACGGCGGCCCGTTCATCGAGTACGAGAAGAACGAGCAGCCGTTCCTGCGCGTCATCGAGAAACACCGGGCCGCGGCGTACGAGATCCCGGAGGAGATCGTTCCCCGGGAGCTGCTGAGCTCGGCACGGGCGCTCTGGGACGAGACGCTCGAGCTCGGCCGGCAGCACGGCTATCGCAACGCGCAAACAAGTCTCTTAGCGCCGACCGGCTGCCTCGTCGGCGACAGCCTCGTCCTGACCGACCGCGGCCTCGTCCGCCTCAAGGGTCTCGGCAACCCGGACGGCGAGAAGTGGCAGGAGCTCGACCTCAACGTCGCCACGGACGACGGCCCGCGCCAGGCGACGAAGTTCTACCTGAACGGCATCGAGCCGGTCGTCTCGGTCGAGACCTCGCGCGGCTACCGGATTCAGGGCACGACGACCCACCGGATCAAGGTCCTCGACGCGAACGGTGACTGGCAGTGGCGCCGCTTCGCCGACCTTCGGGCCGGCGATCGCGTCCCGATGATGCTCGGCGGCATGATCGGCGAGCCTCGCGAGGTGGCGCTGCCGCCGCTTCCGGAGGCCTACTGGACGTCCGACCACCGGACGACCGTCCCGCGCTACCTGAACGCCGACCTCGCCGAGCTCGTCGGCTACTTTATGGGCGACGGCTCCCTCCACGCGCGCGGCCTGCGGTTCGCCGTGACGGCCTCGGACACCGACGTCGTCGACCGGCTCGTGGAACTCGGTCGGCGGCTGTTCGGCCTGGAGGCGGCCGTCACTGCGAAGACCGGCTACACGGAGGTCGCCTTCCATTCCGTGCGCCTGGTCCTCTGGTGGGAGGCGTGCGGCTTCGCGAAGCGCGCCCCGAACGGCGAGCATCAGGGCAAGGGCTACGAAGCCCACATCCCCGATTCCGTCCTCTACTCGAACGATCCGGCCGTCTACCGCGCCTTCGTGCGCGGGCTCTTCGAGGCCGACGGCAACGTCAGCAACGGCTACGCCTCCTGGTCGACCGTCTCCGAGCGCTTCAGCCGGGACGTCCAGACCCTGCTCCTCGCCCTCGGCTTCGTGACGACCCGCAAGACCGACCAGCCGGGCTTCGGCAAGATGGGGGCCAATCCCATCCACGTCCTGCGGCTCCTGAACGCGAGCTCCGGTGCTCGGTTCCTCTCGGAGATCTCGTTCATCTCCGAGCGCAAGCGGACCGCCCTCGCTGAGTCGGACCACCCGCAGAAGGCTCGCTACGACCTCGTCCCGGTCAGCCGGGAGGTGGTCGATCGCCTGGCGCCAGACAACGACCACCTGCGCAAGACGATGCTCCTGTCGCTGTCGCGGACCGGGCTCGTCTCGCGGCGCTCCGCGACCGCGCTCCTCGAGCGGACAGCCGACCCCGAGCTCGCCCAGACCCTGGGCTACTTCTACGACGAGATCGCGAGCGCGAAGCTCGGCGAGGAGCAGCTCACGTACGACATCTCCGTTCCGTCGAACGTGACCTACGTGGCGAACGGCTTCGTCAGCCACAACACGATCGCGTTCATGATGGATTGTGACACGACCGGCATCGAGCCCGACATCGCGCTCATCAAGTACAAGAAGCTCGTCGGCGAAGGCTTCCTCAAGATCGTCAACAACACGGTCCCGGGCGCCCTCAAGCGGCTCGGTTACACGCCGGAGCAGACCGAGGAGATCGTCCGCTACATCAACGAGCGCGAGACGATCGAGGGCGCGCCCGGCCTCAAGCCCGAGCACCTGGCCGTCTTCGACTGCGCCTTCAAGCCGGTCCACGGCGAGCGCTCGATCCACTACATGGGCCACATCCGGATGATGGCC
The DNA here is from genome assembly GCA_021786265.1 of Chloroflexota bacterium. The sequence goes on from JAJYNP010000372.1 coordinate 3,404, forward strand.
GCCGTCCAGCCGTTCCTCTCGGGCGCAATCAGCAAGACCGTCAACATGCCCGAGGCCGCCACCGCCGAGGAGATCGAGCAGGTCTACCTCGAGGGCTGGAAGCTCGGCCTCAAGGCGATCGCGATCTACCGCGACAACTCGAAGCGCTCGCAGCCGCTCATGACCGGCAAGAAGAAGGACGTCGAGACCGTCGACATGGAGATGGTCGCCGAGCTCCGCAAGCAGCTCGCGGCTGCCCAGGCGGAGGCGGCCAAGCCGCACCGCCGCCGGCTCCCCGCCGAGCGGACGGCGATCACCCACAAGTTCGACATCGCCGGCCACGAGGGCTACGTCACCGTCGGCCTCTACCCGGACGGCCAGCCGGGCGAGATGTTCGTCCGGATGGCCAAGGAGGGGTCGACGGTCGCGGGCCTGATGGACTCGTTCGCGATCTCGGTCAGCGTCGCGCTCCAGTACGGCGTGCCGCTGCGCGACCTCGTCAACAAGTTCGCCCACGTGCG
>JAJYNP010000165.1 GCA_021786265.1 Chloroflexota bacterium
CGAGACCAATCCCCCCGCGTTCACCGAGTCCGCGAACCTCGTGAAGTTCCGGGCGGGGGATGCGCTCGGACAGGGCTTGGCGGACTGGGTCAAGGCCGAATACGCAGCAGAGCAGACGCCGGGAGTGCCCCACCCCGGCATGGTGAGCCAGCAATGGGCGGACACCATCGACCACGAGTTGTTTCACACCGTCCAATACCAGCACCTTGGCAACTTCGCCTGGTTCCCGGACTTCTACATCAAGTACCAGCTGGAAGGGGAGCACTCCCAGACCGAGAGCGGGGCCCAACTCGCGCAAGACCTTGTGGCGGACGTCGATGACGTCCACGAGACGGATCGGAGCGGTCTTCAGCTTCTCCCAGGGTCGTTCCTTTGGGCCGTGAATCAGTTCTTGGGCGGGACGAAGACGATCGATACTCCTCAGTACAGCAACGAGTCATACGTCGCGGCGGGGTTCTACGACTACCTGGGCGAACGCTTCGGGACCGGCCCCGCCGACCACCAGGAACAGCGCGTCGCCGAGTTCGCGGGGGATCTGGTCGACGTTTCCGGTCTGGGCGGCGTGGCGCGCGCAATGGGAAAGCGCTCTTCGCTCGACGTCGTGGATGCCCTCCGCGATTTCCTCGTGGCCCTCTACGTGCGCAAGTCGCCGAACTGGTCTCAGCTGCCGCCGCGGCTACGCATCCTCGATGAGATCGTCCTGCACGACCAGCCCTTGCCTCCGCTACAGAACACGGGTCCGAACCCGGCCCTAAACTGGGGGGACGTTGCGACCACGCTAGGCGTTCAGGCGAATGACACGCCGGTGTCGGACACGCTCGACGCCGCGAGCGCGAAGCTGTACGAGGTCACGATTCCGGGCGGGACCCCTGAGGTCCGGGTCACAATCGTGGATGACTCCGGGCCGATCATCGCTGGTAGGGCGGGCATCCGGTACGGGACGCCGCTCCGGCTCGGCTTCGCGCCGGTGACTTCCCAGGGCGACGTGGTGATCGATCCGGCCTTCTTCAAGACTGGCCCGGTGGTGGGGCAATCGGCCTACACCGACATCCCCGTCGCTGGGATGGCGAAGCTCGGGATTGCGGTCGTCGGGCTCAGTCGCGCCAACTTCACCATTCGGGTCACGCCGCGCCCCGGACCAGCCGGGATCACGCTATCGGCGGTCTCCCCGGTCACGCAGGCGCATCTCGACCAGGGCCTGGAGGTGCTCGCCCACCCCACGATGGCAGGCGTTCCCTCACGCGGACTGCCAAAGAGCGCCTATACGGCGACGATCGATGGAACGACTGAGGCCGTGACAGGGGCCTTCGACGCCGGATCGACGCAGGTCCTGTTCGTCGCTCTGCCCTCATCGCTCGCGGTCGGCACGCATACGGTCGAGCTCACCTACGGCACCGCGTCGTCGGCCGCAAGCTTCGATGTCGTGGCCGGAGGAGGTGGCACGCTCGCTCAGCCATTGGGCATCAGCGACACGGGCACCGTTCGTGGGACGCTGCTGACCTCGAGCGCAGGTTCGGCCGGTACGCCCCTCGACGTCAGCTACATCGTGACTCAGGGGTCGGGCGCAGTGACGGGCGCTGCGGTGACCGCCTCCGTCACCGACCCGCTGGGCACGGTGCGGGTCTTCCCGCTCGCCGATGAAGGCAGCGACGTCGACGCAGCCTCGAACGACGGCGACTATGGCGCCCACCTCTTCGGGACAAACGCACCCGGCACCTACACGATCCAGGTGACCGCGACCGGTACGGATGCTGGCGGCAGCCCGTTCCGCGTCAGCGACGGCGCCACGCTCAGCCTCGGGCCCATGATCGACGGCGACGGTGACGGCGTGGCCGACAGCGTCGAGCCTCAGTTCGGCCTGAACCCCGCTGATCCCACGGATGGCGCGCGCGATCTCGACGGAGACGGGGTCGGCACCGCTGCCGAGCTCGCTGCGGGCACAGATCCGCTCAATCCGGACACGGACGGCGGCGGCGAATCCGACGGCAGTGAGCTGGCTGCAGGGCGCGATCCGCGCAATCCGTCCGATGACGTGCAGGTGCCCGATGCTGTCGTCGCGGCCCAGCCGGTCGACGGGCGCTCGGTTCAGGTGAGCGCGGCGGCCGGAGACGGCACCGTGTCCGTCCACGTGTATCGCGTCGGGGATGCCGGAACGGTTGATCTGGGTCTCCATCCCGGCGCGGGGGAGACGTTCACGGACGGGCCCCTGACGGCCGGTACGTATCAGTACTACGCGGTCACTGAGACGGCGAGCGGGGCGCGGGGGAGTCCCACCGCACCGGTGAGCGCGGTCGTCGCCGACGACGTCACGCCGCCCTTCGCCACGCTCGTCCTCGATGACGGCCGGGCGGTCACGAGCAACCCGCTCGTCAACGTATCGTTCGTCGCACCGAGCGAAACAGTGGCTAGCATGCGGCTCGCCGAGAGCGCCGCCGATCTCGAAGCCGCCCCGTGGGCGCCCTTCGCGGCGCAGACGATGTTCAATCTCGCCTCCAGCTCCGGCACCCACACGGTGCTCGCCCAGCTGCGTGATGCCGCCGGAAACGTCTCGACCACGCTGGTCGGGACGATCATCCTCGACCAGGTTCCACCCACATCGGCGGTCGGCAGCGTTCCCTCGACCGTGTATGCGACGGCGCTGTGGGTCCCCTGGACGGCGGCCGACGACAACGGCCTCGCGGAGGTCCAGCTGTGGCAGCGCTACAAGGCGACGCCGACGAGCACTTGGAGCGCCTGGACGATGGTGACCATGTCGGAGACCTCGCCGACCTGGTTCACGCTTCAGAATGGGCAGGGCTACTACGAGCTGGCCAGCACCGCGATCGACCTGGCGGGCAACCAGGAGGCGTTGCCTGCGGTGGGCGACGTAGCCCTCCACTACGGGCCGGAGCGCGTGAACGACGATACGGGCACGGCGTGGCAGGGGAGCCCGGCCGTCACCGCAGGCCTCGACGGCAACGTCTACGCCGTGTGGTCCGACGCCCGGAACTCCTCGTCGGTGTATGACCTCTACTTCGCGAGGCGGGATCCGGCGACCATGTCGTGGAGCGCCAACCAGCGGGTCGACGACTCCGCAGCCAGTGTGAGCCGCGGCTCGATCGCGGTCGACGCCAATGGGAACGCCTACGCGGTGTGGGTGGACTCGAGGCGCGGTGATCCCGACATCTGGTTCTCGAAGCGCTCGGCGTCGACGGGCCTCTGGAGCGTCAGCGCCCGGGTCAATGACGATGGCGCGGGCTCGGCCCAGGATTACCCGCACGTCGCGGTCTCCGCGAGCGGCGAGGCGATCGCGGTCTGGACCGACGGGCGCAGCAAGCGCCAGTACATCTACGGGGCGCGGCTGCCCGCCGGGGCGACCCAGTGGTCGGCGAACTTCCCGGTCGCGAGCGACACGCGCGCGACGAAGAGCGCCCCCGACCTCGTCATCGGTCCCGATGGCACCGCCTACGCGGTGTGGGGCCAAGCTCCGAAGAGCACCTGGTCGACCTAGTTCGCCAGCCTGCCTCGGGGAGCCACGACATGGTCGACCAACGTCCAGCTCAGCGATGGCACCAACAGTGAGGGCGGCGGTCGGATCGGCGTCGACGGCACCGGCAAGCTCATCGTCGTCGGGCTCCTCAATACATCGAGCGTGTGGTCGCGGACGCGTCCTGCGGGCAGCACGACCTGGACGCCCATCACGTTCATCAGCTCGACCAGCACGACCTATCAGCCAGCGTTGGCGGTCCGGCCATCGGGTGCCGCGTACGTCATCTGGACGGACCTCAACAGCGCGCTGTGGGGTGAGCGCTACGACCCGGCCTCCGGATGGCAGGGCCAGAGCCAGATCACCTCGAGCGGCTCCCACTACACGCCGGTGGTGGCGCTGGACACCGCCAACGCGGTCGTCGTGGCCGCCGACTACAACGGCTCGACATACGATCTCGGGGCGTACATCGTGAGCGTGCCATGACCGCTCAGCCGCCCCCCGCGAGCCGAGCGGGCCCCTGGTTGCCTTGGCTGCTGATTGGCTCGCTGATCATGGCCATCCTGCTCATCGTCGTGCTCGTCCTTGCTAATCAGACGACCTACTACCGGCCGGACATCGCTGGCGTCGTCCGCACGCAGACTGGGGGGCCAGTGATCGCGTATCAACTCGCCGACGGCCGAGGCGTGACGATCGATCTGAACACGCGCACGATCATCTACGGCGCCATGGCTCCTCGGGTGGGGGACCTTCTGCTGGCGGGATCGCAGCCGAAGCCGTGGGTCGCCCGCATCTGGGACAAGGGATCGGGGAACGACCCGCCGGACTGCCATCTGATCTACGCCGCCGGGACGGACAACGGGGACGCCGTACGGATCGACGTGGATCCGGCCGATCATATCGGCCTGGAGATACCGAAGGCTCCCGGCTTCGTCGCCCAATCCGACTTCGCCTCGCCGCGTCTCGATGCTGGGCGGTTCTCGCACTTCTGTCTCGACGGGAGCGGTCGGGCCACCCGGTTTGGAGCGTACTAGCCCGGGCCGTCTCGGCGTTCGCCTCGTGCTCCAGGAGCGCGGCGTTGATCGTGTCGCCTCGCGCCCGCACCGACGAGAGGTTCTCGATCCGCCGCCCGAGATCGAAGTCGTAGGCGTCGTTGACGGTTGTCTCGGTCCGCAGGGCGAGGCCTTCCTGAGGTACTGCTTCACGGTCGAATGCTTGTAGCGGTACGTGATCGTCGGGCTCGTGTACGCGTTCACGACCCGGGTCTCGAAGCGGCCCGGTGTGCGGCGGTTCGGCCGGCGGCCGAAGAGGAGCGAGACCGTCTAGGGTCGGCCGAGCGTGAGCTGCTCGGCGATCGTCGCCTCGAAGCACTGGCGGGCCCGGCTGGCCCAGAATCCCTTCCTGGCGCGGGTGCAGCTCGCCCTCTCCGGCGAGCCGTCGCGACGTCAGCTCTGGCTCGACAGCGCAAAGGTAAGAGAGGAGCCTCCCGCATACGTGTGCGCCAGAAGTGCCCCTCGGGTCAGTTGTGCCACGCGATGCTTTCAGCGGTCCTCGCCGGGAGAGCAGAGTCGAGTGCTCTGACAGCGGTCGGCACAATCTGAGGCTCCGGGAGTGCGACGAACAGATTCTTTCGCATCGTCGAGACGAGATTCCCTTTCACTCCCAGAGGGGGTCCGTCAGTCGCTTTGACCCGTCCCGAACTGCCGGTCGCCGGCGTCGCCCAGGCCCGGCAGGATGTAGCCGCGCTCGTTGAGCTGCCGGTCCACGCCGGCGCAATAGATCGCGACGTCGGGGTGCGCCGAGGTGACCGCGCGGATCCCCTCGGGGGCCGCGATCAGGTTCACCAGCTTGATGCGCACCGCGCCCCAGCGTTTGAGCACCTCGATGGCGGCCGTCGCCGAGCCCCCGGTCGCCAGCATCGGGTCGAGGATCAGGCACAGGTCGACCGTGGCCGAGTCGGGGAGCTTGTTGTAGTACTCCACCGGCCGCAGCGTCCGTTCGTCGCGGAACAGGCCGAGATGCCACACCTGGGCGGTGGGCATCAGCTCGAGCATCGCGTCGAGCATCCCGAGGCCCGCGCGCAGGATCGGCACCAGGCCGATCCGGTCGGCCAGCACGGCGCCCACCGTCTCCTCCATCGGCGTGACGACCGGCACGTCGCGGAGCCGTGCGTCCGCAAGCGCCTCGTACCCCACCAGCCAGCTGATCTCCCGGACCAGCTCCCGGAACTTCTTCGGCTCGGTGCGCTGGTCACGCAGAAGCGCGAGCTTGTGGAGGATGGCGGGGTGATGCGACACGTGGACCGTCGGTGGGAGCCACCCGAGGTCGGCTGCGACGGGAGAGTCGGCGGAATCTGCCACGCGCATGCTCCTGGTGCGTCTCAGGGGAGTCGCGGCCGATCCTAGCATCCGAGAGCCCCGGCCGGAGGGACGTCGTGACGTCAGCGGATGCCGGCCCGCCCCGGCCGGATGGGTTGCGTGCCCGCCGCGCCGCTGTCGGATGCTGGCCCGCCCCGGACCGGCCGACGCGCTACCATCCCGTGTGCATGCCAGATCGGCGAGCCACCACCGCGACGCTCTCGCGCCCGCCGGCGCAACAGCCGCGCGTGTCCCAGCCCCGGGGCCGCGCCGGTCGCTGGCCACGGGGTGCTGCACCTCCGGTCCTGGTCGAGGTGCGCCGGGGCGGGATCACGGAGAGCCGGCACCGGGGCCACGTCGTGCAGGTGGGTGCCGACGGCGCGATCGAGCGCGTGATCGGCGACCCCCGGATCGTGGTGGCGCTGCGCTCGGCGGCCAAGCCGCTGGGGCTTGCCGCGTTCGTGGAGTCGGGCGCGGCCGACGCGTTCGAGCTGTCGGCGCCCGAGCTGGCCGTCCTGGCGGCCTCGCACTCCGGCGAGGACCTGCACGTGCGCACGATCCAGGCGATCCTGCGGCGAGCCGGGATCAGCCAGACCTTCCTCGGGTGTGGCACGGAGAACGCGCCGCTCGACCAGCTGACCGCACAGCGGCTGGCACGCGACGGCGAGCGACCCGGTCCGATCCGCCACCAGTGCTCCGGCCAGCACGCGTCGTTCCTGCTCTTCGCGAAGCACGCGGGCTGGCCGCTGGAGGAGTACTGGCTGCCGGAGCATCCGACGCAGGTCGCCTTCCGCGAGGCGCTGGCGCGCGTGCTCCGCCTGCCGGTCGATGAACTCGTCACGTCGGTGGACGCCTGCGGGATCCTGACCTACCACGTCCCGCTCGTCGACGTGGCCCGCGCCTACGCGCTGCTGGCCGACCCGGCCGGCGTCGCCGGCGACCCGGTGCGCCGGGCGCTGGTGCCGGCGCTGACCAGGATCCGCGACGCGATGCTCGCGGCCCCCGACCTCGTGGCCGGGCCGCGCGAGCGGTTCGACACGGCGCTCATGCGCACGCTGCCCGGCCGCGTGGTCGCGAAGGGTGGCGCGGAGGCGCTGCAGGGTGTCTCGCTGCTGCCACGGAGCCGGCCGGGGCAGCAGGCGGCGGCCGGCCTGGCCGTCAAGATCGACGATGGCGACGGGCGGGGCCGCGCGCGGCCTGCGGTGACCGTCGAGGCGCTCCGCCAGATGGGCGTGCTCGGCGACGCCGAGCTGCGACGGCTCGCCCCGTATCACCGGCCGCCGCTCCACGACCCGCGGGGGGCCGTCGTGGGCGAGGCCGTGCCGTTCTTCGAGCTGGCGCCCCTGTCCGAACTGCGCTGACGGGGCTGCGTCGGTGGAGCCGGCCGGCGACCCGTACCGTGTGCTGGGCGTTCACCGCGATGCGACGCCCGGCGAGGTCAAGGCGGCGCACAGGCGGCTCGCGAAGGCCCACCACCCCGACGCCGGTGGCGACCCGGCGCGCTTCCTCGCCGTCCAGGCCGCATACCAGATCCTCGCGGACCCCGTCCAGCGCGGTCGATGGGACGCCGCGCACGGGGCGGGTCCGGTATCCGCCCGCGATCCGTGGTCGGCATCTCCCCGGTCCGACCCGGGTTCCCGGCGGTCCCGCGGCGGGCCGGTGGGCGGGCGCGACCGCGGGGCGCGACCGCGGGGCGGCTCCCCGGGAGACGAGGCCCGGCCGGCGAGCGGCCCGACGGCGGGCACGGGACCCGAAGCCTGGCCCGGTGGATCCCCGGATGCGGGCAGCCCGCCGGCCGCGGGTCCGCCGCCCGGCAGATCGCCCGGTGGCCCCACCATGGACGCGTTCGTGCGATCGAGCGGCGCGGCCTGGTCGGCGGCCTCGCGTGCCTACTTCCGCCGGGTCGCGGCCGAGGTCCCGCACGGAGCCCGGATGGGGCGCAGCTCGCGGACCGGTCGGGTCGGGCGGGAACCTGCTCCGGATGCGACCAACGGACAGGCCGGCGCGGACGTCCGGCCGGCGGCGGGCCCGGCGGGAGGTAACGGCGGCCGGCCCGGGGACGGCGCGCCGCGACGGCTCGCGAGGTGGATCGCCCGCGCCCTGGGGCGTTGAGGGGGCCGTCGCCGCGGTCATGGCGTTCAGCGGGGAGCACACGCCGGTCGGCTGTGGCGCCGCTCGCCCGGCGTTGCTCAATTCCGAGTCCATAAGTAAGATTTCGCGCAGCCGCCGAAACTCGCGGACGGACAGACCAGGAGGCGCGGGGTGATCAACGGGCTCCTCATCGGGCTGCGGGAGGGCGTCGAGGCAGCGCTCGTCGTGGGGATCGTGGTCGCGTACCTGGTGCGCACCGGCAACCGGCGGCATCTCCCCAAGGTCTGGGCGGGGACGCTCGGCGCGGTCGCCGCGTCTGTCCTGCTCGGCCTGGTGCTGTATGTGACCGTCGGCGACCTCCGTGCCCCGTACGAGCAGTTGTTCGAGGGCGGCACGATGCTGCTCGCCACCGCCGTCGTGACCTGGATGCTGTTCTGGATGCGTGGCCAGTCGCGCGCGCTCCGCGGGCACCTCGAGGCACAGCTGGCGCGGGCCCTGACGTCGGGTGGAGCGTGGGGCCTTGCCGTGCTCGCCTTCAGTGCGGTCGTCCGCGAGGGCATCGAGACCTCGCTGTTCGTGTTCGGCCAGGTCACCGCCGTCGCCGGGCCCGGCACGGCCGGCGCCGGTGCCACCGGGGGCGCCGCGGGGGTCCTCTCCGGCACCATCGTCGGGCTCGTCGTCGCGGCCGGCATCGGGTATGCGATCTACCGTGGCAGCCGGCGCGTCAACCTGCGAGTGTTCTTCAACTGGACGGGGATCGCGCTCGTCTTCATCGCCGCAGGCCTCGTGTCCCGCGCGGTCCACGAGTTCGTCGAGGTGGGTGCGATCAGGATCGGCACCCAGGTCGCATTCGACGCACGCGGCGTCCTCTCGCAGGACCAGACCGTCGGATCCTTTCTGCGCGCCGTCCTCGGGTACTCCTCGCAACCCGAGGTCGTGACGGTCGTGGTCTACCTCCTGTATGTCGTGGCCGTCCTCGCCCTGTACGTGCTGCCGCAGCGGCCGGCACGCCCCGTCCAGCCCCAGGCCGCGTAGCGCGCCCCGAGGCCCGGCTCGCGAGGCCCGCCTTGCGACGGAAGCGCCCGCCGGATCCGGCGGCGGTACCATCGGCGGCGTGACCGTACGCTGCCGCATCGCCCCCAGCCCGACGGGGCCGCTTCATATCGGGACCGCGCGAACCGCGCTGTACAACTTCCTGTTCGCCCGTCACGAAGGCGGCACCTTCGTGCTGCGACTCGAGGACACCGACGTCGCCCGCTCGACGGTCGGGTACGAACGCGACATCCTGGAAGGGCTCCACTGGCTGGGGCTCACCTGGGACGAGGGCCCCGAGGTGGCAGGACAGGCGGCGCGCGGACCCTACGCCCCGTACCGCCAGATGGAGCGCCTCCCGCTCTACCGGGACGCCGCCGAGCGGCTCCTCGCGCAGGATCTCGCGTATCCCTGCTACTGCACGAAGGAGGAGCTCGACGCGGATCGGGCAGCACAGGAGGCGGCGCACCGGCCGCCGCGGTACGTGGGTCGCTGCGCCCACCTCACCGCGGATCAGCGTCGAGCGAGGGAGGCCGAGGGTCGCCGGCCGGCCATCCGCTTCCGCATCGCGCCCGGGACGGTGGCCTTCGACGATCTGGTGCGGGGTCACGTCGAGATCGAGACCGACGTGCTGGGCGGGGACCTGGTGATCGTCCGCTCCGACGGCACCCCGCTGTACCACTTCACGGTGGTGGTCGACGACGCCGAGATGGCGATGACCCACGTCATCCGCGGTGAGGACCACCTCTCGAACACCCCCAAGCACATCCTGCTGTTCCGCGCCCTCGGCGCCGCGGTGCCAGCGTTCGCGCACCTGCCGCTGATCCTGAACCCCGACCGCACCAAGATGAGCAAGCGCAAGTCGCAGACGGCGATCGCCGACTACCGAGGCCAGGGCTTCATGCGTGAGGCGCTGGTGAACTTCCTCGCCCTCCTGGGGTGGGCCAGCGGCACCGAGGAGGAGATCTTCACTCTCGAGGAGCTGGTGGAGCGGTTCGACCTCACCCGCGTGCACTCTGGCGGGGCGGTCTTCGACCGGGAGCGGCTGGAGTGGCTGAACGGCCAGTGGATCCGGCGGCTGCCCACGGAGGAGCTTGCCGAGCGGCTGGTGCCGTTCCTCTCGGCGGACCTGGCACTGCGCCAGGCCGGGGGCGCGCGCCTGGTGCGCCAGCCGACGGTGGAGGAGCTGCGTCCGCTGATGCCGCTGGTGCAGGAGCGCCTGCCGGTCCTTGGCGCGATCGGCGAGCTGGTCGACTTCCTGTTCGTCGACCCGATCACGGTGGACCCGGCAGCGCTGGTGCCGAAGCGCTGGGATGCCGGGACGGCGGTGCAGGGGCTCGAGGCGGCGCGCGACGTCATCGCGGCGCAGGGCCGGGTGAGCTTCGAGGCGGACGAGCTCGAGGGTCCCCTCCGCGAGCTGGCACAGCGGCGCGGATGGAAGCCCGGCGACCTGTTCATGGCGATCCGGGTGGCGATCACCGGCCGGACGGCCACGCCGCCCCTGTTCGACACCATGGTCGCGCTGGGCCGGGCCCGGACGCTCGCGCGACTGGACGCGGCCGTGGGTTCGCTCCGGGAGCGGCTGCCGGCGAGCTGACGCGCGCCGGTGCCCATGGGTGTCGCGTGCCGGCGGTGTCGCCCCCGCGTGCCTCTGGCAGGCGAGCTACGCGCCGGTGACCGCGTGGAGGATGGCCCATGCGATCGCGGCGACCGACGCACTGGCCGGGATCGTGAGCACCCACGCCCAGACGATGGAGCCGGCGATTCCCCATCGCACGGCCGTGAACCGGTCACTCGCGCCGGAGCCCATGATCGCGCCGGAGACGACGTGCGTGGTCGACACGGGCATGCCCAGGTGGCTCGCCGCGACGATGACGGTCGCGGCCGCGGTCTCGGCGGCGAACCCGTGGACAGGGTCCAGCTTCACGACCCGCTGGCCCATCGTCCTGATGATCCGCCAGCCACCCGCCGCGGTGCCCAGCGAGATCGCACCGGCCGCCAGCACCATGACCCAGATCGGAACCTTGAACACCGGCAGGATCCCGGCCGTGACGAGCGCCGCCGTCATGATCCCCATCGTCTTCTGTGCGTCGTTGGAGCCGTGGCTGAACGCCATGTACGCGGCGGAAACCAGCTGGAGTCGGCGGAAACGCTCGTTGATGCGATGCGGGTCCGCGTGTCGGAACACGTTGAGCAGCACGACCATCACCAGGAACGCACCCAGCAGACCGACGATCGGCGAGCCGACGAGAGGAACGACGACTTTCGTGAGGATCGCGTCGACGTGCACGGCGGAGGCTCCGAGCGCCGCGAGCGTTGCGCCGAGCAGCCCACCGATCAGGGCGTGGCTGCTCGAACTGGGAAGCCCGAGCCGCCACGTCAGCAGATTCCAGGCGATTCCGCCGATCAGCGCCGCCGCGATGACGACTTGCCCGCTGCCACCCGCCGGCGTCGTGACGATGCCGCTGCCGATGGTCGCTGCCACCTCCGTCCCGGTCAGGGCGCCAAGGAAATTCGCGATGGCGGAGAGGACGATCGCGAACTCGGGACGCAGCGCCCGCGTGGAGACCGAGGTGGCAATCGCATTCGCCGTGTCGTGGAATCCGTTGATGTAGTCGAACAGAACGGCCAGTGCGAAGAGCGCGACCAGCGAGTACGTGACCCCCTGGCTCATCGCGTCCGGCTCGCCGAGACGGCGGGAGTTGGATTATCCTGATGTGCGCTTCCTGGTTTCGTATTCGAGGGGAAATGTGGCGTGAAAATCCGCAAGACCGACGCGTCGGCCATGGCGCCGGCACCGTCCCGCTCCGCGCGCGCGCTCAGCCCGGCGGCCCAGGCCCGGCTCGAACAGGCGGAACTCCTGCGCAGGTCCGTGATCGATCGGCTGGAGGGCCCGGACGACGTGTTCAAGGTCGCGCTCGACGAGGGCGAGAAGGCGGCCACCATTCGCCAGCGGCTCCTGAAGGTCGCGGCCGAACAGGGCAAGGACATCGCGGTCCAGATGCGCGGCGACCATCTCCTGGTGGGCCTGATGACGCCGGAGCGCCGCCCCCGGCGCGGTCGGCGACCGAAGGCCTGACCGGCACCCGACACCCGGTGAATCCGCGCGCGGCCACGCGCATCGCAGCGTCGTCCCTTCGCGCGCCCTGACGCCATCGCGCTCCGTCCGGGGGAGCGTCTCCTGGCTGCCGAGTCATCGGTCGATTCGTCGTGCCCGCCCTACGCGTGCTTCACGACGATCTTCTCGATGATGTCCGCGACGTCCTCGCACTTGTCGATCGTCGCCTCGAGCAGGCCGTAGATATCTTTCCACTTGATGATGTCGGTCGCCCTGGTCTTCTCCGAGAAGAGTCCGGCCACGGCCGCCCGTGTGATCCGGTCCCCTTCGTTCTCGAGACGATTGATCTCGGTCCAGTATTTCTGGAGCCCGTTGAACGACCGCAGGAGCTCCAGCGCCTCGTGGATCGCCTCGCATTGCCGGACGATGATCCTTGCCTGCTGGAGCGACGCGGGCGTGGGTGCCTCGACCTGGTAGAGGATGAACGTGTCGGCGACTTCCTCGATGAGGTCGAGCACGTCATCCAGCCCCGAGATCAGCGCCACGATGTCTTCCCGGTCGAATGGTGTCACGAACGTCGTGTTCAGGCGACGGCCGATGTTGTGGCTGATCTCGTCGCCGTGGTGCTCCATCGCGAAGAGTTCCTTGGCACGCTGCTCGATGTTGTCGTAGCTGCGGAGCATCTCCTCGAGCCGTCGAGCGGCCGCCAGGACGTTCGCCGCGTCCTCGACGAACATGTCGTAGAACCGCTCCTCGCGGGGGATCAGCCGGATGCGCACGCAACCTCCGCACCCCTGGGCGTGGGCACGCGCCAGACGTGATCAACGGCCGCCGTGGATGACGGATGCCGACGGCACGACAAGGGTAGCGCTCCAACCCGTGCGCCGGGGCGCAGGCACGCGCTCGCCGGGCACCCGGGGGTCGCGTCGCCAGTGCTCCGGCAGCCCCGCGCGTCGAGCCCTACGACTCCGGCATCAGGTCAGGTGGGACGAGCCAGCGGAGGACGCCCGATCCGGGGACGAGCGGCCGGCCGGCGTCGATGCGGGCCGCGGCGCCCTTGGGCAGCGGGAGCGTCTCCGCGCCCGTGAGCTCGGCCGCCAGCGCGCTGAAATCCGGGTCGTGTCCCACGATCATCAGGCTGGCTGGATCGCCCGCCGCCGACAGCATCCGCTCGAGGTCGACCAGGTCGACTCCCGCCGCGAGCAGCGGCTCGGCGCGGACCTGGATCCCCAGCGCGTCGCCGATGGGCGTAGCGGTCTGGGAGGCACGGAGCCTGGGGCTGGTCAGGATCACCCGGGGGCGCACGCCGACACGCTGCAGGAACGCGGCCAGCTTTGCCGCCTGCCCCTCGCCCTTGGAGGAGAGCGGCCGTGCGTCGTCCGGACCGTGCCACGCTTCCGGATCCCCGGCGTGCCCGTGCCGCACGAGGTACAGCTCCACGCTCTCCGGACTGCCGCGCCGCCGCTCGCCGTCGCCCATGTGGCTGCCGCTCCTGTCGACCTCTTTCGTCTCCGCATGGTACGCGGCGCGCAGTCTCCGTGCGGCCTGGGCAGCGACCTGCCACGATAGGTGGCAGGGACGCACAGGAGGACGGGGCCATGGCGAAACGCGGATCCCGCGACGATCGTGGAGGCGGACGGAAGGCGCGGGAGAAGGCCCCGGGCGGGACCGGCGCCGCCGAGCGTACGAAGGATCGAGCGGGCGCCGACCGCGGGAAGGCCCCGAAGGCAGGGCGCGAGGGCAGGCGCGCGATTGCGGAGCTCGCGAAGATCGAGCGGCGGCTGGTCGAGGCGCAGGTGATCCTGGCGGAGGTCACGGCCCGCGCCGACGCGCTCGAGGAGCGGATGCGGACGCTGTCCGGGGCTCCGGCGCCGGCTGGCGCCGGGTCGGACGCGGACCCCACCGGGACGGCGACGGCGCAGGGCGCACCCGGGGCGCAGGCTGGGGCCGAATGGCCAGTGGCGGGCCCGAGGCGGGAGGGTTCCTCGGCCGACCAGCCGGCCTGAGACCGGGCGCCACCCCGGCATCGGCGCAGCGGAGCACCAGCGCGCCGGCCCTGGAGAGGCCGCAGCGCGCCTGCGGAAGGGTGTCGCCGCTCGCCGGCACGCGCCCGTCAGAGCTGCGCGACCGCCCTGCCGAGTGCCCGCCGGAACTCGATCGAAGTGACGCGGCGCCACGCCGGACCGATCGTCCGGCGCAGGCGCGCCGTCTCGCGCTCGCGGTCCGCCAGGTACCGCCCGACGGCGTCGACCGAGGCCGGTGAGAGCACGGCGGACCGTTCGACCAGGAACGAGCGTGCCAGCCCGGCGGCGACGTCGGCATCGTGGAGCATGCCGAGGTGGTCCTGGAGGGCGGTGACGCGCTCGATCAGCAGCGCCGCGTCGGGGCCGAGTGGCTCGCGGAAGAACTCCACCGCGTACCGGAGCCGTTTGCCCGCGATCCGCAGCTGGTGGACAGTGGCGAGGTCGGCCCACCGCAGGACCGCATCGTACGCACGCACGCCTTCGTACGCGGTCCAGAGCCGGCTGGGAGCCGTGTCCCGGACGCGCCGCGGATCGGTCGGCCCGGCGGGGATCACGTCCCGGCCGACGTCCTCGACGAACGCGAGCTGCTCCTCGACGAATTTCCGGTAGGCGGCCGAGTCGAGGTACCGGAGAAGCGCCGTGCGCGCCCGGTCGCGCTCGACCCGCCAGGCGTCCTCGAGCGGCCGGAGCGCGGCGCGCTCCGCGGCAAAGAGCCCCGCCGCATGGGTCTCCAGCGCGTCGATCAGGACGTCGAGATCGCGGACGCTTCCCAGGTCGGCGGCCAGCGTCCGCAGGCCGCCGACGGACCGTCGAACACGGCCCCGGCGGAAGCCGTCCCCGAAGACGCGCCATGCCGCCCGCATGCGGCGGGTCGCGACCCGCATCTTGTGCAGGTCCTCGGGGTCCTCCGACGAGCGCGTCCCGGCCTCCACCGCGAGCATGCGCGCGAGGTGGAAGCGGAGCACCTTGCGCCCCGCCTCGGCGAAGGGGTCGTCGGCGGTCACGCCGGGTGACTTCCCGACCGAGAGGAGGAGCCGCTCGGCCGCCTCCGAGCCCACCCGCTGGGCCGGCGCCCCGGCGCCCGGTCCGGGTTCGGCCCCCTGCGGTTGGGTCCCGGAACCAGGCGGTGCCGCCGGCTCGCCGGCGCCCGATGCCGGCTTGGCCTTCTGCGATCCCCGTCCCGCACGCCGCCGGCCTGCCGCCGACGGTGCGCCCTCGGCCAGGTCCCGGGCCGCCTCGAACTTGGAACGGGACGACGCGCGGACCCCGCCGGTCGCCTCGAGGGCGGTGGCCAGGCGACCGAGGATCGCCTCGTCGCCCCGGCGCAGCTCCACCTCGATCCCCGAGTACGTTCCCAGCCGGCGCCCGTCCCGCAGCACCTCCACCTCGTCCGCGCTGATCTCCGCGGCACCGTCCTCGGCGAGCACCTCGCGCACCCGGCGCCGCTGCCTGACCTGGAACCGCTCCTGCAGCGGTTCCTCGCCGATCGTCCGGAGCAACAGGTCGCGCGCATCGCTCGCCGGCCACGTGCGCGGATCCAGCCCCTCGCCGGCCGCCGCCTCGAGCTCCTCCCTGCGGTGGACCGCGCCCACCGCAGGCGTCAGCGACTTGAGGCCCAGGATCCTGCGGTCGCCGCGCTCCCGGATCCGCGCCGCGTACCCTGCGCGCTCCACCGCCCGTCCGGCCGTGTCGACGTAGCGGTCGTCGACGAGCGCCTCGTGCCACTCGCCGCCAGCGAACCCTGCGGGCGCCGCCGCCTCCAGCAGCGGATCCAGCAGGGCGCGATCCGTGACGTCGTACTTCAGCTCGATCTCGATAGGAGGCGAGGCGGCGGCGCCGGGTCCGGCGGCATCCGGTGTCCCGGCCGTGATGGCGCCGCCATCCCCGGTGCTCACGAGTCCGCCCGCGGTGTCGGGCCGCCCGACGCCGGCGTCAACGCCGCCACGCGCTTCACGCGCTTCACGCGAAGTCCTGGGCAAGCCCGAGCGCCCTCGTCATCATGACCTCGAACGTGTCGACACCGGCCGGTTCGGCGACCAGTGTCTCGACCCGGCGCCACACCCCGTCGTTCCCCAGCTCCCACGCCCGCCGATCGTCCCGCAGCATCACGTCGAGGATGTCGCGCAGCCGCTCGCGAAGGGCCGGGTCGTCGACGGGCGTCACCGCCTCGACGCGGCGATCCAGGTTGCGCTCCATCATGTCGGCCGACCCGATCGAGAACTCTTCGTCGCCGGCGTTGCGGAAGTAGAAGATCCGCGAGTGTTCGAGGAAGCGACCCACGATCGATCGGACGCGGATCGTCTCGCTGATCCCCGGCAACGCGGGCCGCAGGGAGCAGATCCCTCGCACCAGCAGGTCGACCTGGACGCCCGCCTGGCTCGCCCGGTAGAGCGCCCGGATCACCGCCGGGTCGACGATCGCGTTGAGCTTCATCACGATGCGCCCTCCGGCGCCGCTCGCCTGGCGCTCGATCTCCCGGTCGATGCGCGCGATCACGCCCTCGCGCAGCCCGAACGGCGCCACCAGCAGCCGGCGGAACGAGCGCTGGCGCGAGAGACCGGTCAGGTAGTTGAACAGGTCGGTCACGTCGGCGCCCAGCTCCGAGCGGCAGCTCAGGAGCCCGAGGTCGACATAGATGCGGGCGGTCTTGGTGTTGTAGTTGCCGGTCCCGATGTGGACGTAGCGGCGCAGACCGCGCCCCTCCCGCCGGACGATCAGCATGGTCTTGGAGTGGGTCTTGAGGCCCACCAGCCCGTACACCACGTGGGCGCCCACCTGCTCCAGGGCCCGCGCCCAGCCGATGTTGGCCTCCTCGTCGAAGCGTGCCTTGATCTCGACCAGGACCACCACCTGCTTGCCGCGCTCGGCGGCCCGGATCAGTGCCTGCACGATGGGCGAGTCGCCGCTGGTGCGGTACAGCGTCTGCTTGATCGCGAGCACGTCGGGGTCGTCGGCGGCCTGCTCCACGAAGCGCTGCACGGTCCGCGCGAACGACTCGTATGGATGGTGGACCAGGATGTCGCCGTCGCGGATCGCGGCGAAGACGTCGACCGGCTCGTCCGGGTCGGCCGGCGCCAGGCGCGGCGGCGTCACCGGGGTCCACGCCGGCAGCTGGAGGCTGGGGATGTCGAGATCGGCGATCTCGAATAGCGCCGTGAGGTCCAGCGTGCCGGCGACCTCGTACACGTCCTCGGGAGAGCACTGCAGGCCGCGCTCGAGGATCGCCCGCGTCTCCGCCGGCATCGAACGCTCCACCTCGAGGCGGACCACCTCGCCGAACCGCCGCCGGCGAAGCTCCTCCTGGATGGCGAGCAGCAGGTCGTCGGCCTCGTCCTCCTCGATCGCGAGGTCGGCGTTGCGCGTCACTCGAAACAGGTGGTGCTCGAGGATCTCCATGCCGGGGAAGAGGATGTCGAGGTTCTCGGCGATGACCTGCTCTAGCAGCATGTAGGTCCGAACCCCGACCTCCACGAGCCGGGGGAGCACGGGCGGGACCTTGATCCTCGCGAACCCGCGCTCACCGGTCTCCGGGTTGCGAACGGTCACGGCGAGCGAGAGCGACAGGTTGCTGATGTACGGGAAGGGGTGGCCCGGGTCGACCGCCAGCGGCGTCAGCACCGGGAAGATCTCGTCGATGAACCGCTGGCGCAGCTCCAGGTGGCGCTCGGGCCGCTCCGACCAGCCCACGATCCGGATTCCGTGTCCGACCAGCTCGCGCCGCACCTGGGCCCACGTGTCGGACTGGTCGGCGACGAGGGGCAGGACCCTGGCGCGGATCGCGCGCAGGGTCTCGGCCGGACTCAGCCCGTCCGGCGTGCGCTGCGCCCCCCCCGCGGCCATCTGCTGCTTGACTCCGGCGACCCGCACCTGGAAGAACTCGTCGAGATTGCTCGCGAAGATGGCCAGGAACCGCGCCCGCTCGAGGAGCGGGTTGCGCTCGTCGATCGCCTCGTGCAGGACGCGGGCGTTGAAGTCGAGCCAGCTCAGCTCGCGGTTGGTGTACGGCATCGCCGGCGCATGCCGCTCCTTCCGGCCCGCTCGCTGCGTGCCGGTGGCCTGACCGCCGTGGGGACGGACCGCGGTCATGGCGCGCTCAGGGTTCCGGGATGTAGCGTCGGTCGCCCGTCGCGGGGTCGAACCAGACCCGGAGCCGCTTGCCGGTGGTGGGGTCGTCGAAGACCTCGTCGGTCCGCTCGTAACGCCCGGTCCCGGGGCCCGGAGGGGAGGCCGGCGGACGTGGGCTCCACGGTGGGCCCGCCGGCGGGTTGGCGCGGGCAGCCGCTCTTTCCTCGGGGTGCGACCGGTACCGGGCCTGCTCGTACAGCGCGATCAGGATCAGGATCGCGCTGGGGATCAGGAGCCAGGAACCGCCTACCGGTTCGCCCGCCGCGATGACCGCGAGCCCGAGCAGGAACCCGAGCCCGCCCGCGATCCCCAGCACGCCGCGCAGCAGCTGCGAGAGATCGGTGCTGCCCATCGCACGTCCCGCCGGTCCGGCCGCGCTCAGCGCGCCTGCTCGTGCCCGGACTGGCCCGGCTCGATGACCACGGCCGTGCCGTAGGCCACGATCTCGGTCATGGTCTGGCCCATCTCGGAGCTGTCGAACCGCATGGTCAGGATGGCGTTCGCGCCCATCGCGGTCGCGTTGGCCACCATGCGATCGATCGCATGCTTGCGGGCGTCCTCCAGGAGCTCGGTGTACTCCTTGATCTCGCCCCCGACGATCGACCGGAGGCCGGCGGCGACGTTGCCCGCGAGGCCGCGGCTCCGGACCACCACGCCGAAGCACTGGCCCTTGGTCTCGGCGACACGGTAACCGGCCACGAAGTTGGTGGTGCTGATGATCATGGCGGTCGCCTCCTCAGCGCTCCACGGCTGTGCGCGCGGCTCGGCGCGCCTCGTCCTCCGGGCAGGGGCAGTTCGCGCGGAGCTGCTCGAAGGTGTAGTACCCGGTGTGGTGGCCGTCCGCCCACGTCGGTGCGATCGCGTAGGTCCCCACGAGCTGCACGTCCACCAGGCGCGTCTGGTCCGGTGCCAGGGTCGGCGACGAGTCGAGCCAGCCCGGCATGCCGGCCTCGCCGCGGCAGTAGGCGCACGGGCAGAGCCAGCGCAGGGCCACCGTGTCGTAGACGGTGTGGTGGTCGTCGGCCCAGTCGATCTCGAGGCGGCCGGTCTCCCGATCGGCATGGATGCGGGCAGGGGCGAGGTACTCGCCGCCCGACGTGTAGCTGGAGGACATGGCGGGATTGTAGCGGTGCCCGCGTGTGGCGCCGGTCCACTTCTCGCGCCGGCGATACACTCGCACGAACGCTCCCCGCGCCGCCGGCCGCCGACCGGCCGCTCGCTCCACGAGAAGGTTGCATGTCCAGACCGCCGCTGCCCTCCGATCTCCATGATCTCCGCGTGCCGACCGAGGTCCGCCTCTCTCCGGACGGGCGATGGGTCGCGTTCACGGTCAAGGCCACCGGCCCCGCAAAGGACGACTACCGTGAGGCCGTGTGGCTCGCGCCGGCCGACGGCTCGGCCCCGGCCCGGCAGCTCACGCTCGGGTCGCGCCACGACACGCATCCGCGCTGGAGCCCCGACGGCAGCCGGCTGGCATTCCTGTCGGATCGCGGGGCAGTGCTCGAGGCCGGGGGCGGCGGCACCCGGCCCGGCCGCACCGGCTTCGGGCGGCGCCACGGTGACGCGCCCGGGGCGAGCCCGGCCGAGCTCGCGGACGGCGCGACGCAGGTCTGGCTGCTCCCGATGGCGGGCGGTGAAGCGCGCGAGCTGACCCAGCTGCCGCACGACGTGAAGGACCTGGCCTGGAACCCCGACGGGTCGCGGCTGTGCGTCTTGAGCTCGGCCGAGTCGGCCACGCCGGGTGCGCGGAAACGGCGCGAGCCCGGCGAGCCCCCGGAGTCGGACTACCGCTTCATCGACCGGCTGCAGTACCAGTTCAACGGTGCGGGCTTCACCCACGATCGCTTCGCCCACCTCTGGCTGGTCGACGCCGGTACGGGCGACGCCCGCCGGCTGACGTCAGGGCCGTACAACGACGGCGCCTTCGACTGGAGTCCGGACGGGCGGCGGATCGTGTTCGAATCGCGGCGGCACCGGGACCACGACCTCGACTGGCAGATGGAGCTGTTCTTGCTGGAGGTGGAGACCGGGCGGGTGGCGCGGCTGACCGGGGGCCGCGGCCGGCGCGAGTTCTCGGCACCCGCCTGGAGCCCGGACGGCCGCTGGATCGCCGCGGTCGGCCACCGCTACCAGGGCCGGGGGCCGGCACGCCGGGACGTCTGGCGATTCCCGGCCACGCCCGAGCAGGTGGGCGAGGACCTGACGGGCCCGACCGACCTGATGGTGGGCGCCAGCGTGGGCAGCGACCTGATCGGGGGCGGTGGCCCCGCCCTCCACTGGAGCGACGACGGCCGCTGGATCACGTTCAGTGCGCCGATCGAGGGCAGCTACGAGCTCTGGCGGGTGGAGGCAGAGACCACGACGGGCGCCTCGGCGGGGACGCCCGCCGTCGAGCGCCTGACGGCCGGCCGGCACTTCCTTTCGCGGATCCACCAGGTGCCACTGGACGGCGGGGCGGTCCGTGTCGCCGCGACCGCGGCCGACCCCACCCATCCGTTCGAGGTGGTGGTGGCCGACGTCCCGGCCGGCCTGCTCGAGCCGCTCGAGGGGGACGCCCTGCGACGCGTCAGCGACCTGATGGCCACGCGCTGGGCGGACGTGTCGCTCGTGGAGCCCGAGACCCGCTGGCACGAGGTGGACGGCCGCCGGATCGAGGGCTGGTTCTACCCGGCGCCGGTGCGTGATGACGGCCGTCCCGCACCGCTGGTCGTCGAGATCCACGGGGGACCGGCCACGCTGTACGGGTATTCGCCGTTCTGGGAGTGGCAGTGCCTGGTCGCGGCGGGGATGAGCGTGTACGCGTGCAACCCGCGCGGGTCCGAGGGCTACGGGCAGGCCTTCGTGCGGAGCAACTTCCGCGACTGGGGCGACGGCCCCATGGCCGACGTGATGGCCGGCGTCGACGCGCTGGTGGCCGACGGGCTGGCCGACCCGGACCGGCTCGGCGTGACCGGCGGCTCGTACGGCGGCTACCTGACCAGCTGGATCGTGGGGCACACCGACCGCTTCAAGGCGGCGCTCACCGCGCGGTCGGTCAACGACATGACCTCGCAGATGCTCTCCGGGGACATCGGCGGGCCCATGTTCGGGCTCGAGGAGTACGGCGTGAACCCGTGGGAGGACCACGAACTGTACTGGCGGCACAGCCCCATCGCGTATGCCGACCGGGTGCGCACGCCGCTGCTGATCCAGCACGCCGAGAAGGATCTTCGCGTGCCCATCACGCAGGCCGAGGAGTTCTTCGCCGTGCTGCGCGCGTTCCGGCGCCCGGTCCGACTCATGCGGGTCCCTGACGAGACGCACGAGCTGACCCGGAGCGGGACGCCATTCCGCCGCGTCGAGAACATCGTGCAGGTGGTGGGCTGGTTCCGGCACTTCCTGGTGCAGGGCCGGCGGGGCCTGCCGGCGCTGCCGCGGGAGAAGCGGGTCCGGCCCTAGTCAGCAGGCGCCCGGGCACGGAAG
>JAJYNP010000300.1 GCA_021786265.1 Chloroflexota bacterium
CTTCGGCCTCTACCTGGGGACCAGCACGGGCCAGGTCTTCGCGAGCGCCGACGAGGGTCGGAGCTGGCGGCGCATCGCGGACCTGCTGCCGCCCGTGCTGTCGGTCGAGACGGCGCTGGTCGGCGCCTGAGCGCCGTCGGTCGCGCCATGGCGACGGTCGTGCTGCCCCGGTCGCTGATCGCGCTCTTCCCGCTTGCGCCGCGGCGGGTCTCGCTCACCGGCGGAACCGTCCGCGACCTGATAGACGCGCTCGACGCCGGATGGCCCGGCATGCGCGATCGGCTGTGCGATCCCGGCCCGGTCCTCCGGGAGTTCATCAACGTCTACGTCGACGGAGAGCCGGCCGACCTCTCCAGCGTGGTCACCGACGGGTCGGTCGTCCACGTGCTGCCCGCGGTGGCCGGCGGCTGAGGATCCCTGGCGATCGGACCGGACCCCCGAGATCGACCCGCTCGGCGTGGACCAGGCAGCCATCGAGCGCGGCCGCGCGCGGATCCTTGCTCCGGCCGACGTGGTGATCCCCGGTCACGGACCCGCGTTCCGGGGGCGCTGACCGTGCCGCGCGGAGTCAGCGGTCCGCGACGCCGTAGACCGCGACCATCTCCCGGATCGTCGCCGCGAGGCGCTCCCTGAGCTCCGGCGGCTCGACGACCTCGACCCGGGGGCCCAGGCGGAGCAGGTCGTCGTGGGCCGTATCGGTCGAGCTTGGCGACCCCGGCACGCTCGCTCGACTAGCCCGCCGGCCTGCGGCTACCTGAGGTGGAGCGCCTCGCGCAGCTGGATCTGGCGGATGATGTCCGCGCGGCTGAGCACGCCGATGAGCCGCCCGTCCTCCAGCACCGGCAGCTGCTCGAAGTCTCCCGCGAGCATGGCCTCGAGTCCTGATGCCAGCGGGGTGTCCGGCCCGACGGTGGTGACACCCGACCGGCCGCCCATCACGTCGACCACGCGGGTGGACGAGCGGGCCTGCGGCGCGATCGCCTGGATGTCACCGAGCGTCACCATCCCCACGAGGCGGTCGCCGGCGACGACGGGGACCGCGCGCCGGTTGCCCGGCACCAGGTATCGCTCGACGAGGTCCTCGACCGAGGCGTTGGGCTCGATCGCGCTCGTGTCGGGCCGCATGACGTCACGGACCGACACCCCCGTCAGCCGCTCCTCGGAGCGCACCTGCCGGAGCTGCGCGGCGCCCGCACCCTGCAGGAACCACCCGATGACGGCGATCCAGATCCCGTTGAACGCGCTGCCCTCCAGGACCTGGAGGACGCCCCAGACCATGAAGCCGTAGCCCACCAGCTGTCCGGCACCCACCGCCACCTCGAGACCCCGCCGCGTGCTGCCGGTGAGCTGCCACACGACGGCTCGCAACACGCGGCCTCCGTCGAGCGGGAAACCGGGGATGAGGTTGAACCCCCCGAGCAGCACGTTGACGAGGGCGAGGTAACCGAACAGCGCGGCGGCCCGCGGATCCCCGACCGCGGCAGCCACCAGGAAACAGGCGGCCCCGATGGCGAAGCTGGCCAGCGGTCCCACGATCGCGATCACGAACTCGGTCGAGGCGCGAGGGGCATCGCCGGTCAGGCTGGAGATACCCCCGAAGAGGAAGAGCGTGATCGAGGCGGCCTGCATGCCCCGGGTCCGCGCGACCAGCGAGTGGGCGAGCTCATGGACCAGGACCGACGCGAAGAGCAGGATCGAGGAGATCGCACCGAGCGTCCAGGCCTGGGCGGCCGTGAGGTCCGGCAGCAGGGACGGGTAGTAGCCCACGGCGAGTGACCAGGTCAGGAGCCCGAAGATGACCAGCCAGCTGACGTGGACGTACACGTCGATGCCGGCGATGCGGAAGATGCGGAGTGACCCGGCGCGCATGGGCGCAGCGTAGACGATCGCACCATCCGGTCGTCCGTTTGGGGCGCAACGACTCTGGCCGCCCGGCACCCGTCGGCTCGACCATGCGACGATCGCGGAGGCGATGAGGCGCAGCCCGCAGGGCGGCCGCTGGGACCGCGCGGACGCACCCGCCGCCGGGGGGACGCGCAGGCCGAGGTAGGCGCCATGGACAGCCAGCACGCGGAACCGCCCAACCTGGCCGGCCGCCTGCGCCAGGCGAAGGTCGATGAGCGCGTGGCCGCGCTCCTGGCGGCGGCGATCGCCGAGGAACTCGGCGCCGGCACCCTGCGCGACCAGGATGCTGCGGCCGCGCGGCAGCTCACCGAGCTCGTCGAGGCGGCCGCTCGCAGGACGGGTACGAGTGCCGTGAACAGGCTCGTGCTCGAGGTCCTGGCACTGCTCGACGAGGCGCCCGGACTGCGCGATCAGCTCGCCCTGCTCCATCCGGACCTCCGGTATCACTGACCGCCCGAGCGGCTCGGCCCTTGCACGCCCGGGGACGCGCGGCCACACTGGAGCGGAGGTTGGCGTCCAGTGCTGATCCGTCTGACGTCTGAGCGCGCGGAGGTGGCGTTCCTTGCCGGCCACCTCCTTCGGGTCCCGCCCGGCCCCGTGATGCGTTGCTCGTGTGGCTGGGCCGGGGCAGACTGGTACGCGCATCGCCGACGCGTCCTGGTCGCGTGGCTCGAGGAGCAGCGCCTCGCGCTGCGGGCGAGGCTGCTGGACGAGGAAGGGGTCGACCGGCCGTAGCGCCGGGTCCGAGGCGCGGACGGTGGCGCCGGGTCCGGGGGCGGACTGAACAAGGGGGACCGCATGGGCGACGACGAACCGCGGCTTCCGCTCGGGACCGACCTGCGACGCTGGGTGCGCCTGCGCCGCCGCCTGAACGCCCCTCCGCAGCGGGTCTTCCGTGCGTGGGCCGACCCGGAGGAGCTCGCGCGGTGGTTCCCCATCCAGATCGAGGGCGGCCTGGCGGTCGGATCGCGATCCGTGCTGGCGTGGCCGGACCGGCGGGTGTGGTGGGAGGTAACCCGCGCGGAACCCGACTCGCGGTTCGCGTTCCGCCGTCCGTGGCTTCCCGACGAGTCACTGGTCACCGACATCCAGGTGTCGATCGGTCCCGCGGGATACGGAACCCACATCGAGCTCGAGGACGGTCCCTTCCCCCTCGATCTCCCCGGCGCGATCGATGCCTGGGCCGAGGCGATCGCGCTCTGGAGCGATACCCTCGCGCTGCTCCGCGCGCACCTCGACTTCAGCGTCGACCTGCGGATGGGCCGCTAGTCTCGCATCCCGGCCGGCCTGTTCGTGCGAAGATCCGGGCGTGATCCCTTCGGCCGGTCCCGCGCAGCGCGCCCGTCTCACCGGCATCGTCGCCCTGGTCCTCGCGATGTCCGCCCTCGCTCCCGGCATGGCCGCCGCGGCGACGCCGCCGAGGAGCCCGGTTGCGTTTGACGTCTACCGCCCGGGCGCCTACTCGATGCAGGCAACGTGGACCTGGTGCACGGCGGCGAGCGTCCAGATCATCCGCAACATCCTGCTGGACGAGACCGATCACAGCAGCGCCCAGCAGCGCGCGTTCTTCGACTACATGCAGGCCAGCAACCGCTACCGGCAACGCAGCCACCGGGGCATCGACCCCCAGGGCTTCCTGGCCGGGCTCCGGCATTTCGTCGATTCGCGCTACACGCTCGTGGCAAGCCCGACCTTCGACGCCGCGGTTCGCTCCGCGGTCACCCAGCTGCGGCGGAGCGGCGAGCCCGTCGCCCTGATCGTCGCCGCCGGACGTCATGCCTGGGTGCTCACCGGGTTCACCGCAACCGCGGATCCGGCCCGCACCGCGGACTTCCAGGTGACCGGCGTGAGGGTCGTCGGTCCGCTCTACGGCCGGCAGAGCGTCAACGGGTACGACTCGCCGCCGGACACCAGCCTGTCGTACACCGCGCTTCGCCAGTTCCTGCTGCCGTATCGCTTTCCATTCGCCGCAACTCCCTGGACCGGG
>JAJYNP010000158.1 GCA_021786265.1 Chloroflexota bacterium
GCGGCGTTGCCGCACGTCTCGGGGGCGATTGGCTCAGTCGGTTAGAGCGCACGGTTCACATCCGTGAGGTCACTGGTTCGAATCCAGTATCGCCCACCAGAGTGACCTCGAGCGAGGCCGGGAGCGCGAGGACCAGTCCTCGCCGTTCGGCCTCTTCCGTTGTCTCGACGCTCACGATCCGGTGCGAGCCGGGCCGTGGCCCCGAGACCACACCGAGGCGGGCGAACGTCCCGACGGCCAGCCGCCGGCGGCCTTCGTCGGAGGTGTCTCGCCACAGCGTCCCGAGCGAGGCCAGCCACGCGAGCGCCTCCTCAGGATCGACGCCATCGTCGTCGATCGGGCTGGCGGCCAGCACCTGCCGTTCGGCCCGGGTGGTTTCGAGGTCCGCCACGATCTCGGCGATGCTTCGCCGCGGTTCGGGCGCCGCCAGCTCGAGGGCGAGCGTCCGGATCCGGTGATCGAGCCGGGCGATCCCCAGCCGATCAGGCATCGCGATCGGTTGGGCGAGGGCGGCCCGGATGCGGGCTGCGGACTCGCGGTTCGGTCGGGCACCCTCGAGCAGGGCGGCGACCTGGTCGTCGAGCACCTCCACCGGGGTCTCCTTGATGGGCCAGCCCGGACAATCGAGCCCATCCCGATGGCGGTACACGGCCACCTTCGCGCCGTTCCGTCGCCCTCGGGTGTCGCCTTTCAGGGGCAGGCCGCACGCGTCGCAGACGGCCGGCCCATTCCCAGCCAGGGCGTAGGTGCGGTTCCGCCGGAGGCGGTTCCCCACGCGAGTGCGTTCGCGCCGGTAGGCCTGCGCCCGCTCGATGAGCGTACGTTCGACCGGGGCCGGGAAGCGGGTGGGTCGGCCGTCCCGCAGACGGCCTGCGTACAGCGGGGAGCGCAGCACATCGCGCACCGTCCACAAGCTGAGGCCCGTCGACGCCGCGATCGCCGCATCGGCGAGCCCTGCTGCTGCCAGCTCCCAGACCTGCCGCGCGAGCGGCATCCGCTCCGGATCGGGCTCCACGAGCTTGCGCTCGCCGACCCGGCAGAAGCCAAGCGGGACGAGCCCACCACCCTGATCGGCGTAATCGCGGATCTTGGCTGCATAGCCTGCATGCACCGAGCGGGCGAGCCGGCGCGAGTACGCCTCGGCCTCCACCGTCTCGCGGGCCCAGTTCTCCCAGGCGGTCTCATCAGAGGAGAGGACCCGCTCATCGGCGAAGAGGAGCGCCGCACCCGCCTGGTGGAGTTGATGGCGGGCGTTCACCGCGGTGCGCAGGTCGCGCGTGAAGCGAGAGACGTAGCCCACGACGAGCACGTCGTAATCGCAACCCGCGCGGGCCAGCATCTCACTGAACTGGCGGGTGCTGCCGATGGTGCGGCCGCTGTGCGCCACCTGCCAGGCGATCCCGGTGTCGACCAGGCCGTACTCGGCGATCGCGCGCGCCCGTTGTTCGGCCTGGGCCGCCGGGCCGAACCGCTCGGCCTGCCGCCCGGTCGACTCGCGACCCCAGTGGGCGGCCCGCCGGCCGTGCAGCTCGGCGAGCGAGGTGGGCAGCTTCATGTCGACCGGTCCCCCGCGGCCTGGGTCCCGCCCTGTGCCTCCGGTTCCCGCTGCATGCGCTGGGCCTCCCGTATCGCCAACACCATGACTTGATGGGCGTCATCCACTGCGCCCTCCGCGTTGTAGCCGTAGATGAAGCCGTTGGGTGGGGAGCGCATGATGCGCGACTTGGGATCGGTGAAGTTGCGCTGGGCCTTCGCGTCCGGCACCGCGTCGGGGCCGCCGCTGCCGTTCGCGGGCCTTCCCCTCCAGGGCGGCTTTGGCGTCGCGGATCTTCGCCGGTCGGCTCTCCTGGCGGCGCAGCTCCGCGGGCAGCTCGTCGCCTCGGGCGTCGCCATAACGGACGTCCTCAGCCGCATCGATCGCCTCGGCCTCCTCGAGGATCGCCTGCACCTGGGCTTCGAGGACGGCCTCCCGCTCGACCATCCGCCAGTAGCTCATGGCCCGATGCACCGAGGCGTTCGCCTTGAGCTTCGTGCCGTCGAGCGCGATCCGCCCGAGCTGCACGAGGCCGGCCTTCTGGCACAGATGGAGCACCTCGAGGAAGAGCGCCCGGAACGCTGCGAGGTGACGGCGGCGGAACTTAGGCGATGGTCTTGTGGTCGGGCCGCGCCTGCCCCGCAAGGAACATGAAGTTGACGTCGGCGGCCAGGCGCTCCTCGATCCGGCGCGAGCTGGTGACGCCGGTGGCATAGCCGTAGAGGAGGACCTTCAGCATCATCTGGGGGTGGTAGGGGGGCATCCCCCGGGGCTCCTCGTGGGCGGCCAGGAAGACCCGCAGGTCGAGCTCGTCGACGAGGTCGGAGAGGAACGCCGCGAGGCCGTCGGGGTCGACCCAGTCACGCAGGCTGGGCGGCATGAGCAGGAGCGAGTCCTGGTCGTAGGGGCGGAACGTCTTCTCGCGCATGCACGATTCTCGCATGCGGGGAGGTCCCGGGGTGGCCATTACCGACACGCCCTCCTTCCTAGCCTGTCGTCGTCCGACAGCGGGCGGGTCCTCGAATCCCCTTGGGGCCACCACCGCAACTTGCTAAATCGCGCGGCGCCAGCGCTCGGCCTTGCTCTCGCTGTGAGCGGGTCGGAAGTTCGTAGCCCGATGATGCGTGCGCAGCGGAGCGGCCACGACGGTGGGCGACTTCGCGTCTCTCATGGGTAGGCCGCGTATAGCTCTTTTGGGCGGCCGGAGCGTGCGTCGGCGGGAGACCGCGGCTGTCGACGGCACCGCCGGTCGACAACAACCCGCGTCCGACCTTGAGTCATCGCCCGTGGTGGTCTGCCGCCATCGACTTGTTGGTTGAGCGCGTCTCGGTGTCCTGCCACAGGCGGCCGGCCATTTGCTCGGCGTCTCGGAAGTGGCGGCGAATCGCGGCAGTGGCGGCTTCCTGATCTCGTTGTCGTAGTGCTTCCAGGATCGGGCCGTGGAGATCGGCGGTCCACTGCGGGTCGGCACCAGGCAGGATCAGCGTGATCAGTGTCCGTGAAAACGGTTCTAGGCTGTGCCAGACGCGATCGAGCGCGCCGTTGCCCGACAGCTCGATGATCTTCGAGTGGAACGAGGCATCAGCGAGGGCGACATCATGAGCGTCGGCTGCGCGTGCCGCCCGTTGCATCTGCTCGAAGTAACCCCGGAGCGTCTCCAGGTCGGCCTCGGTCAAACGCGCCATCGCCAAACGGATCCCAAGTACTTCGAGCTCCTCACGCACCGCATACGCCTCGAGGATCTCCTTGGCGGGCGGCCGACGGACCCGCGCTCCGCGGAATGGCGCGATCTCCACCACTCCCAGCGCCTCCAAGCCGCGGAGCGCCTCCCGCACCGGTGCCTGGCTCGTGCCGAGCTCGCGCGCGATCTGGAGCTCGACCAACCGCTCGTCCGGCGCGCGCCGCCCCTCGAGGATGTCCTGCAGCAGGCGCTCCTTGATCTGGTCGGCGAGTACACGCCGCATGACACCCTGGTCGACGGTCACGCTGTTCCCACCCTCCGCGGGTCCGTTGCGGTCCGGTCGATTATCGATTATCGTATACCACGCCAGCCACCGTGACCGCACGTTGATCGGATCGTACATGAAGTGAGCTGGACAGCGTAGCTGGGGCTTCGCCGCCGGTGATGAGACGACGGAGAGTCGCTAATCGTGATGGTGCCAGACCTACACGATCGTCACGGGCGCACCTAGCTCGCGAGAGCGCGGAGGCATGCGATGACGATGATCGAGAGTCCGCTCCTCGCCATGACCCGCACGACGCCGACCGACTACTGGAACGACTCGTGCGCGGTCGACGAGCTCGAGTACGCGGTGGCGCGGGGGGCGTCGGGCGCGACCTC
>JAJYNP010000122.1 GCA_021786265.1 Chloroflexota bacterium
GCCTCGATCGGGACGGGCGAACGCGACGCCCTCGATCGTGCGCTGACGGACCTGCCTGCCGAGCAGCGCCTCGTGCTCGCCCTGCGGTTCGTGGAGGACCTCACGGTGCCCGGGATCGCGGCACGGACCGGTGTGCCCGAGGGAACGGTGAAGAGCCGCCTGCACCGCGGCCTGTCGGCGCTCCGGGCGAGCTATGACGCCGCCGAGCGGACGACAGAGGTGGCGCGATGAGCAGCAGACCGCCGACGGGCACCAGTGACGGGACCCGTCCGTCCGATGGCGGCCGCGGTGACGACGAGCGGTTCGAGCGCGCCGTGCGTGACGCGCTGCTGCGGCGATCGCCGGGCGAGCCTCCCGCGTCGCTGCGGGCAGACATCCGCGACATCGCCGCCGACGAGGACGGCTCGCGGCGCCGGGTCGTGGGACGCGTCGGCCTGCGCCTGGTTGCCGGACTCGCCGCCGCGGGCGTCATCGTGGTGGCCGCCGGGATCCTCGTGGCGACGAGGCCGCCGACAGGGACGGGCGCGCTGACCGTCCCCTCGGTCGGCCCGTCCGCCTCGCCCGGGGTGATCCCGTCTGCGACTCCCGGCTCGCCGGCGCCCGGTCCCTCGTCGAAGTCGACTCCGAACGGACCCCCAGGCCCCCCGTTCGTCTTCGTTGGTGGCGCCTGGGGCACCCTCGACTGGTCCGGGCGATCCGTGTTCCCTGACCCCTCCGGACCCGACGACGTGGTGTTCTCCCACGACCAGCTCTACGCGACGGGGCAGGTGCAGGTCGGCACCTCGAGGGAGACGGCGTTCTGGGACTCCGTCGACGGCCTGAACTGGACCGAGCTGAGCCGCGAGGACCGCGCCTTCGCCGGCGCCGGGCCACTGTCGCTGGTGACGACGACGTCGGGCCTCCTCGCCTGGGGCCAGGACGGTCAGCCCGTCTGCTCGGCCCCCGGCGCGGGCCAGACCTGCGGTCCCGTGCCGCAGGCGATCTGGACGTCGCCCGACGGGGTGGCCTGGACGCGGGTGATCGGTCCGGCCGACCTCTCGGGAGCGATGATCAGCAGCATCGCCGCGGGTCCCTCGGGGCTCGTGGCCGTGGGCGAGACCGCCTCGGGCACCGCGTCCGTCTGGATCTCCCCGAGCGGGGCACGCTGGCAGCGCGAGTCGCTCGGGTCGGTGTTCGCCGGCGCACGCCTCTTCAGCGCGCGCGCCGCCGGGCCGGGCTTCGTCATCGGCGGCGGCACGGGTTCCCGGCAGTTCAGCGGAACGGGTTCGCCCCCGGCGACGGTCCCCGCCACCGCGGCGGCCTGGTGGTCCGCCGACGGGCAGCACTGGACGCAGGGAACGGTCGAGCGGCCGGCGAGCGGTGGCGCCTACGTCTCGGACATCTACGTGGGCGAGGACGGCCTGGTCGCCGTCGGGTCCGCGACCGGCGGGAAGGAAGCGGCGGCCTGGACGTCGACGGACGGTCAGACGTGGATCCCCATCTCGGCGGCGGTCGGCGGCGTCGCGTCGCCGCCCACCGGCGGTCCCGTGCTGCCCTCGTACGGGATCACCGACGACGGGGCCCACCTCGTCGCGACGAGCTCCGGGGACCACAACGCCATCGCGTGGTGGAGCTCGACCGACGGCCGCCACTGGCAGCGCCTCGCCGAGACGGGCGGCACCGCCACGGGCCCCGTCTTCGAGGGCGACGTGGCACAGGCCGATCGCTGGCTGGGACGTAGCCTCGTCGTCCCCGACGGCGTCCTCGTCATCGGGCGGAGCGTCGGGGACCCGCCGGTGACGCGCCTGTGGCGGGCGGTGGCGAGCGCGCCGGCCGAGGCCGCCTCGCCCTCGCCGGCGCTCACGGCTCCCCGGTGCACGACGGGGCAGCTGCGGGTCTCGATCGTCGACAGCGGCGCGGCGGCGGGGACGGTCGGCGGCTGGCTCCGCTTCGTGAACGCCGGCAGCGACGCGTGCGCGATGCGGGGGTGGCCCACCCTCGTCGGCGTCAACGCCTCCGGCGCCCAGACCCGCGCACGCGAGGTGCCCGCCGTCCTCGGCTCGCCGACGCTGCAACAGGCGCCGAACGTCGTGCTCGAACCGGGCCAGGACGCCTTCGCGGCCTTCGCCGGCGGCGACAACCCCGCCGGCGCGGCGAACACCTGCCCGCCGTCCTACGCCACGCTGCGGGTCACGGCGCCGGGCGCGTCGGGCTCCACCACCCTCTCCGCCTGGGGGCCCGGCATGGGCAGCGACCTGCCGGCATGCAGTGGCATCGAGGTCAGCGCCGTCGTGCCGCGGTCGCTCGCCCCGTACGTGCCCCTCACGCCGTAGCCCCGACCTCGATCTAGAACAACCGGCCCCGCCCGTCCGTCGGGAAGGGTAGAGGCAGGTGGACGGGACAGACAGGCGAAGCGATCGTCATGCCGGAGGGAGGATCCGACGGACTGCGGCGGCGACGTCGAGGAGGACCGTCAGGAGCGGCACAAGGCCGCGTTCCGCGATCTGCCGCGGTCATGAAGCTACGGTGCACCCACGGCGGCCACGCCGGTCTCAGAACGATCAGAGACCGGCAGGAAGTGTTGGCAAAGTGGTGGTGATGCCAGGCCATGCCGCCTCATGCAGGGTCGCGGGGGGCTTCGGGGCGTCTGGCTTTGAGGCCGCGCGCGCCGCCTCCGTGCGGGCGGCTGCGCGCCGAGCTGACCTGAGTTCGGGCGGTGGTGCCAGCAGTGCTCCGGCGCTGTGGCAGGTGCACGTGAGGCATCTCCTGTGTGCACCTGACCCTTGACGACGGTCGCCCGCCGTTCGATCGTGATGCAGGCGGTCGGGGGCGGAGGTGTCGGGTGATGGCCCAGTGCGCGTGCTGGCGGTTTGTCGTGGCGATCGTCGTGGCGTCGTTCCTCGCCTCGTGCGCGTCGCCGGCGGCCATTGTGTCCGGCGACCCGCTGCGGCTCGCCGGCGGCTCGAGCACGGGATCGGGCGTCTCTGGACTGGCGCCGGGCACGACCGTCACGTGGTCCGTGGACATCGCAGACGACGCGTCCGAACCGGCGGTCATCGATGCCTACGAGCTCGTCGGCCTGTCCCGTGGCCTGTCCGTCGTTGGCGCGGCCGGGATGTCCGAAGGACCCGGTCTCGCGCCGCCCGTGACGGGTCCCGCCACCGACTTCATGCGCTCAGCCGTGGGCGCGCGTTCCCTGGTCGGCTGGTCCTTCCATCCTGCCGTGGACGGCGCTCTCCGCCAGTGGGTCGTGTTCCTCATCTCCACCGGTTCGGCCGGCAACTACCCGGTCAACTCGATCGTGCTCCGATACCACGTGGGCACCCAGCGGTTCGAGTCCCAGCTCCCGGCCTCGCTCCAGTTGTGCGTGGGTGCCACCGCCCCGGAGGCCGGCACCTGTCCGCTGCCCGCAGCGAGCACCGCGCCCTGACGGGTCGCACGCCCAGAAGCCCAAGGGGGTGCCGAGCGTGCCACGCCGCGACCGTCAGCGCCTGCGCGTCTGTGTCCGAGGGCCGCGGCTGACGCGCGCGGGAGAAGGCGGAGGCGACCCCGTTCGCCCGATCAGACCTCGGGGATCGGCGTCAGCCGCGCGTAGGCCGCCAGCGCCAGCACATTCGCGGTGATGCCGATCAGCGACACGAGCATCGAGGCGACCCAGAACGGCGTGTCGGCCGTCAGTCCGGTTTCCGGCGGCCGGAGCATCTCGAGGGTCTTCCAGACACCCAGAGCGCCGGCCACGAGACCGAGTGGAAACCCGAGCGCCAGGAGCGCCCAGAACGGCCGTGGGAACTCGTGGCCGAGCCAGGCGTCCACCGACACCCACGCGGCGACGGCAGCGGCGACCGTCAGCACGGCGATCGGCATGAGCATGGGGCTCACGA
>JAJYNP010000268.1 GCA_021786265.1 Chloroflexota bacterium
CTCGGCGCGTGCCGGGTGTGTGGGGAGGGAACGGATCGGTGCGGCTGGGTGTGGAACGGTACGTCGGGAAGGAGCGGGACGATCCGGCAAGTCAGGGCGGGCGGGACGGCTCGGGGGGGCAGGTCAGCGCGAGGGGGGCAGGGCCGGATGGTCGCACGGGGACGGCCCGGGTGGAGAGGGGTAGTCGCACAGGGATGGCGAGGAAGGGCTCGTCAGCGCAGGTGCGGTAAGGACTGGACAGTCGGGGCGGCTGGGACAGGTCGAGAAGGGATCGTCGTACGGGCGTGGGCAGGAAGGGAACGGGTCGTCGTACGGGCGTGGGGAGGGTCGTCGTCCTATGTCGGCGTGAGAGTGTGGGTGAAGAGGCCGTAGCCCTGGCTCCTGTCTGCCCCCAGTCCGTTCTGGCCGGCGTAGGTGAGCAGCCGGTCCAACATGTCGTGGGTCACGAGCCCGTCGTTCAGGACCTTCAAGTGGCAAATGAGGATGCGTCCCACGATCACCTCCGACCGCTTCAGCGCGTCCCGCGGACCCTGCGCAGTCATCACGTGAATGGGGCGCTCCCACTCGTCGTCGGGTTCCTTCGTCTCGGGGCTGAACGGGATCAGGCGCTCGGCCACGAAGACGCGCTCGGCCAGCTTCGACCGCAGCGGGATCACCTTCCCGTTGACCGGGGTGACGCTCTTCAGGATGTTCGCCGCCTCTTTCAGTGCCGCCTTCACCTGGCGTCCCTCGATGCACAGGTGCCCTGCTCCGTCCCGTGGGAACACGCAGAAGCCCTTCTCCTCGGGTATGCCCATGAGGTCGTCCATGGTCCGTACCGCGGCCTCCTGGGGCGTCTGCGGGTCGCCAGGAAGCAGCTTCGGGTGCTTGGCCCAGCGGGCCTCCTGCCACGCCTCGACCAGGCGAGGATCCGCGGGAAGCCCCGCCGAGATTCGCTCGACCTCCACGGTCAAGGTGCTCATCGTCCATAGTGGCCTGTACTCGCTCATCTCCGTTTCCTTTCTCTTGTAGTCACCTGGGTCACGTCGCCCGCGCCACGGCCTCGGCCCAGTCCTCTAGGCGCCAGCGTCTCCTCGTGACGGCCCACACGATCCATGTCTCGGGCGGCAGCCCTGGGAGCCCCATCACGAGCACGGGCTCGAGGTCGAGGGCGGCCGCGGCTTCGACGGTCTTGGTCCACCATGTGTGCGGGCGCAACTCCCGGCGCCAGCGGACCTGGACGTAGCGGCCCGGCAGCCCGTCGATATCGCCGGGGTCGGGGCGCCGGCCCGCACCGTACGCGCGATCGGCCGGGATGCCAGCCTTGCGCAGCACGGCGACCACCTCACGCTCGGCGCGATCACCCTTGCGCTTCGCGGGGCTAGTCATTGCGCTCCTCGCCCGTACGCGTGGGTCTCGTCCACGTAGACCGGGTAGTCATCGCTCCTCGCCCGTACGCGTGGGTCTCGTCCACGTAGACCGGGTAGTCATCGATGGCCTCCTGCACGGCGTAATACGCATTCCTGTGGATCTCGTCCAGCGCTATGGCGACGCTGTGGAGTGCCGCCAGTGCGGTGTTCCACGCCGGCGGGTCCAAACGCTCGCGTATGGCGTCCTCGATCACGCCGTCGGCGAGCAGGCGGACCCTAATCCGAGGCATCGGCCACGACCTCTTCGACGGCGGCGTGCACGGCGCCGCCCACAGCGTCGCCCACGGCGTCCGACAGGGCGTCGCTCGTGAAGCCGCACACCGCGTCGCTCGTGAAGCCGCACACCGCGCCGCGCACGGCGGCGCCCACGGCGCCGGCCACGGCCTCGTACACGGTGACGTCTACGGGTACCTGCATCGCGTCGACAGCCGCGGCGCCGTCAGTCCGCGACAAGACGCTCCACCTCGGCCTGCTGGCGCTGGCGCTTCAGGCTGTAGTTGCCCGGTGCGATCCCAGCTGCTCCGTGCTCGGGGTGCAGCAGGTAGGCCTCGGCGCCGTGGGCCACGGCGAGGGTGCCCAGCTCGAGCGTGCGCCCGCTGATCGTGGTCCAGCGCACGTCACCAGCGGCCACGAGCAGGTGCGTGTTGCCGCCGGCCTCGCCGCGCACGACGGCGATCCCCGCCGGGGGCACGGGCGCGCCCTGGTGGGTGTGCGGCTGGCAGGGCGCGATCAGGACGTCCCCCTGGCGCTGCATTCCCGCGAGCAGCGGCACGTCGGCCTGCGCGCTCAAGTGCGACGGGACGGCGACCGCGTGGCGGTTCATCACATCGGCAATGGTGGTCATGGTTGGTCTCCTTTTCTTGGGTTGGGATAAGTCTCGCGCACGGCTCCGCCCGCGGCGTCGGCCACGGCGGCCTCGACGGCGGACACGACGGGCCCTACGGCGTCGGGCACGGCGGCGGCCGTGACGCCGTACACGGGGACGTCTACGGCCAGGAGCACCGTGCGGTGCACGGTTTCGAACACAGCTGCGCTGACCGCGTCCGTGACCCGGGTCATGTGGCCCTCACCACAGTCTCGCGCACGGCGCCGGCGGTAGCGGCGTCCACGGAGGCGCCCATGGCGGCGAACACGGCGCCGCGCACGGCACCGATCATGGCGGCGTCCATGGCGGCGTGCACGGCGTCGTACACGGCGGCGTCCGCGGCGCCGTACACGGCGTCGCCGACGACGACGCCCACGGCGACCCGGGTCATGTGGCCCTCACCATCAGGCGGGCGATCTCTCGGTCGAGGTCGGTCTGGCGACGGCGCACGAACCGGCCCCGGTTGTCGCGGCGGCGCAGTTCCATGACGTGGCGCACGAGGCGGATCTGCCAGGTTTCCCAGCGTGGCTGTGTGCGCGGGTTGATGACGTCGTTGCATGCGTCGCAGAACAGAGAGCCTGCGCGATCTGTTGTGGGCATGATGTGGTGGCAGTGCCTCAGGTTGCACTCCGCTGCGAGGCGGGCGACGAGCTCCGATGTCGAGGTCAGGTGCCGGGTTGTGATCCACCAGCGCTGCTGCGAATAGCTCGTCCAGCCCTTCCGGCGCGCCAGTTCGTCCCGGTACGCGGTCCAGCTGCGGAAGCCGCGGGGAGGTCGGCGCGGGCGGTGCGGCGGCGCGGCCTCTTCGAGCACCTGCTCCCCTGTGGCGAGCAGCTCTGTTCCGAGGGAGAGCAGCTCTGTCCCGACCGTCGTCATGGCATGACCTCGGCCAAAGCGTCGCACACGGCGTGAGGTACGCCAGCGAGCGACGGAACGCCCACCACGGCTCTGCTCACGGCCGAACGGGGGAACGGGCCCACGCGATCGCGTACGACGTTCTCCACCGCTAGGCATACGTGATTTACGATCTCAGTGCGCGCGCTGGTCATGGCGCGGCCACCGCCTCGTGCACCGCGGCGTGTACGGCCTCACGCACCTGATGGAACTCCGCGGACGAGTACAGGAACCAGCGGAAGTGAGCGTCAACATGGGCCAGAACGGCGCCCTCCACCGGGACCGTCACGTTATCTAGGACGAGTTGACCCGTTGTCGCGGCGCTCACGTCGCACCCGCCAGCTCTCGGTAGGCGTCGGGCGGCACGTCGAAGGTCCACGCGGCGGCGGCCACCGCGTCGGCGCACGTGGCCGGGACCGTGAGTCCGAATCGCCGGCGCGTGCCGTCGCGGTCCGGGCTGGCGTTCGTGCACAGAAGCACGCGGGCCGCGTAGCCGAGCAGGTCCCGGGGCGGCTCGTAGAGCTCGAGGGTGTGTCCCGGATTGGCGGGGTCCGGCTGCGCGTCGATCAGGCGCAGGCCGGCGCCGGCCACGAAGCGCGGCCAGCCGAATCGCTCGATTGCGACCCGGCGGACCTCGGCGTTGCTGATCGCCATGATCGACGCGGGCGTCAGGGTCTCGGGGCGCTCCACGATCTCGGCGGGTACGCGTACGCCGTGCAGGAAGTGCAGCGCCCAGCCGTCGCGCCAGGCGATCGCGGGGCCGGTCTCGCTGTGCAGCCGGCGCGTGGTGCCTGCGGCCTCCAGGTGGATCTCCGACGGGCGGTCCGAGACGACCACGAATGTCGTGTGCGGCCACCACCAGCCCGCTGTAAGCGTCTTCACCCAGGCGCGGTGCCTGGCGATGATGTCGGGCGGGAGCTCGAGGCCGCACACGTCGATGAAAAAGCCCCGCCACGCGCTCCATGCAGCCCAGAAGGCGCCGCCGAGGTAGCCGCTCCACGCCGGGTCCTCGGTGGACCCCACCTCGGCCAGGAGGCGCGGGAGGGCCTGAGCGAGCGCGAGCGGGGACCCGACGCGCTCCACGCGGCCGGGCCAGGGAATGCCGGCGAACCTGTAGCACTCGCGGGCGCCCTCTTCCCAGGTGCCCCAGTCGGCGGGCTCCGTGGACAGGCCCACGGCAATCCAGCGCTGCGCCCACGGCTCGAGCTGGGCGCGCTGCTCAGGGGTCAGTTCGGTGATGCGCTTCATGACGCTCCTCCTTCGTCTCGGGGCATGTGGCGGGCCCGTAGATGAGGTGGCAGCGAGCGACCGCGTCGCGCACCGGGTCTCCCTCCCAGCCGCACCACGGGCAGGTGACCATCTCACTGGTCATAGGCTCCCTCTTCTTGAATGGCGGCGTCCACGGCGGCGTCCACGGCGCCCACCGCGTCGCCGACGGCGGCATCCACGGCGGCGCGCACCGCGGCGCCCACGGTGGCGTCCACGGCGTCGACCACGGCGTCGCGCACGGCGGCGCTCACGACGGCGACCACGGCGACGTACACGGCCTCGGTCACGGGCAGGCCGGCGGAGCTCACGGCGCGTCCTGGTCATAGGGCTCCCTCTCGGGCAGCAGGCGCAGGTGCGAGGGCTGAGGCCGGACCGGCCTGGTGCGGCGCGGCGGTCGCAGGCACGCGAGCAGGGCTGCGAGGACCACGACGGCGACTACGACCATGGCGGGAAGTGCCCACAGTGTCATGCCCGCTCCTTCTCTCTCGCGAGCGCGTCGAGCAGCCGACTCGCCTCTGCCTTGGTCAACTCCTTGGAGCTCTTGAGGTCGCGGTTCACGACCGCGGCCGCGTAGGCGAGGCGGGCGTCCCGGTCGTCGAGCCCGATGGCTGCGGCGGCCGCCGCGATGGCGGTCAGCTGGTCTGGCGTCGCCATCTCGGTCGCCGGCACGGAGCGTGCACGGGTCCGCACCGGGGGTGCCTCATCCTCCAAGTCCTGGGTGAACAGGCCGGAGGATGCCGTGGCTTTCAGGATGGCCCCCACGAATGCACGTTTGTCCGACATTTTCAGCAGCGTGTTCCACGGCGCCCGGTACGGTCCGTGACGATCCGTGCCCGGCGATGTGTAGCGAGTCTCGTCGTAGTCTGCGCTGCCCCAGCACGAGGCCACGATCTCGCCATGCCTGGTCACGTCGCAGCGGATCGTGACGCGGTGCGGG
Organism: Chloroflexota bacterium; assembly: GCA_021786265.1. Next base: position 5,375 of record JAJYNP010000268.1, read on the forward strand.
CGTCCCTCGTCGTCGGTCTCCACAATGGGCGTGGACATGGTGTGCGTGAGCCCGAACAACTGTGCCAGCCGCTCCGCGCCGGGCTTCAGGAGGGACGGCAGCGGCGTGCCGGGAATGCGCGCGTAGTCGACGCCGACGCGCATCACCGTCCGCTTGGCATCCTCGACCGCGGCGACTAGGGCAACGGCCTGCGCGGTCGTCATCACCAGGCTGGGGACGTACTCGATCTCTTCACGCATGGTTGTCCTCCTCTAGGTCTGCGTACACGGCGTCGGCCAGGGCCAGGTCCAGCACCTCGAACGATGCGGGGGATAGCGTGCCTGAGACATGACCCGGCGCTGTGCCGCCCACTGCTGCGCGTACGGCACGTGACGCCGCGACGCTTGAGGCCTGGTACATGTCACCCGCGAGGTCGTTTGCCCTCACCGGTCTGTCCGTTCCCACGGGCAACGGCGGAACAGGGGGTCGCCCTCGTCGGGCCACTCCCCCTCCGGGTACGGATAGGCGGCCCACCCGGGCCACTCGGGCTCTGTCATGGTCCCATGGTGCGCCCTGCGCGTCGTGGAGTCAAACAACGGATGGTCAACGCTGGGTCAACAGTCGATCAACTGGCGGGAACCTGTTGACATCCGGGCGCGGACGGCGCAAGATGGCGATGGGAGGGCGGACCTCCCGAGAATGCCAGGAGAATGCCATGAGCGATCACCAGTCCATGACAGCCCGCAAGCGCCGGTGGCTCGACGACCTGCGCAGCATGGTGGACTTCCTTGAGGCGCACCCCGCGCTCATCGACGGGCTGGGGCATCACACGTTCGCCTATGCCCACAGCCCCGAGGAGTTCGCGGACTTCGTGCGTGAGATCGGCGAGGGCGAGAAGAGCGGCAAGGGCGGCACGCTCCGCGTGGAGCGCGCCTTCGGCCGCCACTCCGTGTCGGTGTTCACCGACACCGTGTGCACCCGCGTGCAGACGGGCGAGACCGAGGAGCTCGTTGAGGTCGACACGCCTCCCGCGGATGCCGAGATCGTGGAGACGGTCACGCGCCACGTCGTGCGCCAGACCGTGCCGGTCTACGAGTGGAAGTGTCCGGAGAGCGTGCTCGGCATCTGATGTAGCAACACCGCCCACGTAGGCGTAGGCCGGATCGTTCCCGGCCGTGGGCGCTAAGGGTCGGGGGTCGGATTGGCATTCTCCCCCCGGCCCTTATTTCGCGTGGGTCTGCTCCGGGTCTGGAGTGGGCGCGATGTGGGTATGCGCCCGGTGTGCAGCCAGCGCAACCATGGCCTGCGAGACCTCTGCACGGGAGCGTGCGCCGGTCTGCGACGTGAGATGCCAGGCTCCGCAGAACGGGCATTCGTACGCGTGCTGGCGGCGTGCGGTGTACCTGCGGGTCGTTTTCGCGGACCTGCGAGCGTCTGCGGACGTGGCGTACGGGCGCTTGCCGCTGCAACCAGGGAGTGTGCGCTCAGCCATGGTGCCTGCCTTCTTCCGCGTTCAATCGGTCTAGCACGTCGTCGACACGGTCTGCCAGACCCTGTAGCTGGGCTGCGGCCACGGCCTGCGCACGCGTGGCACAGGTCAGCTCCTGGCGTAGGGCGGTCAGCTCCGAGCGTGCACGGGAGCGTGCGCCGCGTGCAAGCGCGAAAGCCTCGGCCGTGGCGGCCCCAATCGCAGCGCCTGCGCCGCCGGTCACGATGGCCTGCCACACATCAGAGAGAGAGACGTGCCCGGTAGGCCACGAGGTCGTAATCCTCGGCGCTGCCATTGACGTGCACCGTCACGGACGCTGTGGCTCCCGTGACGACCACCCAGAGTGTCTCGCCGCCCTGAAGCACCAACTCGTGCGTCGAGTAGAACCCCGGCGCCGGCCAGCGTGTGGCCGTCGAGTCCTTCAAGCCCATGTCGTAGGGGGACGTGGGCGCCGTGGGCAGGGCCAGCAGCCGGACCACACCCTTGATTGGGCCGGAGACGGCGAGTTGGCGGACCTGCCACTGACGGCCGCGGGCGGGGCCGCCACAGCTGATGACGGCGACGCCTGTGGCAGTGGTGACCCCGGACCGCATGATCGGCACGTCGAGCGGGATGTGGTCCATCGCCTCCTGGGCCTGGGCGAGGTAGCGCTCCTGGCGGGCGACGGACGCCGCGATCCCGTCGAGGGACGCCTTCAGCTCGGCGCTGAGGGACAGATCCAGGTCAACCATCTGCCTCCTCCTCCAGCTGGCGGAGCGCCCGAAGGGCGCGGTCGACTCGGTGCTCTAGCTTGCTGATCCGCATTGTCAGGATCCAGTGGAGGGCGAGAGCGGCGGCGACGGCGCCAATGAATAGCCGGTCGGCGCGCTTCACTTCGGCCTCCCGACGACCGCGAGCCGGCTCCGCTCCACCTGGCGCTCGGCCTCGTCAAGCCACCGGCTCAGCTTGCCCGCGGCTGTGAGGCGCGCCAGCACGAGCAGGTCGCCGTCGGTGTCGGGCTCTAGGTAGGCGAGGATGCGCCCGAGGTGGTGCAGCACGTGCGCGTAGACCGTGTCTTCGTTGAGCTGGCGGATCACGGCCGAGATCTCCAGGGGCGAGAGCCCGCGCTTTGCCAGCGCGTCGATGCGCCGAGCGTTGTCGGCCATGAGCTGGTCGAGGGCGGCCTCGTCAGGCGAGCGTGTCTCCACGTGTGATCTCCTCTCTCTCTATTGCCACGGCGTCGATGGCATCCGCGGGCGCGCCGGCCTCGGCCAGGTAGGCCGCGAGCTCGAGCCCGAGGTAGATGCCTGCCAGGAGCGCGATCGGCAGCCCGAGCGCGGGAACGCGCCGGGCAAGGATGCCCGCGCCGATGCCGGCCCCGGTCGCCTTGCCGAGCAGGCGCACGTAGCGCGGGTCGTGGAACAGGGCCGCGGCCGCGTGCATGTCGTCTGCGGCGCTGTGGCGGATCTCGACAGCCCGCTCAGTCATCGGCGACGTGGACGCCGACGGCGTCCTGAGCCTGGCGCATCATGCGTTGCACGGCCTCGCGCCGCCGCTGGCAGCCCGAGCAGTTGCGCAGGCGCTCAATGGCGCCGCGCACGGCGTCAGGGTGCGCGAGCACGAGGTAGACGCCAGCGGTGCCGATGGCCAGGGCGTAAAGCCCGAACGTGAGCAGTCGCGTGCGCACGGCACGAGCATCGTGGGCGCCGGGTGCGGGTCGGAAACCTGGTATGCGTGCATACCCAGTTTTCGACCACTCCGGGTATGCGGGCACCCTTGGGGACGTGGCAGAGATCTCCGAGGCGCAGCGTGAGCACCTCGAAGCAGAAGGCGACACCGCCTACGGCACGAGCTACCCGGTCCGTAACTGCGAGGACCTGCGCAACGCGATCCGTGCTTACGGACGTGCGCCGGCCTCCGAGCGTGCGCAGCTGAGGCGTTTCATCGTGCGGCGAAAGGTGGAGCTCGGCTGCACGGACGTCGAGCTGCCCGAGGACTGGCACATCACGCGGGGCGACAAGTGACCGACGAGTCGACCACGCCGGCGCCGGCTGCGCCCGCGTCACCTCCCGACCAGGAGGGCCTGATCGCGACGATCCGCCACGAGATCTCCGAGGCGCTTGGCACCCTCTTCGACGGCGGGGAGGCTACGGTGGCCGAAGGCGGGGGGACCACGGCGCCCCCCGCCGAAAAGCCCCTGACCGCGGCCGACGTCCAGCGGCTCGCCCGCGAGGAGATGGCCCGGGCGCAGGCCGAGCTGCGGAGCAAGAGTCAGGCAAAGAAGGCCGCACCGGCTCCCGCGTCTGCCGCGCCCGCCGCGGCAGCGCCCACCACGCCGGCACCCGAGGAGCCCCCGAAGGTGCGAGGCGCGTGGGAGAAGGTCCGGCACGCGCTGTGGGGAGACAAGGACTGATGGGCGGCCTCCGCTTCTGGGCGGCCAAGCACGTCGTGCGCGCGCTCATCGTGCTCATCGGCGTTTCGATCCTGACCCTGCAACTCTCGCGGGCCGCGCTGCGGGGAGCGATCCGGTGGTTGTGACCGCCGACCTCGTGGACGAGGACACGCCGCTGCGCTGCGCGCACTGCGACGCCGAGGCACAGTCCCCCGCCGGCCTCGCGTCGCACATGCGCAGCCGCCATCCCGAGGCGACCGGAGCACCGGCACCCGCGGCCGCAGAGGACGACGCGGTCCCCGCGCCGAAGCAGGGGCTGCTCGCCCGCTTCTGGACGAAGCGCGAGCCTGCGCAGCCCGCGGCACGACCGAAGGCAGCGCCCAAGCGGCGCGGCCGGCGCGTCTCCGGCGTGGACGTGCTGTCGATGCCCTTCGACCACGGCGCCCGCGCGCTGGCCGCGTGGAAACCCTGCACCGCGCGGGTCATCGCATGGGAGGCGGGATGGGGCGCCTACGTGTTGGACGAGGCACTGGCCGGGTCCCTGCCGGACCGGATGCTCATCCAACCGTTGGCGCGCAACTACAGACGGTTCGCGATGGTCGAGAGCGTGCTCGGCCCGGTGGCGCTCGCGTTCGCGATCGAGTCCCGCCCGCAGCTTGCCGAGCACCTCATGCCCGAGATGCGCCGGGCGGTGCGGTCGGCCGCGCCGTACATGCTGAAGGCCGTCGCCGCGAAGCGCGTCGAGGACTCACAGATCGAAGAGGCGTTCCGGGAGGCCTATCCGACAGCGCCAGAGGGAGCGACGGCAGACGAGATGATCGACGACCTGTTGCGCGATGTGTTCGCGCCGTTGGTCCAGAGAGAGGAGCCCATCGATGACCCAGTCGCTGCGTGACGTCCTGCACGACATCGTGAACGAGCTGCCGCTGAGTTCGGAGACCCAGCGCGATCGCTTCCACGCCGCGGTGGACGCTGCCACCCAGGAGCCCGACCTGTCGATCCACAACGTCGCGCCCGCAGCGACGGTCACACCGACCGGTCCGACGCCGAGCGACCCGTACCCGGATGCCCAGCCGGGTTGAGGCGCTCGACTGGGACGAGTTCTCCGACTGGTTCGCCCACGTCTGGCAGCCGGGCGAGCACGTCTCACTCGTCACGCCGACGGGTGGCGGCAAGACGACGCTGGCGGTCGGGCTGCTCGAGCTCCGGCGCTTCTGCGGCGTCATCTCACCCAAGGGCTTGGATGACACGCTCCGGGCTCTGCACCTGCGCCGGCTCGTCGACTGGCCCGGCGACCGGAAGATGGACTCGATTCTCGACGAGGACATCCGGGCCGGGCGCGTCTCGCGCTACCTGATCGGCAAAGAGGTCGAGACATACACCGCCGACTGGCCGCAGCTCGTGCCCGTCTACCGGCGCTCATTGCAAGGCATGTTCCGCATGCGGGGCTGGACCTGCTACGTCGACGACCTCAAGCTGCTCTGCGACATGGGGCTTGGCCCCGACGCGACACGGTGGCTGATCTCCGCACGAAGCCGCGGGCTCACGTTCATGTCCGCGTTTCAGTTTCCTCGCCGGGTGATCCGCACCGCGCTCGACGAGCCGTCGTGGATCTTCGCCAGCCAGACGCGCGACGCGACAGTGATCGACCGGACCGCCGAGGTCCTGGGTCGCCCGAAGGCAGAGATCCGCGGGTACCTGGAAGAGACCGAGCGCTACTCCTGGCTGTGCGTCGGCCGCGACCTGCGCGCCCCGGTCAGGGTGACGATCCCGCCGAAGCGCTCGTGAGCCGGCGCAGCTGCGCGGCTGCTCGGGCTCGGTTCCGGCCACCGCTCGGCACGAACCCGCGTTCGAGGGGCGTGATGCCTCCCCACATGCCGTCGGGCTCGTTGGTGCCAGCCGCGGCGCACGCGGCGCGCACCTCGCAGCGGGCACATACCTTCGCGGCCGCGCGGTAGTTGCCGTCGTGCGGAAAGAAGATGGCGGTTGGCATCCCGCGGCAGGCGGCTCGGGTTTGCCAGCTCACGCGGTGACATCCTCGTCGGCCTGCGCGAGACGATAGGCGCGCACCTGCTCCCAGCATTCGGGGTGCGAGCGCTGCATGCACTCATCGCCCCAACGCACGAGCTGTGCGCCGATCCCCGTCCCGTTCAGTTTCGCGATGCGCCGTGCCTGGCGTGCCCACTCTCTTGTGGGCCTGGCGTGTATGTCCGTCGCCCCTCGCATGCGACCCCCATAATCCCATCTTATACCGGAGTGGTCGAAAACTGGGACGCTGCATGCGCCGCAGCGGTGCCGGTTTCTAGCGTGCAGCCGCTCGGGACGAACCTGACTTCGTGCCAACCAAGCGCACCTTCGATCTCATCATCGTCACCGGGATCCTCCTCATTCCCACGTTCGGGCTGCTGCGCATGGCCGCGAAGCGTTGGGTCACCGAGTCGACAGCGATCAAGGGCGAGGTCGGGCACGCCGTCCAACTCGTGATCGGGAAGTGAGGCTCTAATGGCGACAGCGTCCGCGGGCACGCACGTCGGCAATCCGCAGCCGCAGACGACCATCGGCCTCGAAGCGCCCGGCGGTCCGTTCATCCGCTACAGCGAGCAGGGCCGCCAGCCCCAGTACAAAAAGACGGGGCTCACATTCGGCGCGCAGGTGGCCACACCGCTCGTCGCGAAGCCCGGGTACTACAGCCGGTTCCGCATCCGGTTCCACGGTTCGGGCGGCGTCAACGGGACCACGACCGTCGCCGCGGCTGCGGACGCGCCGTACAACCTCGTGGGCCTGCTTCAGTTCAAGGACGCGTTCGGCAACGTCATCTTCGCGGGCACAGGCTACGCGATCTTGTACCTCGTGCCGTTGTTCTCCGGTTCCTTCGGGACGTTCAAGAACGCGCAGATCACAAAGCTCCCGTCGTTCTCAGCGATCTCGACGGGGACGACGGGGACCGGGGACTTCACCTTCGCGACGTGCCTCCCGCTCGAGTTCGCACGCGGTATCGGCGTCATCGCCGGGGCGAACGCGTCGCTGCCGCCGCAGCTGAGCATCAACTTCAACTCGTCGAGCACGTTCTTCACGACCGCGCCGGGCACGCTGCCCAAGATCGCGGTCAACGTGACCTCGACATTCTACTGGCTGCCGGAAGGCGTGACAGTGGAGCCGGCCATGCTCGGCACCACGCGCCAGTGGATCACCGCGCCGATGAACCCGACGGTCTCCTCGAAGTACAGCGGCCGCATCCAGGGGCCTCGGCTCGGTGGCTGGCTCGACACCATCATCGTCATCATGCGCAACGCGACAGGCGCGCGCGTGGACGGGTGGCCGGGCTTCACGACAACAACGTTGACAACAACAACAGCGCTCTTCCAAGTGATCCTCGATGGCGTGGTCACCTGGACAACGACCATCGGTCAGCTGCTCGACGACATGGCGATTGTCTGGCCGACAGTCACCCGGCCAAAGGGCGTCGTGGCACTGTCCCGCCGTACCGCGATGAACCAGAGCGTCCTCGGGCTCCTGACATCGGGCGAGCAGTGGCTCGCGACCTCGCCGGGAACCCTGTTCGAGTTGGCCGGCTTCCCGTGGGGAACCTTCGCCAAGGCGCCCGCGCAGCTCTCGCTCTGCCTGGGGCAGATCGTCCCCGCCGGCACCCTCATCCAGGGCGCCGCGGACACGGGGCTCTAGGCCATGCCCGGCCTCAACCTCTACGCGGCTGCCCGCGGTGGCGCGGCCACCTCGCAGGTGCCGGTGACAGCTGGCATCGCTGCGTTCTCGCCGAACGCCACGGTCGCGGCGACAACGGGCGGCAGCCCACTGCATCCGAACAAGCCGTTCGGGCTCGCATTCTGGACCGGCGTCGCGGCCATCGGGCTCCTGCTCGTGGTCCGTCACTCGCTGCCAAGGTGAGAAAGGAGACCCTGTGAGACACCGCTTCTTGCTGGGCGTGGTCGTGGGCGTGGGCGCAGTGTGGGTCTACCACAACGTGTTCGGTCCGCACTTGCCCGGCAGCACCAAGGGCTAAGTGCTCGGCGCCGGAGTCATCGCGCTGTGGTTCGGCTATGTCGTCCTGTACGCCGGCACGACCTACCTCGGAGGTCATCCCGAGGGTTTCGTGACAGTGATCTGGCGACACCGGTCGTGCGGTACAGCGCCGGCGCCCGCGCCGAAGAAGAAGGCGAAGTGATGTCGTGCTGCTCGCAGCGTTCGTCGTCGAGATCGGACTCATCACGTACCGCGGGTTCCGGTGCGCGGGCGCGCACCTGCCGCCGCCGGCCGACTACACCGGCGCCGTTCTCATCTACGGCGGACTCGGGCTCGCAGCGAAGACGCAGGCCGCACATGTCGCCGGTCTCATCGGATGGGGGTTCGTCGTGGCAACCGCGCTGAACCTCTGGACACCGCAGCACCCGACCAAGGTGGGATCGCACAGCGCACCACCCGCACAGAAAGTGCACGCATCATGAGCAAGTCAGCCGGGGAGCGCGATGGAGGTCTTCTCGCGCCAGACCGCGGTTCTTCGGAGCGGGCGCGCGTTGTATCGTTCGATTGCCGACACGAACGCCGCGCGTTTGACTGGGCTCAGCCACTGTGCCAGCGAGTCGAACAACCGCCCCACCTCCGCTCCGGCGCATTGCCAGCTGTACATCGGGCGCCGTGGAGCGGGATAGAGAATCGGACCAGAGAGGGTGCCGAGGCGAACCGCAGCCTGGAACCGAAGCAGGACCGCCGGCGTCCCGCCGTCCGGATCGCACGCCTGCCTGACGCTCGCCATAAGGATGGTGCCGCGGAGTTTGCCGTTCTTGTCGCGGCGGTCGGCATAGTAGTAACAAGCGACGCATCCTTCGCCGTCGAAGAATCCCGCTGCCCACACGCGTTCGGGGTCCACGGCCCCGATCCTACTCGAAAGGGCGAGTAACAAGATGTCGAAAATTTTCTCCATCGCAGCCCTGGTGGTCGGCGGGATCATCATCGCCGATATCCTCACGCACCCGGCGGGGACGAGGGCCGCGGCGACAGGGTATCAACACATCCAGACCGGGGCCATCCGTGGCCTGCTCGGCACAGCGAAAGGGGCCTAGGTGCTCACCCAGTTCTTGAACATGATCGGCACAGCCACCGACGTGCGGTCAGTCGCCGCGATCGTGCTGGGCGTGCTCACGACCGTGCTCGGGCACAACTCGGTCGTCGTGAAAGCCGTCGTCGACGGCGTGGCTGGCCTCATCGTGCTGGTCGACACCTACGAGTCGCACAAGACGAAGCAGGCGGCAGTGGCCGCGGCAGCAGCTGCGCACGCGACGGCGGCCGCACCTCGACCCACGGTCTCTGCTCCCCCGACCGCGGGGTGACCCTTGCCGGCCATCCGCTACCAGGCGAGCGTCGGCGGCATCCCCGCGGCGCTGCCCATCCCGGCTGTCACTCCTGAGGGAGCGACGGGCGGGTCCTCCCACGTCCTCGGCTTCCCGGGCACCCTCGCGGTGCCTGCGCCCGGGCCGAACATCCTGCACGTGCGCAAGCTCGCGGCCGCCGGCTACTACGGCTCGACAGCGGCGAGCGCGATCAGACCGACAAAGTACATGCTCGTTGCGCCGTACCCGATGGTGGCGCCGGTGGCACGGACACGTGACCGTCCCGCCCCCGTGCCGGCGGTCTCGCCGAAGAACGTCCCCGTGCAGCTGATGCGCACGCCTCCGCGCATCGCCGGCACGACAGTGACCAACAACCCGCGGCCGATTGTGCTGTGGCCGATCCGCGGACGTCCGGGGCGTTACGCATGAGCACGCGGCCCGAGACACTGGCGCCTGCGCCCGAGCGACGCGAGCCGACCGGCCGCCGTGCGCCCACGGGCGGGAGCGGGCTCACGAAGAAATGGCACGGGATCCCCGTCTGGGCATGGGTGGTCGTCGCCGGGGTGGGCGGGTACTACCTGTGGACGCGGGTGCTACACAAACCGTCGACGTCCACGACCACAACGAGCACGACAGCGCCGACCACTCCGCAGACGAGCACGACAGCGCCGACCACGACCGGCGGCGGCGGGGGCATCACATCGGTGGGCGGCTCGGGCGGGGGCAGTCTCGGCACAACGCCGGCGACACACCCGACAACGCCGACCCCGACGGTTCCCTACACACCACATCCGACACACCCGACAGGCGCGACATCCTCGCCGACGACGGGGTCGGCATCCTCGACGACGACGGGGAAGACACCCACGAAGGCCGCGGCGAGCGCCAACGCGGCAGTCACGCGCGCCAACCAGGACGCGGCTGCCGCCGCTGCTCGCGCCAACGCGGCAGTCACGCGCGCCAACCAGGACGCGGCTGCCGCCGCTGCTCGCGCCAACGCGGCAGTCACGCGCGCCAACCAGGACGCGGCTGCCGCCGCTGCTCGCGCGCAGGCAAGCATCGCGCACTCGAACGCACTCGCTGCCGCCGCGCGCAACAGCGCGCAGGCGCACCATGTCACGACGACGCCCGTGGTGTCGACGGGCAGGACGCCGGTTAGCCACGTCGTCACCTCTGCTACAGGGCGCATCCACCGGACGACGCCCGTGGTGTCGACGGGCAGGACGCCCGTTAGCCACGTCATCACCTCCGCGACAGGGCGCATCCATCGGCGGCGAGGATGACTCGCGCCGAGACGCTGCGGAGCGCTCTCTCCCCGGGGATCGTGGCGAGCCCCACATCCCTAGAGGCGCGCGAGCTTGGCCGCTGGCCTGCCGGCGCCATGGCGCGCCCACCGGTGTGGACCATCGACCACGACGGCAGGGTGTCGCGGGTCCAGCGGTGCCACACAGACAAGGGCGTGCTCCGGGCGGCACTCGGGAACTGGGGCCGGACCGTGCCCGCGAGGAGGACCTGATGCTGCGCAGGATGGCGCTTACGCCGATAGAGGACACCTGGTACGGGCACGGGGTCGCGGGCGGCCTCGGCCTGCCACCGACCGTGCCGATGCCTCCGCCCGCGGCATGGGTGCAGGACGTCCACGACCGCAACGTCTGGCACACGATGGTCCGCCGGGCTGACAAGGCGCCGGCCGGGTCGACGGTCACGCTCCGACGCAAGCGGGTCTAGCCGTGGCCCCGGCGCGCCAGCTCGCCGGAGCGGTCGCGGTCTCGACCCTCATCGTCGGCGCCGCGTCCGGCGTGTATGCCCAGTTCACGCCGTCCATGTTCACCATGGGCAGCTCGTTCTTCCACGACGGAGACGTCGCGCATAACAAGAGGCGCAACCGCGAGGGGCTCGCGGTCTCGACGGTGATCACCATCGCGATGGGGTGGGGCGGGTCCGTGCTGACGGGCTCGAGCCTGCCGTTCGTGGTCTCGGTCGGCTACGCCGGGGTCTCCATCGCCGCCGCCGAATGGTCCATGGCGCACCCGCCGGGGGACCGATGACGACGACCCCCACCACAGGCCGGGCACGTGCGCACGTCACGATCACATGGGCAAGCACAGTTCTGCGCGGCCTCGGGATCAAGCCCAACACAACGAACGTCACCGCGTTGCGGCTCTGGCGCGACGCCGAGGGGCAGGCGACCCCGCACACAGGGTTCAACTGGCTCAACTCGTCGCTCACATACCCTGGGGCGACCACACTGCCGGGTAACCCCGACCACGTCAAGGTCTATCCGAACTACCAAAGCGGGGTGCTGGCGACTATCAAGTCCCTCAAACTCCCGTACTACCCGAGCGTGGTTCGGGCGCTCGCGACACGCGGCGCGACAACCAAAGTCGGCGTCACACGCCGCGCACTGTCGAAGATCTTCGACGCCATCAACTCGTCGCCGTGGGACGGCAACTGGAACTCGACACCGGTGCGGGCACAGTACCCGGGCGCGATGTACCGGTACCTCAACACAGGCCTCCTCCCGAAGGGCACCAGCACGACATCGCACTATGGCACAGGGACAGGCATCTCGATGACGACAAAGCGTGCGTCCGCGTCGTCGTGCCCGTGCGCGTGGAAGGTCGCTCCGACCGTCTGCATCCTGAACAAGTGCCAGCTCCGCGCGCTCACCGGCGGGGTGCTTATCATCGGCGGCGGGGTGCTGATGATCGTCGGCGTGGCACTCGTGATGGCCGCGGGTCTCGGCAGGCCCGGGCCGCTCCGGGCAGTCCAGTCCGTGGCGCGCGTGCGCAAGCCCGCGCCCGCGCCCGCGCCGAGCACAACAGCGTCGAGCACAACAGCGCCCGCACCGGCTCCGGCCCCGGCTCCGGCTCCGAGGCCGCGGCCGGCGCCCCAGCCACGACCGCGGGCGCCGCGCACGGCGCCCCGGCGGCGAACGAAAGTGAGGGCATGATGCCATTTCCTCCTCCCCCCTCAGGTGGGGGCGCCGCGGGCGGCGACTTGAGCGGGAAGTACCCCGACCCCACCGTCGCGAAGGTGCCGGCGGCCGCAGTCGTCCCGGGTACACGCGTCACGGTCGCGACAACAGCAGGTAAGGCAAAAGTATCGGCAACAGCACCAGCGCTGTCACATGTGCAGTCGTTCATCACCGCCGCCATAACAGTGGCTGCCAATGTCGCAGCGAACATCACGAAAATCAGCCTCACAATCGGCACATGGCTAGTACTGGCGACCGCACTGGTGACGACTGCCACGTCGACATATGGCGCTGTCGAGATCGCCGTCACCAAAGTAACCGCATCGATGGCAACAGCGCTTGTCGCCAGCCGTGACTATCTCCACGTCGTCGCAACAGACGCGATTCACTTGACCGCCATGAACATCGTGACAGTCGCCGCCGCCGGCACATACTTCCTGAACGTCGAGAGCAACATGGTCGGCAAGGTGCTACCGGCGGGCTCCTTCGCCGTTACGAACGTCTTCACCGGCATCGTCGCCATCAAGATCGCCTGAGCGATGTAGGATGCAACAAGCAGAAGGGAGAACAGAATGCCGATCGTCCGTTATGAGAGAGTCGTCACCAAGGACGGAGTGAAGCACTACGGCGTGGCGCTCACAGACAGGACAGGCACGACGCACGACCACCCGAAGTGGACAGAGTACACGGACCCGATCTTCTCTAAGAAGGGGCTCCCGCTCAACAAGGCTGCCCGGGTGGACCGGAGCCTGTTCGGCCAGTGATCCGTTGGCCGGCGACAGTGCCGGCGGACATCCGCACCCGGCTCGAGGCGCTCTCGGCCGCCGGGAAGTTGTCCGGGGTCGCGCCGCAGGTTCTCGCGGCGATCTGCAAATACACAAGCAACTACGGGCTCACAGGGCTCGGGGTCAACGCAACAGGATTCGGCGGGTATTTCGGCCAGCACGTGACATGGGCCTACCCCGGCCGGCCACAGGGCTTCACGCGGACAGAGCTGCTGATACCGCTCATGTTCTGGGCAGAGGCGGAGGTCGCAGCGGCGACGCTCGCGGGCTACCGGCTGCCCCTCGGCGAGGCGCTCGCGACGTATGCGACGGGCTCGGTCGCCGGGTGGCAGACGAGCGGGTTCGTGCGATTCGTGTCGGAGGCGACCGGGGCGCCCATGTACGGCCCGACCGCCGTGCCGGCGAAGGAGGCTAAGAAGATGACGGTAGGGATCGTCGACTACGCCAACGCTCAGTGGTGCGTCTTCGTGGGCACAGGCCAGCTGAAGCGCCACCAGTGCTCGGGACCGAACGAGGTCGCCGGGCTCGTGGCCTTGGGCGCGGTGCATCTGTCGGGCGCGCCATGGTCGGACGCCGTGTTCTTCGCCACCGTCCCCGTGGTCTGATGCCGCCGCAGCACCTCCCGCTCGTCGCAGTCTCGACCGCCACAGGGGCCGCCCAGTGGACATTCCCGCCCGTGACAATGGGCTCATGGTGGCATGTCGCGTGCATCGTGCCGACAGCGCCGACAGGGGCGGTGATGCAGTTGCTCGTGAACGGCTCGCCGCGGCTCAAGTGGATCGGGCCGCTACCGTCAGCCGCGGTCGTCGTCACGCAGGCGTCGCGCATCACGGTGAAGGCGGCGGGGCTCGCCAAGAGCACCGGCTACACGGCGCTCTTGACAGGGTCATGGTCCCGTGGTGCGCCGGCAGGGGTGCCCCCCGCAGGGCCGTCGTCGTTCTCGACCGCCAGCATCACCGGCCCGGTGTCGATCACTACGTCGGGCACCCTCGACGTCACAGTCACGAGCGGCCAGCTCACGCGCACAGGCGTCCCGAACCAGTTCATCACGTCGCAGTTCCCGAACTCATGGCTCGGGAGCGGCGCCGACGGCGCGGCTGTGATCACGGCCGACACGACGCTCACGCGTGACATGCAGTACACCTCTCTCACCATTGACGCCGGGGTGACCTTCAAGAACGCGGGCTACCGCGTCCGGTGCACCGGAACCGTGACCGTGAAGGGCACCTGGACAGCCTCCGGCACAGACGGGGGGGGCCTATCAACAGCGATCCACGGCGGCGCCGGGGGTGCCGGTGCCCCGGCGGGCACGCTCGGAGGGGGTTATGCCGGGGGAAAGGGAGGGCTCTCGGCATTGGCCGGCACACCGGGAACCAGCGTTGGCACGAACACACTCGGGGGAGGCGCCGGGGGCCACGGCGGGAAGCACCCCACAGAACCTGCCGGCGGCGCTGGCGGCGCGGGAGGAACGGCACCGAGCGGGTTCGCGACCGTCACAACGGTCACCGACAAGACGATCGATGGGGGCGCCGGCGGGGGCGGGGGCGGCGGGGGCGTGTGGATAACAGGGATGTCCACGGCAGGCGGGGGCGGGGGCGGTGGTGGTGGCGTGGTGCTCCTCGTCTGCACACGTCTTGTGATGACAGGCGGCCTCATCCGCGCCAACGGAGGAGCCGGCGGGGCTGCCTTCAACAACCCGACATTCAAGAAAGATGGGGGTGCCGGCGGGGGAGGTGGTGGTGGCGTGGTGCTCGTGCTCTGCCACGGCGTGACGGGACTCACCTCGACGAACATCATCGCGATCGGAGGCGCGGCCGGAACAATGCCGACATACAGGACAACCGTGGCGCCTGGCGCCGACGGCTACGTGACGGTCCTGGTGACCGGGTGACCATAATCCGCTGTTCGGACGCCAACTGTCCCGACCACAACCCGGTGCTCGGGCACGTCGAGGGAGGAGCGCCGTGGGCTGCGTGGGGCTACCTCTGCGACGCCAGCCATGCCCAGTGGAAGAAACGGATGGACGCCAACCCGGACGCTCGACCGCGGACACTCCTCACGCTCTTGCCGAGGCCCCTCCCATGACCACCGCCGCCGCCCAACGGAGTACCATCGACACAAGGAGGCAGCAGCCGTGACCGCACGTGACGGCACAGAACCTCGGCACACCGCAGTGGCAGTAGGGCGCTGGGACGGCGCCGTGGGCGTCGTCGTGGACGCCTTCGTGGTCGCCCCCGTGGTCGAGGCCGTGGACGAGGCCGTGGTCGCCCCCGTGGTCGAGGCCGTGGACGCCTTCGTGGTCCACCCCATGCAAAACGCCGTGATCGGTGCCGTGCGCGCCGCCCTAACGGAGGCGGCGGGCGCCGCCTGAGGTTCCCCACTTCGAGCCCGGAATGGGCTACAGTGCCCGGCGGTGCCGCACGACGAGGCTCCCGCACACGTGCCGAGTTGGCTCGGCGAGGTCGCCCGCCAGGCGGCCGTCCGCGGTGAGATCGTCAACCTGCATCGCCGTAAGCGCCGGGACCTCGAGCCCGGAGAGCTGGACGCCCTCTCACTGAGCCTGAGGGGCGGGCTGTCCCACGAGGCGTGGGTACGGTCCATCAGGGACCAGGAGACGCCCGGTGCGCTCTTCTGAGCCCCTGGTAAAGCCCCCGCTCGGGCCTCCGATCAACGGGCGCAAGTGCCTCTCGTGCGGGCGCTGGTTCCATCGTGACGTGTTCTGGCGGCCAGGGTGGCAACGGAGACGCTATGTCAAGCGCCACCACCTCGTCATGCGGTGCCCAGAGTGCATCGCCAGTCGCCGCCAAGTCGTGCGCTCCGGCGCCCAGAGGAGCCGCTGAGGCGCCCCTGCCGACCCCCCGTGGTGGCTGGTGGGGGTCGTGAGCCAGACTGAACGAACACCCGCTACCCGACGAGCCAGGGAAGTTGAGAAGGCCGGAGACGGGGGCGGGCATACTCGTGTTTCTTGCACCCTCGGGAGGGCCAATCCGTGAGGACGCCGTCCTGCTTGTCCTACCAGGCGCAGAGTGCCACCGACGATCAGTGGTCGTCGGTCCCCGAGGGTGCGCGAACCGGAGTAGCTCGCGGATGGCCCTACCCCCGGACTTCGGGGATGCTCCTGGTGCGAGG
>JAJYNP010000334.1 GCA_021786265.1 Chloroflexota bacterium
GGCCGCCACCACGTCGCGCGGCGACACCTCCAGGCCCTTGACCCGCACCTTCTCCTTGCTGTCCAGGCCGAGCGCGTGGAGCATCTTCAGCGTCTCGATGAACTCGCTCCCGAGCGCGTACTTGAAGGTCGCCTTCCGGCAGTCGATCCAGCGCGGGACGAGCAGGACCTCCTCGTGCTCGACGTGCACACACTCGACTGGGCCCACGCCCTCGGGGAAC
Organism: Chloroflexota bacterium; assembly: GCA_021786265.1. The sequence goes on from JAJYNP010000334.1 coordinate 221, forward strand.
TCGAACATCTCGGGCTCGGCGAACGGCTCGACGGTGTACCAGCCGCGGCCGCGCTCCCAGATCACGGGCGGGTTCAGGCACTCCTCGATGGTGGTCCAGATCGAGAAGACGGTGGCGAACGGGTAGCCCTCGATGCGCAGGTCGCCGCCGTCGCGGACGTGAACCCCGTGCACCTCGTCGAAGAGATGCGTGGCCGCGTACTTCGCGAAGACGTCCGACAGGCCGGGGTCCATGCCCATGCCCACCAGCGCCAGCCGGCCCCGGTCGCGCCAGGCCTGGTCCCTGGCGAACTGCTCGTCGCCGAGCTTGACCCCGGTCTGGTGGTATGGATCGGACGGATGCGGCGCCGACAGGCTCACCGCCATGTCGAGGTAGTTCACTCCGGCGTCGAAGGCACCGTCGAAGATGGGCATGACGAAGCGAGGGTCCACGGCATTCACGATGAGATCCACGCCGTGGCGCGACGCGACGCCTGCCACGGCGGCACGGTCCGAGGCGTCGATGCGCTCGGCGGTGAAGACGGGGTCACCGCCCGCGGCGGACGCCACCCGGCGCGCGCGGTCCACGTCGTAGTCGGCGACGATCATCCGCTCCAGCCAGGGCCGGCCCCCGCTGAGCCTGGCGATCGCCTCGCCGACGGTCCCGGCTCCGACCAGCAGCACCTTCATACAGCCTCTCCTGCGCTTCACGCGGCGTCTCGCATTCGCGTCTGCAGACGATTATCGCACGCGATCCGGCTCTCGCGCTCCATTTACCCGCGCATCCCACGATCGGCCCACGAATTCCGCAGACCAGGAGCAGTAACGGGATGCTTCCCCGGAGCGTGGCGGGCCCGTGCCCGAGTGCGGCCGGGGTCCCCTGGAGGCGACGTATGATCCCCGTCATGTCCGTGCTGCGGAGCCGCACAGATCCCGCGACGGCGGAGGCCCGCGCCAACCGGGCCGCCATGGAGAGCCTCGTGGCCGAGCTCCGGACCCGCCAGGCCGGCGTGGCGGCGCGAGGGGCGGGGGGCGACGAAGGGTCGATCCTGCGCCATCGCTCCAGGGGCAAGTTGCCGGTGCGGGAGCGCATCGACCGGCTCCTTGACCCCGGCACCGCATTCCTGGAGCTGAGCCCCCTCGCCGCCGACGGCGTCTACGACGAGCCGGTCCCGTCCGCGGGGATCGTCACAGGCGTCGGCCGCATCGAGAACACCACCTGCGTGGTGATCGCGAACGACGCCACGGTGAAGGGCGGCACCTACTATCCCCTCACCGTCCGCAAGCACCTGCGCGCGCAGGAGATCGCCCTCGAGAACCGGCTGCCCTGCCTGTACCTGGTGGATTCCGGGGGCGCGTACCTGCCGCTGCAGGCCGAGGTCTTCCCCGACCGCGACCACTTCGGCCGCATCTTCTACAACCAGGCGCGCATGTCCGCGCTGGGTATCCCCCAGGTGGCGCTCGTGATGGGGAGCTGCACCGCCGGCGGCGCGTACGTGCCGGCCATGAGCGACGAGACCGTGATCGTCCGAGGGACGGGCACGATCTTCCTGGGCGGGCCTCCGCTGGTGAAGGCGGCCACCGGCGAGGACGTGTCGGCGGAGGAGCTCGGCGGCGCGGAGGTGCACGCACGGGTCAGCGGCGTGGCCGATCACGAGGCCCTGGACGACGAACACGCGCTGGCCCTCGGCCGCTCGATCGTGCGCCATCTCTCGCGCCGCGCGCCCGACCCGCCCTGGGAACGCCTCGCGCCCGAGCAACCCCTGGTGCCTGCAGAAGGAGGCGACGGGATCGCGGGCCTGTTCGACGTGATCCCGGCCGACCTGCGGCGGGGCCGGCTCGACGCGCGCGAGGTGATCGCGCGGCTGGTCGACGGCAGCCGCTTCCACGAGTTCAAGCCGCTCTACGGCGAGACCCTGGTGTGCGGCTTCGCCCATCTCGAGGGCTACCCGGTCGCGATCCTCGCCAACGACGGCATCCTGTTCAGCGAGTCCGCGCTGAAGGGCGCCCACTTCATCGAGCTGGCCGTGCAGCGGCGCGTGCCGCTCGTGTTCCTGCAGAACATCGCCGGGTTCATGGTCGGCCGCGAGTACGAGGCCGGAGGAATCGCCAAGCACGGCGCCAAGCTGGTGACCGCCGTCGCGTGCGCCGAGGTGCCCAAGTTCACCGTGCTCCTGGGGGGCAGCTTCGGCGCCGGCAACTATGCCATGGCGGGGCGGGCGTACCAGCCTCGATTCCTCTGGTCCTGGCCGAACAGCCGCATCAGCGTGATGGGCGGGCCGCAGGCCGCGCGGGTGCTGTCGACCGTGCGCGAGGCGTCCCTGCCGGGCGGGCGGTGGGCATCGGAGGAGGAACGTGCCGCCTTCGAGGCGCCGACCCTCGAGCGCTACGAGCGCGAGGGTTCGCCCTGGTACGCGACCGCCCGCCTCTGGGATGACGGCGTGATCGATCCGCTCGACACGCGCCGCGTGCTGGCGCTGGGGATCGAGGCGGCACTGCACGCACCGATCCCGGAGACGAGGTTCGGAGTGTTCCGGATGTAATCCGAACCGCGTGTCAGTCGTGCCGAGGCCGCGAGGATCCTCGTGGTGCGCCGCCGTCGCACGGAGTGCCGGGCGCCCGGCACGGATCACCCACGGCTACCATGCTCGCGTGACAACCGCCTGGGCAACGTCCGGCCCGGTCCGGGTCCTGTTCGTCGCGAACCGCGGGGAGATCGCGGCGCGCATCGAGCGGACCTGCGAGCGCATGGGGATCGCGTGCGTGGTCCCGCAGCGCGACGTGGACCCCGGCCTCGATCTGCTCGACGGCGCGGCCGTCGTGGCCGCCGCGCTCCGGTCCGGCGCCGATGCCCTCCACCCCGGGTACGGGTTCCTCGCGGAAAGCGCCGCGTTCGCTACCGCCGTGCTGGACGCCGGCCTTCGCTGGGTGGGGCCACCGCCCGGCGCCATCGAGGGGATGGGCGACAAGGCCGTCGCGCGCCACCGCGCGGCATCGCTCGACATCCCGGTCCTTCCGGGGTACGACGGCGAGGACCAGTCGGACGAGACGCTGCGCGCCGAGGCGGCCCGCGTGGGGTACCCGCTCCTCGTCAAGCCGGCCGGCGGCGGGGGCGGCAAGGGGATGCGGATCGTCCACGCGGCGGACGAGCTGGATCACGCCCTGGCCACCGCACGACGCGAGGCCGCGGCCGCCTTCGGTGATGAGCGGCTGCTGCTGGAACGGAACGTCGGACCGGCGCGTCACGTGGAGATCCAGGTGCTGTTCGACGGTGCCGGCCACGGCGTGCACCTGGGCGACCGCGACTGCTCCGTGCAGCGTCGCTTCCAGAAGGTGCTTGAGGAGGCGCCGGGGCCCGGCGTGGGACCGGACCTGCGCGAGCAACTCGGTCGGGCCGCGCTGCGGCTCGCGTCGTCCGTCGGCTACGTGTCCGCCGGCACCTGCGAGTTCCTGGTGGACGAAGCTGGCGCCTGGTGGTTCCTCGAGATGAACACGCGCCTCCAGGTGGAGCACCCGGTGACGGAGCTCGTGACGGGTCGCGACCTGGTCGGCGACCAGCTCCGGATCGCGGCCGGAGAGCCCCTCGGCTTCGGGCAGGGGGACGTGCGGTTCGACGGCCACG
>JAJYNP010000271.1 GCA_021786265.1 Chloroflexota bacterium
GCGTCCTCACAGGGTGGCCAAAACCCGTGGAACAGGGTGGCCAATTCGCGGCGGAATCGGGTGGCCAAAACCCGGCGGAATCAGGTGGCCAAAACCCGTGGAATCCGCACCCTGATACCGATGAGCAGATGCTCGGGTTCCGCCGGCTGACGTTTGGCGACGTGAAGTACTGCCCGCACGACCTCGCCGCTTAGTTCCTCGAATGCACCGGGGCCAAGGCTCACAAGGCTCACAATCTGCGTGCTGAGGATCTCAGTCCGCAGTTCGCCGAACGTCTTCAAGAACATCCAGCTGTGCCGCATGACCATGCCCACGAGCCCGCGCGCCACCGCAAATTCGCGGCAGCGAAGCACGAACGCGCCGTAGAGGTCGTTCTTGCCAACCGGATACTCATGGCTCAGAAAAGCCTTGAGTCTCGATCCCTGACGTCGCGTTCCCACATAGGGCGGGTTTGCTACGACGACGTCGTAGTGGCGGCCGAGGACCTGGAGCAGGTCGAGCCCGCGGGCAGCCTCGGTTCCGAAGAGGTGGCGCCCGAGGTCGGTCTCGCCGGTCTCGCGGCGGACGGCCCGCCGGAGCTCGGTGATCAGCTGGGTCCGGCGCTTCGCCCAGGCGGCCTCATCCTTGGCCCACAGCCCGTCCCGGTCCCGTGCCCGGAGCCGGCGGAAGGCGTCGTTGACCGTTCGCTCCGGGTGGAGGAGCGAGCCGAACTCGCGGATGCCCCCGAGGCCCGCCCAGAGGCTCTTCGCGATGTCGGCGAGGTCGCGGTCCTCAAACTTGGCGATGAAGTCGGCCGGCGGGTCCGGCGGCAGGACGATGTCGGCCGCGACGAGGTTGAGCCTGCGGGGCCGGAAGTCCGGGCCGGCGCTGGTGCAGCCCTTGAGGTAGAGGGCGAGCGCGGCGATCTGGACCGCCCGGCGGTCGATGTCGATGCCGTGGAGGTTGTGCTCGAGGATGAGCGCCGGGACCTCGGCCGGGTCCTCCGTCCCTTCCTCCGCGTAGAGCTGGGCGAACAGCTCGAACGCGCGGACGAGGAAGTGGCCCGAGCCGCAGGCCGGGTCGAGCAGGGTGATCTCGCGGACGGGCCTGGGCTCCCGGGTGACCGGCGGGTTGCCCGCCGGCGGCCGGACGTAGTAGGGCCAGGTCGCCGGGAGCGCCGACTCGGGGTGCATCTCGACCCACGTCGCACCGAGCGTGTTCTGGACGAGGTAGTCGACGATGTACCGCTCGGTGTAGAGGCACGACGCGGCCGAGAGCTCCTCAGGCGTCTCGATCTTGCCGCCCTTCGCGAGTTTCGCGTAGACGGCGTCCTTCGCCGCGCTGTTCCAGTACTGGTAGACCCAGCCCAGGACCTCGTCCTCGGCATACGCCTCGGCGGGGACGTCCGGCGCGTTGAGGACGGCGACGACGCGCTCCCAGCTCGCGAGGAGCGGGAACAGGGCGGCGTGCTCGTCGTCGGGGTCGAACAGGACGCGGATCCGCTCGCTCACCGCGGCGCAGGCCCGCCGGAACGCCTCGCGTGCGACCTCGCGCGGTGGCCGGCCGGAGGACTCGGCCCGCACCCGCCACACGAGCGAGGAGGAGCCCCGGACCGGGTCGAGCTTGACGACGGTCTCGGGCTGGCCCTCGATAAGCAGCAGGCCGCGCTCCTCGAGACAGCGCAGGGCGACGGCCCGGTCGAGGAACGTGAAGGCCGTCTCAGTGACGTAATCGGCGACCGCCTCGGCCAGGTTCTCGCCTGCCTCCCGCCGCCGGCCGATGACCGTCAGCGCGACGCGCCGCGCCCGGGCGTCCTCGGCCGACAGGGCACCCGGGGCCTCGCCGAGACCGTTCTTGGTGATGCCGAGGGCGGCGAGCTGGCGGCGGGCGTCCTCCTCGAGCAGGACACGCAGCTCGAGGATGGAGGACTTGAGGAGCCCCCTGGTCCGGGAAGGGATGCCCCAGGTCGACTCAGGCGCCCCGCCCACCATCAGACCACCTTCACGGACTTACCGTCGCGGATGAGCGCCTTCACCTGGTCGGCTGCCTTCTCAAATGCGGCCGTGACCTCCGGTTCGGTCTTGAAGGTCACCCCGGCGAACGCCACCTTTGCGTCCCATGCGGCGATCGTCGCCTTTGCCCCCTCGGCCTTCTGCTGCTCAGTAAGAAGCTCGATGACCATGCCCTGCGCGAGCGCGAGCTGCCCCGGCAGTGCCGCAGCCTTCGTGCGAAGGTGGGCGATCGAGTAGGTGTCGTTCGCCGTCAGCAGGTCGGCGTCGGATTTCAGCTCGGCCTCGGGGATGACTGCGAGCGGACGGCCTTCGGCGAGGAACCCGAGCCGGACTTTCAGGGCGCGGTCGGCGTTGAGAGAGGCGAACTCCTGGCTGTCGAGGATGGCGCCACGAGCGGCGTCAGTCTGACGTCGGACGTCGTCTCGAAGCGGTAGGTAGACGGCCTTGAAGGCCTGGATGAGCAGCTCGCGTTGCTCGCGATAGGCCGAGTCCCAGTCCTCGAGGACGCGGCGCTGCTCGACGATCGCGTTCATCTGCGCGGCAGCCTCGGTGATCGTCGCGCCCCATGCTTCATCGTCCTCCAGGCCTGCGACCAGCGCTGCCTCAAGCAAGCGGCGAGAACGTGAGAACTGCGCCAAGCCCGCGTGCTTGACGAACGTATCGAGCCTGGAGAGATCGGCCGCCGCGCCCCGAAGATCTGGTCCGTGGAGCAACATTGCGCGCATCCGCTTGACACGTGAGCCGGCTTCGGCGATCTCCGTGAGCATCGGGCCGATCGTCGAGTACGACGCCGGGAGTGGCAACCCCGCCTGCTCGGCCTGGCTCACGAGCGACAAGCGGGCGGCGAGATCGGCGCGGACCTCGTCGCCGGCCTCGGCGATGGTCACCTCGGCGGCGTCCTTGGTCGGTCGGCCGAGCGCCTGGAGGAGCGTCCGGAGCGCCGTGATCTCCTCCGGCGTCGGCGGATGTTCCTCGATCTCGAGGCGGACCGTCTTGAAGGATCCGGTCCCGAACTGCGCCCGGGCCGGCGCCTCCTTGGGGTTGTCGTAGCGCCGGCCGTTGCGGTCGATGACGCTCAGCTTGCCGTCCGTGAACATCCCGGCCGCGACATAGCGGACGAGGTCGCCCGGCCACCCGAAGGGCTTGTCCCGGAAGTGCGCGATGACCTCCTGACCCTCGTTCTTCGTCGTCGAGTTGAGGTACGTGCTCAGCTCCTCGACGACCGGGTGGTTCGCCTGGACGTGCCCCGCCGCGTCGAACAGGGCGAGCGCGGGGTCCAATGTCGCGCGCTCGTTAGGCGGGACCAACGACAGTCGGTCGATGTTGTTCGCGCTGAAGACTCGGTCGCCATCCTTGAAGCGGTCGAACACCACGCTCAGGCGATCGCGGATCGCGTCCTCGATCTTGGCCTTGGCCTGCCCACCAAGGGCAGACAGGGACAGCGTGCCGCCGCCCCAGTAGATCGTCCCGTCCGCGAGTACTTGGTCGACGTCCGAGCTCGCGTCCGCACGGAGCTGGAGGGCCTCCGCCTCGAGCTTGCGCGCCTCCTCCTTCGTCTTCTGGGTCGCAATCCGCTGGTACTCCTCGTCGGTCGCCAGCCTGCCGATGGCGAGCGCTCGCCGCAACCGGTCGTCGAGCCGCTCCGGCGGCTGGACGACCCAGTAGACGTCGGGGGTGGCGAGGTATGCGGCGTAGTGCTTTTCACCTTGACGCAGCAGACCACAAGATGTAGTGGTCAGGCCGGCAGTTCCTTGGTGAGCTTGGCGAGGGCCTCCTCGAGGGAGGTGCTCTCGCTGATCTGATGCGAGAACCGGGCGCT
>JAJYNP010000103.1 GCA_021786265.1 Chloroflexota bacterium
CGCTATACTCTTTCGGCTCGTGCGGCACGCGGTGCCGCCGGCATCACGGTCGGGGCGTGGCGCAGCTTGGTAGCGCGCATCGTTCGGGACGATGAGGTCGGAGGTTCAAATCCTCTCGCCCCGACCATACCGACTTCTGTAGTCGGCAGTCAGGACTGCGTTCCCCCAGAGCTCGCGCCACCCATGCGCCTCGGCCTCGGAGGTTGGGTGGACGATCGCTTCCTTTGTGCCGAGCACCTCGATGCGCTCGAACATGGCCTCGGCGAGGCCACGGTGCCGCTCCGGCGCGGTCTCCTGCCACAGTCTCGGAAGGTCGGTCAGGTAGGCAAGCGACGTCTTGGGATCGATCGTCTTCGCGGGTCGCCGCGCCTCCGCCTCTTCGGTGTCCAAGCGGGCCATGGTGGATTGCAGAGCGACGAGGTCGCGGTCGTTGAGATACCGCGCCAGCGCCGCCTCTCGCTCCTTGGTGATCCGCGCGAGTGCAAGAGAGTCGACCGTCTGCGCACGCTCCTCGAGGATGCCCAGAACCGATGCCTTGACGCGGGCGTTGGCGGCGATGTGGGCCAGCACTGCAGGGACGATTCCGTCGTACGTCGTCGCTGGGTAGCTGTGTCCGTGCACGCGCACGAGCGGAAACGACTGGGGCGGACCCTCGGGGCGAGCGTCGATGAAGGCAGGGCAGGGGTCCACGTGGCGGTATCGCCCGCCGTGCCCAGTCAGACGACGCCCGCAGGCCGCGCAGAAGAGGATCCCGGCGAGCGCGTACTCCCGTCGATTGATCGGGTAGCCCGGGTGACGACGCTTGAACCGGCCGCGGACGAGTTGGACTCTGTCCCAGAGTTCCGGATCGATCGCTGCCCCGGTAGCCGCCAGCTCGCCGCGATGGAGCCGTCCGCGGTAAACCGGGTTGGTCAGGATCTCGCGCAGGTGGGTCAGCTTCAGGCCGACTCGGCCGGCGATCTCGCGATCGAGCATGCCCGAGGCGCTGAGTTCGAAGGTAGTCCGCACGAGTGCCATTCGCTCGGGATCGACCACCAGGACGGGCGGCCGTCCTTCGCGTCGGAAGCCAACGGGCGGTCGGTTGCCGCCAGGCGTGCCGAGTCGGCGCCGCTTAGCCTCGAGGCCCTCGCGGACGCGGCGGCTCAAGCGGCGGCTGTAGCTCTCGGCCTCGACGGCTTCCTTCGCCCAGTAGTCCCACGACTCATCGTCGCTCGATAGCAGCCGCTCGTCGGCAAAGAGCAGGGCAGCGCCCCGCGCGTGCAGGTCGTGCCTCGCGTTGAATGCCGTGCGGGCGTCGCGGGCGAAACGGCTCGCGTAGCCGACCACAAGGACGTCGTACTCCTGTCCGGCCCGCTCGAGCATGTCGTGCCACTCGCGAGTGGAGGCGACGGTCCGGCCCGAATGCGAGACCAACCATTCAATGCCCGTGCCAACGAGGCCGTGTCGCTCGATCGCCCGGGCAATCTGCTCGCGCTGTGCGTCCGGGCCGAAGTTGTCGTACTGGCCCGCGGTCGACTCGCGCACCCACGCCGCGGCGCGCAGGCCGCGCAGGGCATCGGGCTTGGTTGGCAGGGTCTTCATCGGACGGCTTCCCATCGAGGTCAGCCTGGCGGCGACCACAGTCTACCGCCCGCCCGCCACGCTCCTCCTCGACGCCGACTCGATTGCGTTCGCGAGGGCAGCGCAGAGGCGGCAGCGGCACAGGCGGTCCCCTGATCGCTCATGGCGGTTACCTCGCCGAGCGTCTGTGGGCAGCTGTGGGCGTACCCGCGCCAGTCCGCGCGGGAGCAGTGATGCCCGACGATCGGCCCGCGCGATCCGGTGGGACCGATCGGCTCCGGTTCCGCGCGATGCGTCTATCACACGTCGAGCCCGCCTCGCCCATTGCCGACGTCGCGGCAGCGGGGCGGCATGGGGACCCGCCGAACGATTGTCCAGATCCATTCCCCTACGCTAGCGGCGAGGGGGCGGGCGAGTCAAGATATGACATGTACAAAACATGTATCTGTCGCTCACGCGCTGACGCTCAGGGTCGCCAACGCATGGCCGCCTGACGCTGGTGTCAAGGGATAGAAGGTTCGAATCCTTCCTCGCCAGCCAACCCTACAACATGGAGTGCTCGCACGACGCCGAACCACTGCATCTTGTGGCCTGAACGGTCCCGGACCCCGGTCGGCCCGTTGTCAGCTTGGCTCAAGCCCTACGAACGACCCGCGCGAGGCGCTTCAGAAGCGGAACAAGGCGGCCCGTCGCCTGCTCCTCATCGCTGCTCGCCAGCGGTGTCGCGACGCTCGCGTTCCTTGCCCCATGGGCGAGTTCGCGGTTGCGGCCAATCTGGGCAGCCGACCAGCGAGGCGCCCACTCGATGCGGTTCCGCCGGATCCAGTAGTGGGATTGGCAGGCGAAACTCCAGTTGCCGATCGACGGTGATAGCGACACCGTCTCGCCGTCGAAGCGGAGCTCCCAGTCTGTGGGCGTGAAGGGCGTGACGACGCGTGCTCCGCACCCGCAAGCGCATGAATGAACCGCGGTCGCGTACTCGATCGTGATGTAGAGGACGCCGGGTTCGAGGTCCGCAGGGATCCAATCGACGAATCGATGATCCAGCCTCTCGAGGCGGGTCACGGACCGGCCTCGTTGTTGATCGTGTTCCCGTCGATGGTAAATAGCATGTGCTGCTCGCCTTCGAGGTCGCGGTAGAACCCGAACACCTTCTTCCAACGGATGACCGCGAGTGCCGCGGCGAGGGCGTTGAGATCTGCGACCTGGATGTTCGGTGCGTACTCGTTGGCCGCCGCCGTGTCGCCAAACGAGATCCACCGCCGGCCGCTGACCGGTCGTCCGGGAAGGCCCGTCGTCACCCGTACCATCCCGCCGAGCATCCCCTGGGCGACGTTCACACCGATGCCCGTGTCGATGAACGGAATGCCGCGACCCTCGAGGTGCTCGATGATGACGCGCTTCGCAGGCGTCGGATCCAATGCCAGGAACACGAACCGCATGTCGCCTAACTCGGTGCAATTCGATCCATCGAGGGCGTAGGGATGCGGGACGACGCCGTCGCGCATTACCGAATGCACCCGCGAGTAGTGCTCCGCCTTGTTCGGCCCTCCATCTAGGTCAGAAGCCGACGTCGCACCGGCGCCGCGAAAGGCGTTGTGATCAAGCATCCGGTCACCGTCGAAGAGGTGAATCTCGCCGACCGGGGTCTTTGCCACGAGGTCGAGAACGTGCGACCCGGTTCCACCCAGGCCCACGATCGCGATCTTGGCGACCGCGAGCCTGGCGGTGATCGCCGTGATGCCCGCTCGCGCGCTCGCGGTGTCCGGATACCGGAACGGGGAGCCGTCCTCGCGCTCCTCCCGGACGTGGTAGGTCTGCGCGGTGGCGTCGGGGTCGATGGCCGCCGCATGGCGACCGAGGATCGCGACGTAGGTCGTGACCTTCGAGTGGTAGTCGGGGTAGTGACCGCTCCCCACGGGCCTGTGAGAGAACGATGCTTCGATGATCAGGCCGCCGCCGAGGTCCGTGCGCGTGGCGTCGTTGATGAGACCGTCGAGGCGCCGGCCCTCCGCATCGCATGGCGTTGCGGTGAAGCGGATGGTGTGGGGATCCGGCGGCGCGGTCGCCTCGTTCGCGAGGTTGAGCTCGCAAACGAGCGTTCCGTACGCCACCTCCTTTGCGGCGGTGACGTACGGAACGTGGTGCACCAGCAGGTACCCACCGCGGATCTCGAGGTCGTACCCCTCGTCCCGCAACTGGCGCAGGTCGGGGCTACGACTTATCAGTCGCCGTGACATTGAAGATCATGCCGTCCTTCACCTTGACCTCTCCGCCTGGGAGGAGCGTTCCCTCGGGCTTCTGACCATGCCCACGGCGATAGGTCACCGAGATCTCGATGTAGGGCCCCGTCGGCGGGGTCGGGAAGGCCAGTGCGACCACCTCGTCATAGGTGATATCCGTCCTTGGGAACTCGTGCTCCTGTCCGTTGACGATGATGGTCACCGTCCTCGCAGCTGGCGCGTCCCGGGGGTCTTCCTTCACCGCCTGAGCGGCGTCTTCGTTCATGGTCTGCTCCGTTCTGGACTGAGCGAGTCGGCAACCCGTGACAGGCAGTCCGTCACGGATACCCTTCGGCGTTGAGCCGCGGGCCGACGACGCAGCAAACCCGGTGGCAATCGTCGTGACCCGCGGCTGAGGGCTAGGTCGAGCTGGTGCCCTCGCGGCGGACTCCCTTGAACTTGGTGCCGTCGCTCTTCACGTCGAGGATCTGGCCGGTCTTGGCGTCCCGCTTCGCCCAATCTCCCGAGGGCGTGCGGAACTGGGATCGTTCGCGGACCGCGCCCTCGCGGTGGCCGTCATGGCGGTTCTTGTTCGTAGCCAACGTCGTTTCCCTTGTGGTGTGCCGAGACGCGTTCCTTGACCGATTTCGTGCGCTACGCTGGCTCCCGGCGGCGAGGACTCTGAAGTGGGTGTCCGCTGCCTGGAGGCGTGGCACCCGCACGGGCGCCACGCCTCCGTCGCTTCCGGGCGGCTGTTGCCGGCCACCTCCAATGTGCTGCCTGTTCTGGAGCCGAAGCCCCGCACCCAATACTAGCCAACTTGACCGTAGTCGTCAAATCGACTAGTCTATCGGCGTATCCATCAGGGAGGCGGACTTATGGCAATTTCGCCGACCGCGGACATCGGGGCGAACCTTCAGCGGCTGCGGGGGATGCGAGGGCTCACCCAGGAAGCCGCGGCAGAAGCAGCCGGCCTGTCCCGAGCCGCGTACCGGAACCTCGAGGCTGGGCTCAGTGAGCCGAGGGCGTCGACTCTTGTCGCTCTCGCCAAGGCGCTCGGAGTGCCACCGGGTGACCTCCTGCGCCCCGCACCGCCGCCCCCACGGGCGCGTTTTCGGTCGAAGCTCCGGCTGAAGGACCGGCCTCGGATCCTTCACGACGTCGGACGCGAGCTCGACGATTACGCGTCCCTTGAGCGTCTTGTTGACGAGGCGCGGCCCTACCTCCTCGGGGACTTGGACGCTCCCGAGGGTCCAGACCGGGCCCGCATGGCGGCCGAGCTCGTTCGGGAAAGACTGCGCCTCGGTGATGACCCGATCTTCGACATCAGCGGGCTGCTGGAAGACAGGGTCGGGATCAAGGTCCTGTGGCTCGAGATCGCCTCGGAGGGTTTCTTTGGCCTATCTGTTGCGGAGGATGGCTCCGGGCCCGCGATCGTAGTGAACAGCTGGGATCGCATCAGCGTCGAGCGGCAGATCTTCACCGCCGCTCATGAGCTCGGCCATCTGCTACTCCATCGAGACGAGTTCAACCCAGACGAGGTCGTCGAGGATGTCGACGCCGAACGCGAGGCGGATGTCTTCGCGGCTCACCTCCTCATGCCCGAACCTCGGTTCACCAAGGAATGGCAGGAGGTGCTCGGCCTCCCCTTGTTCGACGCGGTCATGAAGGTCAAGCGGATCTTCCGTGTGAGCTACAGGACCGTGCTCCACCGCCTCGACGAGAGCGGGATCAAGGATGTCTGGCGACGCTTCATGGCACAGGCGAAGGTCCGGTTGGGTCGATCGCTGACTCGAACCGACGAGCCGGATCCTCTGACCCCGGCGGCGCGTGGCACCGCGGCTCCTGAGCCGCTCCGTGGCCGCGAGCCGTTTGAGCTTGCCCCGAGCGACTTCGATCCCGACCGCCGGATGCGCCTCATTCGAAGGGCGCTCGACGAACACCGAATCTCACTAAGCCGGGCGGCCGAGATCCTCAGTCTCGATCTCCGGAAGATGCGCGACCTTCACCAATCCTGGGCGTAGCCAATGGAGGCGACGCCTCGGCTCGCGCTCGTCGGTGACGCGAGCGTGCTCATCGACATCGCGGATGCGAACGAGGCGGTTCTGGCGCTCATCGCTCAACACGCGGCGCGCGTCGTCATCCCAACACCTGTGCTCGCCGAGGTAGACAGCCTTGACGAGCTGAAATGCGCGGCACTCGGTCTTGACGTCGTCGAGCCTACGCTGGATCAGCTTCGAGAGGCTGCTGTTCCGTACCCGGCGCTCTCGTTCGCAGACAAAGTCTGCCTGATCGTCGCGCGCGATGCCGGAGGAACTTGTTGGACCAACGACGGACCACTCGCTGACGAGTGCGCAGCCAACGCAGTGCCATGCATGCGCGGTCTTCGCCCGCTGATCGCGCTCGTTGAAGCCGGCGCTCTTGCTCTCGACGTCGCTGTCGGAACGGTCGATCTCATCAGCGCCAACAACCCGTACATCACGCGCGCGATCGTTGCCGAGTTTCGCCGACTCGCGGGCGAGGCCGATCGGCGACGCATTGACGAGCTGTAAGGGCGGTCGACGTCTCGCGACGGCGGGTAGGCCATGGTCAGCACGACCCGATCTCCGGCTTCCTGCAAGCGCCGGTGCCAGTGCATCGGCAGCGTCGTCTTGCCGATCGCTCACTCGCCGAGCAGCGCGGTGTGCTGCGGGTGGCCCTCGCGGGTCCGCGCGACGCGCGCCTCCACCATCGCGGTTTCCGGCTCACGACCCGACAGCAGCGGCGAAAAGATGCCGCTGCCCGGGCGGAACGGGTTCGTCGATCGTGTCTGTGACAACTGTGACAACTCCTGTCACAAAGCCTGCTGAGACGGTTCGGCCGAGGAAGCGCCGCCTGGGCGCCGCCTCGGCCGAGATATGCACCGTCAGTCCACACAGATCTCTACTGCGCGCCCGCCTCGAGGCGGAACCAGGGCCGGCTGCGCGCTTGGCACTGGATCGCGTCGAGGTAGACCTCGCTGTAGGGGACGCTGCCACGCTCGCTGATCTGCCAGAGGCAGGCGAGCATCGCGCTCGCGACCAACAGGTTCGTCACGAGGAGCTGCGGACGCTCGGCCGCCAGGACCTGGCAGCCGTCGCCCGCGCTCTCCTCCTGCTCAGCGGCCCGGCCGATCTCCGGATGGATCTCGACCAGGTGGCCGTCGAGGGAGCGACCATCGCGGCGGCGGACGAGCTGGACGTTGCCGTCGGTCTCGTCGTTGCCGCCGGAGATGAGCGTCGCTTCGTCGAGCGATCGCAGGTGATCGTCCACGAGCGCCCGCGTCCGGTGGTTGTCGACCGCGAGGAGGACGAGGTCGTCCTCGCGGACGATCTGTCGGACGTTGGTCTCGTCAATGAACGAGCTGATCGCCTGGACGGCGAGCCCGTGATCGCGGACGACCTGGGCCATGGCCTCGGCCTTGTTCATGCCCAGATCACAACTCGAGCAGGCCTGCCGCCCGAGGTTCTTCGCCTCAAAGACGTCGCCGTCGACGAGGACGAGGAGCGCTCGAGGCTCAGGCCTGCTCGCGAGATAGCGGACGAGCGGTGGGAGCAGCTGGCTCCCGATGCCCCCGCATCCGATGAGCACGATCCGGCTAGCCATCGGATCTACCGCCCTTCGCGCTCGTGCCCGCCAGGGGGCACGAGCCGCCAGGAGAGGTCGTAGCCGAGGGCAGCCGCGGTCCGATCGGCTCGCTCCAGGAGCGCGTCGAGCTCGACCTTGCTCGGCCGAGTCCCGACGGACGGGTCGCGGACGATCGACTTCGCGCCGGCCGCCGACGGCTTCAGTCGGCTGACCGGAGCGCGCCGGACGGCGGCGAGCCAGGCCGCGGGCGGCTCGACGAGCCGTCGAGGCCGCTCGATGAGCTGGCTCACCTTGCGCGGAAAGCGCACGCCGTCGACGACGATCGCCGCGGCGTAGGAGGGTCGTCGGTCGAGATCGCCGACGACGATGTGGAGCCCATCGAGCTCCGCCTCATCGTCCTCGTCGACCGAGCTCGCGAAGGCGCCGAGAGCGCCGTGCGAGTGGATCGTGCCGACGAGCCGCGATCCGGCTGGTAGGTCACCGTCCGCGAGATCGAACCGCACCGAGGCCAGGGTGACCTTCTGCTCCGGCACGACGAGATCGAACGATCCCGAGTGCCAGACCAGGAGCACGAGCGCCTCGGTCTTCCGTTCTCGGTAGACGGCCCGAAAGAAGCCGACCACGCGAGCCATGTGATCCGCGGGGACCTTCGGCAGGGCGTAGTCGACGTACTCGCGCGCAGGAGGCAGGTGGGCGACTCGCTCGACTCTCGTCTGCGAGACACCCAGCAAGCTCCGCTTGCGCAGATAGAGCCCGTCGCGGGCGACGACGAAGGCCGGCAGCGGCCGGCCGTCGACGTTCGCCCCGGCTTCGACGATGGCGAACATCACTCACCACCTCCCCGTTCGGGCAGGCGGTGGACGAGGTACACCAGTCGCTCGAAGCGCCGCTGGTCCGCGACCAGACCCTCGCGGGTGGGCCGCTCGCCACCGATGATGTGGGCGAACACCGAGAGCGCCGCCTCCTCCAGGATCGGAGTCGAGAGCGGTCTCGCCCGTTCGCCGAGCGCCGGAGCGATCCAGCGTCCGAGGTCCCGTGGTCGGACCGCCGGTGTGCGGAGGAGGTGGTCACGAAGCGAGGGCATCGCTCTCACCTTCCTCAGTTGTTGCCGGCGGTTCCGGCGTGCGGACCTCGGACTCAGACGTCTCCTCGGGGATGGGCGGCCCAGCCGGCAGGTCCGACGGGCTCAACCCTGCCATCGACGCTGCGACCTGGCGGAGGGTCCGCCAGTAGGGGTCGTAGCGCAGGGACAGGGCCGCCAGCGGATCGTGCCGGGAGCGCGATGCCCAGGCCCGGAAGCCGCCCGTGAAGGGCAGCGGATGACGGCGCAGGTCCTGGTTGAAGCGACTCGCCCAGAACGCGCCGACGAGGGCGTCGACCCGCTCGCCGACGCTGGCCCCTGTCACTCTCACCGAACCCAGGCAGATGACGCCGTCGTCCGAGGTATTCGGGAGGGTGGAGCAGAGCAGCGCGTCGTCGAGCGAGCGGATCGCTGCGGTGCGGAAGTAGGTCGCGAGCCCCTCGATCTGTTCGCCGATCACCGACACAACGAAGACGACGTAGGGCAGGGCGAGCCGGTAGCTCACCGGCTCGGACCCTGCTCGTCGGCTCGCCTGGTAGGTGATCGTCCTGCGGGCCGGCGGCTGCTCGAGGACGAAGACCGAGCGGTCCATCGATCCCGAGCGAAGCCAGTACCGGCAGCCGGTGGGCAGCCGAGGGGTAGCGGCGATCTGGCTCTGCGTCAGCTCGGTCAGGAGATCGGGAAGGAGCACCTCCCGATCGATGACCTCGCTGACGAGCGAGACGAGATCGCCCTCGATGCGCAGGTACGTGCGCGACTGCATGGCGATCGAGCTCCCTTCTGCGAATGGGAGCCCGGAGCCGGCGCACCGGCGCGGTGCCGTCGACTCCGGGCTGCCCTGGTGGCAAGGCGTCAGGCCCGAAGGCCCTTGACCCCGGCCTGCTTCTGGAACTCGATCTCGTCGCCCGGGCGGACGACGTAGTCGTCCTCGACCCGGCCGCCGTTGACCGTGACCGCCGCATCGCGCGGGATGTTGAAGACCTGTTCCAAGGCCTTCCAGATCCCGTGGACGGTCTTGCCGGCGAGATCGAGGTCGAGCTCGTTCACGCCGTAGATGACCTTCGTCGTCTCGGTCGCTGGTTGCATCGTCTGCATCGGAGCATCTCCTTGTGTGGTCGAACGCCGCACGATGAACGGACCGGAGGCAGACGAGCCCAGGCGCGGCACGCCTGACTCGGTGCGATCGCGAAGGATCGGCTCCGATCCGGCGCGCAACAGCTGGTTACTCGCCGGCGGGCGCGCAGGCCGCCGGCTCCTCTCGAACCCTTCCGGGCATCACCTCCGTTCCGGCGCGGATGTCATCCGCCACGCATGAACCGGTGTTGCCCAGTCAGATCGAGCGAGCCGTCGGCGCGAACGCCCACGAGGTCCCGAGGACCGGTCGCGCCGCACCCACGAAACGGGGCGAGGCCGACCGGCGATCGAGACCGTCGAGGAGCGTTCCTCGCGACGGCCGCGTCAACCCGGCCGGACTCCGCCCTCATGCACGAGTGGCGGCGCGCCTCGCGCGATCGCACGCATCGAGATGGATGTGCGCGATTGGCAGCGCTGTGTGGTTGGTAAGGTGCTTCAGCCGCCGGGAGATCACGCTGGATCCCGGCGCCGGAACTGGATGGATCGCGATCAGGCCGACCGCGGGAGTCCGCTCCGGGAGGCTCCTGCCAGCTCCACCGTGGAGCAATGGCGGTGGCCCGCCCTCACGAACCGCCAGGTCTTCTCGGGCAGGCCACCTGCGACGTACCGTATCGCGCGCGGCCCGCGATGTGAATACGTGGCATGTACAAATACATGTACAAAAATGGACGCGATGGCCCGCCGTCGTTGCGGTCAGCGGCGTCGCTTCCGACGTCACGAGCCCACGCTCCATTGGGTCACGATGCGTCGTATCCCCGGCTGGCCAGCTGGCTCTCGAGGGTGGCACCCAGCGCCCGTGCCTCCGGCGGCGACATCGGGTCCTGAACGATCTGGGCGATTGCATGAAGGTCCTCGACGGAGACCCCGAGCGGTTCTTCAACTGGGGCGGCGGCGAAGACAGCCTCGGCGATCTCGACGACGAGGAGGGGGTGCGTGGGGGCAAGCTCTCGCGCTCGGCCCATCGCTGGATGCTCCGAGCCGCCGAGACGCACGCCATCTTCGAGGACGCGCCGCAGTTCTGCAGGGACCAGGTCAGATCGAGCAGTCCGGAGGCGAACCACCAGCCAAAGGTGGCACGTTCGCCGGCATCGGCTCCGCCCGCGACACGCCACTCCCACAGGCGCATCAGCCGATCAGCTACGGCTTGTGGCAGTGGCTCCCGGTGCAGCGGACGGCTGGACCGCCAGAGGTTCCAGCCGATCCAGTCGAGCGGCTCTTTGGCCACGGTGGGCGACGCGCGCGCATAGAACGCCGCGATCAGGGGATCCATCGGGTCGAGGCTTATCAAGCCCCGCCAGTACATGGTGGCGAGATGATGGGCGAGGCCGGCAGCGCGCGCGTCGAGTTGGGATGCCTGCGGATGGAGCGTTGCCAGGGCGCGCTCGTACTGCGGCCTGAGTAGCCCGAGGAACGTGGTGCTTGGCGCCAGATACCGGCCCAGGTAGAAGTCGAACACGGCAGCCCAGTGCCCTTCACGCCGGTTGTCAGTCGGAAACAGGCGCTGAAGTTCGGATGCTACCCAGCTCGGATCGAGGTCGAATAGGTGCCCCAGGTGCAGTCCGAAGACGGCCCGCACGGCGAGCGACCGTTCGGTCGTGGAACCGAGACGTCGTCGCAGCACGCGTCGGACATCCGGTGGCAGCCGCGCCGCCCCGGGACCGTCGCCACGCAGCCACCTTGCGTACTCGATGATCGCGTCAACCGCCTCAGGCCTGGTCCAGTTGTAGGCGATCCGAGGCGACGTCGGAGCCTCGCCTGATCGCCTGCGTCTCCTCCGGTCTCGAAGGCGATGGGTCGTCAGCCAGCACCGTCAGCAGCGGCCAGATCCGATCGGCCAGCTCCTGTGCCGGAGCCATCTCCTTCGTTGAGAGCCCGAGCAGGAGGAGCTGCGCGATCGAACGGCGGACGTCAGCGTAGGCGGGCGCCCTGCGCCGTAGCGCGTCGTTCAACACCGCAGATGCGAGCTCGATCACCGGCTCCCACGAGAACTGGCGCTTCATCGTGACGGCCTGGATCAGGCTGTTGAACAGGATCGACACGTAGACCGGACGCAGGTCCTGGAATACCAGCGCGCTCGCGGTATACTTCTCAGGATCCTCAGCGATGGCGTTGCTCACGATGGCCTGCAGGGCAGATGCGCCAATGAGCGCCTCGCGATCGTCCTGCGGTTGCCAGGTCGTCAGATACGACGCGAGTTGCGCGACGGGCCAGGCGGCGAGCGTGGCCTGCGGTACCGGGGGCGTCCTGCGCCACGTCATGAACCGTGAACCTCCGTGTCAGTTCCGCGATCTCGTCGTCGAGCGTGCCCGCGGAGCTGGTGATTACGAGCTCACGCAGCCGATCCTTGGTCCCGTCGACGAGCGTGCCTCCCGTGATGGCATCGAGCGCGGCAGATCGTTCCTCGGGTGACAGCGTCGGGACGGCCGAGCGGAGCAGCGCAGACGCCTCGGGCATAAGACCCGGAGCGAAAGTGGCCGGATCGCTGATGGCAGCGATCGCCTCGGCGCGGACCTGCTCGCCGTGTCGTCCGAGCAGATGCAGCCGCACGCGATCGATGACACCAGAATCGTCTGGCTGACTCTGGAGCGCCGCAACCACCTGGCCAGCCAGATCGGGGTTTCCTGCGATCGCGGAATCGGCGATGTCACGCAGCACGCGAACGAGGTCGCCGACCTTGAACAGCGCCACCTCGTCACCCGCGACGCTGGGCACCAGCGCGTGCGTGATCCGTCGATCGGTCGTGGCGAACTGCCTCGCGACCAGCTCGCCCAGCCATTCGACCGTCTCAACCGGGCGCGCAGACGCCAGGGCCTGGGCAGCTTGCCTGATGCAGGTGATGAAGTCGTAGGCGTCGATCTGGTCGGGCGCACCTTCCCGGTCGGCGGTGATCGGCGCGTCAAAACGGAAGAGGACACGGGCGAGCTCGAATGCGGCGTCGGGCTCCTTCTTGTCGACGAGGCTCCTGACGCAGTCGGCGAGCGGCGACCGCAGGAGGAACCCAATCCACGATTGACCGCTGAGCCACTGGCTCTCTCGTCGTGCCCAGGCGGCCAACTTCGCGCCGGAGACATGCAACTCCGCGAGGGCGAGGTCGCGGTGGACCCAGTGGTTTGGCGTCGCTACGTCGATGATCCGCATGACCTGCTTATGCACCTCGTCTGGGGACGAGGGGGCAACCCGGGCAAAGAAGGCAGACACAGGCCAGGTGGGATGCCAGAGGCTACCCGGCTGGTCAGGAACGGGCTCCAGCCGGGGCGGGTTGTCCAGCCACGCGGCGGGCAGATGGGTAACCCACTCGGGCCCGGCGTGGCGGCAGAAGTAGGCCTGCGCGACCGGCCGGTGGCTCTGCGGCAGACGACCGAGAATCCGGGCGGCGTCTGGATGCCCCGGCCCTCGCCGCAGGAGCTCGTCCAGGCGCCGATCGACAACGCCCCGCTTGTACACCAACTCGTAGCGGTCTATGACCAGCTCGAGCAGGGTCTCGAACGCAAGCCAGTCGCCGGAGTCAAGCTGCCGCGGGGCATTCAAGCCGTCGCGATGCGTGAGCCTGTGGAGGCTCACCTTCAGCCACCACTGGATGCTCGGCTCGCTCTCGGGGATGTTCAGCAGCTTCGCGATCTGGCGAATGTGGTCGTTGCGAGAGTGGCCCGCCTGGTCGCTCTGCGCCTGCCCGGAGTCACGGTCAAAGGCGCCGATCTCATCGGGCAGCAACCCCAGAGCCTCGGAGACGGAGCCCTGGATCTCGCGCATGCTTAGACCGATGTAGTTGGTCCGGGCGAGGAAGCTCGGATCGTCTGCCAGGCGAACACCGTCCTGGTAGAACGACCCAACGCCGGCGCCGAAGAGGCGGGTCAGCCCGTCGAGAATGGCACGCTGCCGTTCGTTCATCACTGCGCCCCCAGTGTGTGACTGCCCAAGGGAGAGTCAAGCCGATCCGGAACCTCACGTGAACCGCAGGATCCGAGGGCGCTTGGCGAGGGGCACCGCGACGCCTGCGCCGACGACTCGGCCCACCTGATACGCCGCCAGCTTCTCGGGCGCGAACTCGCGAGACCGGAGGGCCGGCTACATCCGAAAGAACGGCCGGAGCGCGGGGAACAGCGCCGCTCCCCGCTCATCGAGCGCGCCGAGCACGTCGCCGTCGGCGAGGCAGCCCGGCGTGAGGATTGGCCCGGCCGAGGTGGCGGCGATGGCCGGCAGATCCCGGGTCAGTCGTCCGTGGTCGCCATCGGACCAGATTCCGCCAAACGGATCTCGGCGGAGCTGCTCGTCGGTCGCACTGAGGACCGTCACGCCGGTGGCCGCCCCGCGGCGATTCTCGGCCTGTCTGTGGACGGTCCGCGCCCGGCGCTCCGACTCCACGACGAACCCCACGTTGACCCGCAGTCCTGGGTCACGGGCGAACACGAGCCGGTAGCGGCGGATCTTCTCGCCCAGGGCCTCGCCGCGCTCCGAGCCAAGGTCGCGCTCGACGAAGAGCGCGATGAGCCGGTCGCGCACCCGGATGACCGCCAGTGCGTCGGGTCGGAGGAACCCGCCGAAGAGCTGGCCGCAGGCCCGTTCGGGGACCCAGGCGACGAGACCCTCGGCGAGTAGCGGGTCGGCATGATGGAGGAAGGCCGCCAGGAGGTCGAGCGTGGCGAGCTGGTGGATCGGGGCAGAGGCGGGCAGGTCCGCCGGCCGATCGGGACGACCCTCCGGCCAGGCCAGGCGTTCGACATCGAGCCGGGTCGCCTTGGTGAGCGCGTAGGCATAGCGGCCACGGGGCCGGTGTGCGCCGGCGCTCCAGAAGCCGCGCACGAGGCCGAGCTCGACGAGCCGCCGCAGGCGGCGCTGGGCGGTCCGGAGCTGCTGGTACACGAGGAGCGAGGCGAGCTCGGCGTTCACGATGTCGGCCGAGAGGAGCCACTCCAGGAGGTGGCGCTCCCGCAGCGGCAGGCCGGTCCAGACGGCCCCCGCGCGTATGGAGCGAAGCGAGTCGGAGTTCGGCCGACTGGCGCGCTGAGCACGGAATCCTGTCGCGCTCATCGTCACCCAACTGTCGTGTATGGCGGTCTCGGTCGCGGCCGTAGCCGCGGTCTCGGTCGCGTCACTTGGACGACACCGATCATCGGGGCCTCCCACGCTCGTCCCGTCGATCGGACAGGCGCCGCACCAGCGCCGCCGAGCCGAGGTCGGGCGGCTCGGGCAGGACCGTGGCGGTCAGGATCCGGGCGTCTCCATCGAGCTCGGTCCGCACCGCCATCGCGAAGCGCGGCAGGTTGACGAGATCCCGTTCCGTGAGGGGCGCGAACGCGTCGCGCAGCAGCCGAGCGTCGTCGGCCGAAGGCTGGAGGAGCATCGTCGTCGCCACGTTGGCCCGGATCGAGCGCTGGAGCTCGCGCCCGAGGGCATCGAGGTATTGGGTGGCCATCACGAGGCGGAGGGCGAACTTGCGGCCCGCGGCCGGGATCTCACGCAGCGCGCTCGTGTCGAAGTTCTGGACCTCGTCGACGTAGAGCGTGTGCGGGACGCGCGCCGCCGGCGCCTGGCCCTGACGCCCGAGGGCGTCGACGTAGGTGCGGGCGATGACGAGACCGCCGAACAGCCAGGCGTTGTCACCGCCCGCCCGCGAGAGATCGACCAGCAGCACCTCGCCCGCATCCATTATCGTCCGCGGCCGGATCGTCGAGCGGGGCGCCGACACGATTGCCCGGATCGAGGGATAGGAGAGAAACGCGCTGAGCTTGCTGATGAGGGCGTCGGCCGACGGATCGCTCGCTCCCCGCCGGCCAGTCGGCCACTCGTGCTCCCAGAAGTGGCGGACCATCGGATCGGTCACGCTCGCGAGGAGCTCGTCGCGGAAGCGCCGGTCGGTGAACAGGCGGGTGAGGGACTCGAGCGTCCACGGGCCCTCGTCGCCGGCCGGGGTGGTCAAGAGGGTGAGAAGCCCCTGACGCAGGTACTGGAGCTGGCGATAGGGCGGCGAGCTCAACATCGCGAAGTACAGATCGCGCATCGTGTCGACGAACTGGGCGGCCACCATCTCGGGGTCGGCCCCGTCGAGCTCGATCGGGTTGAAGCCGCGCGGGTGCTCCTTCTCGGCGAGTTCGAGGAGATGGACCCGATGGGCCTCCTCCGGCGGCACCGCGTGGAGGAGGCGGGCGACGGCATCGCCGTGGGGGTCGATGAATGTAAAGCCGCGCCCGGCGCGCAGGTCGTCGGCGGCGAGGGCGACGAGTTCGGTGCTCTTGCCCGAGCCGGTCCGACCGAGCAGCACCACGTGGCGGCCGAACACATCCTCGGGCACGAGGACCGGACGGCCCGCGTCCAGACCGATCGCCCGCAGACCGGGCCCAGGCGCGAGGATCGGGCTCGGAAGCCGGCGACTGCGGATGGCGTCCACCGCGCGAGACTCGGAGGCCGCGCCCCCGAGCCCCCAGAGTTCGGCGAGGTCACGGGCGGCGAGGCGCATGGGCCCCGGCCGACCGCCGATTCGCGCCTCGATCGCCCAGCCGCCGGCCCGCAGCGTCCCCACCGCCGCGAGCGCGTCGAACAGCCAGGCGCGTGCCGCCCCGGGGTCAGCCGATCCGACTTCGAGGGTGGGGCTCACGCTGAACGCGGGCCCGGTCGGCCGTGGCGGGCGCGACCGGACCGCCGCGGGCAGCGAACGCGGCGGGCGATCGAGGAACGAGTCGAGGAACATCTCAAGCATGCCCGGGACGTCGTCGGAGCGCCCGCTGGTCGCCTCGGGCAGCGGCGAGACTCGGAGCCGCCAGGCCCCCGAGGCGCCGCGCGGCAACCGCGTGAGCAGTTCCACGAGGACCGCCCCGAAGCCTGCCGTCGGTCCGAGGGTGCCGGCCTCGGGGGGTTCTCCCCCAACCGCGAGCGCCATGCTCGAGGTCGCGCGTTCTTCAGGTTCAACTGCTTCGAACTCAGCGGCGGGGTAGGCGGCCGCGGCCGCGGTCTCGACCGAGCGTGCGAGCTGACGCGGCGCGACGATCTCGAAGCGGGCGCGGCCATCGATCCAGCGGACGAGGAGCTCGAGCGTCGGCCAGCCCGACGCCCAGGCCGAAACGCCCCGCCGCCCGCCGGGATGGAGGGCAGCCACGAGGCGTTGGGCCGCTGCCGGGTCACTGGCACTTGGCGGATCCAGGCGCAGCACCCAGCGCACCCGCTCGCCCTCGGTCGCGCGGTCGTACGCGCGCTGGCGGAGGAGGCCGACGATGCGCGGCCCCATGACCCCTGTGACGCCAACCGTCAGGACGGCCACGCCGAGCGGGATCGCGATCGCGAGGAGGGTCGTGAAGGGGGCCAGCATCTCGGTTGTCATGGCCCACCTCCGCCGCCCCGCGGGAGCATAAGTAAGGGATCGACCAGCTGCCCCGAGATCAGGACCCCGAGGTGGAGGTGCGGCCCGGTCGTGTTGCCGGTCAGCCCGACTGCGCCGATCGGTTGGCCCGCGGTCACCGACTCCCCGACGGCGACGAGCAGCTGCGACTGCAGATGGCCGTAGAGCGAGACGGTGTCGGCGCCGTGGTCGATCTCGACGACGACCGCGCCGCCCGGCTGGGTCCCGGCGAAGATGACCTGCCCGGGGGCGATCGCCCGAACGGTCGTGCCGAGCGGTGCCGCGAGATCGACGCCGGCGTGGAAGTGCGGATAACAGACGCCCTCGTAGCAGAGGGACGGCTCCAAGGTGAGCGACGTCGGCCCGAAGCCTTGGGTGAGCGTGGCGCCCTCGAGCGGCCACACGACGATGCCCGTGGCACCGTAGCGTTGCGCCCAGGCGAGCACGAGCGGCGGATACCAGTTGACGTGATCGTAGAGGTAGAGGGCGTGCCACCAGTCGCCGGGCGCGCCGTCCGAGCGCAGGAGCGCCGCGGCGGCCGGGATTGCGTTGGCCGGGTCGCAGATGTCTGGATGCGCGATGCCCGCGAGCGCTGCGGCATACACGAAGGTCGCGGGTTCGAACTGCATCGGCCCGCGGGCGCTGGCGGCGTTCGGGGCGCAGCCGCCAGCGTTGCGCCCGTGGTTGGTCTCGACCTCGCCGACCGCCGCCAGCACGGACCAGTCGAGCCCGAACCGCTCACCCGCGGCGCGGTACAGGGAGAGATACGCGGGCGGGATGTCGGCGACGGCAGTCGCGTCCGCCGCGGATGCGACCGATGGTCGGGCGATCGCCGCCCAGTTGCCGGCGAGGACGCCGATCGATCCGGCGAGGATGAGGAGACAGGCGAGAGGTACGAGGCAGCCGAGTGCGGCGCACCCGCACCCCGCCCGCCTCACGAGCTGTCGGGCGGTTCGTACTTCGTGTGGGATTGGGCGACGAGATCAGCCGGGCGCGACGTGAGCATGGCGTACTCACGCCGGGACACGACGGCCTCGAACGCCGTGTGGCTGCGCCCGACGAAAAGGAGGCCTTCACCCGGACGGGCATGGACGAGGGCCCGGCGTTCCGGGAGGGTGAGATCGAAGAAGCGCACCAGCGCGTCCGCTCCTTCGGGCGTCTGCCCCAGCAGCACCCGCAGGTCGCACTGCTTGACGATCGCCTCGCCGAACGGCGAACGGAGGAACTCGACGATGTCCTGGGTGGCGAGCTGGAGCCCGGCGTGGTAGTGGCGGGCCGAGCGGGCGAGCTCCTCGATGAAGTCGGCGCCCGAGGCCTGGCGCATGACCTTCCAGGCCTCGTCGACCACCACGAGCTTGGGCCCGAGATCGGCCCGCACGAGATCCCAGAGCACCGAGAGCGCCGCGAGCTGGGCGACGTCGCGGACCTCGGGATCGCCGATCGCGGCGAGACCGACGACCAGAATCCGCTTGTCGGCGGGCAGGGGCTGCGACGCGGCGAACAAGCCGGCCAGTGAGCCCGTCGCCCAGCGCTCGAGGCGCCGCGCCAGGGGTCCGCCCTCGGGCTCGGCGGCCAGCCGCTCAACGACGTCGGCCAGGGTCGGCGGGTGGCGGCCATGCGTAGACGGGTCAGGCGTGATGCCGGCCGCCGTGTAGGCGGCCCGCAGGGCTCGGTCGAGCGCCGGACGCTCGTCGCGCGACAGGCCGCCCGCCATGGCCGCGAGCAGTCGATCGAGCATCGTGAGCTTGGCCGCCAGGCTCCGCTCGGTCGTCGTCCCGACGAGCGCGAAGGGATTGAGGCCGTCCCCTGCGCCGAGCTCGAGGTACGTGCCGCCGAGGGCGGCGGCGAGGCGGCGGTAGTCGCCGAGCGGATCGACCGCGAGGACCCGCACGCCGCGCAGGAAGCAGCGGTGCATCTCGGCGCCACTGAACATCGTCTTGCCGGTGCCGGTTTGCCCCAGCACGATCGCGTTGTGCGACGCGTGGGCGAACCGATCGAGCACGATCGGCGCGCCGCTCGTCCGCGCCCGCCCGTACAGGTGTCCCGCGGGTTCGTACAGGTCGGACGCCACGTTGAGCAGGCTCGCCGCGAGCGAGCCTGAATCGAGGTTGCGCTCGGCGATCGGGCGCGGCGCCGGACCCGGCAGCGCCGCGGACCAGGCGTCGGCGATCCGGAACGTCGCGGTCTCGAGGTCGACGCCAAGACTGCGCGCCTCGAGACGCAGCGCCTCGGTCCGCTCGGCGAGCGTCGCCCGATCCGGCGCCTCGAGGAGGAGCACCGTGTCGACGAAGCTGATCCGCCCCGATCCCTCGTGCACGGCGCGGCGAGCATCGGTGGCGGTTGCGCCGAGGCGCTCGCGCTCGACGTCGGCGAGTTCGCCCCGTTCGGCCGCCAACCGCTCGGCCGCCCGGACCTGGCGCAGGCGCGTCGTGAGGAAGCCCATCGCCTCGGCCCGAGCGAGCGGTCGGACCCGCATCGCGACCGCGGCGATGCCGGGCACGACGAACAGTCCGCTGAGCCAGCCGGGCGCCACCTCAGCCTGCCAGCGCCGCGAGAGCGCGAGGGAACTCATGAGACCTTCGCCCTCGGCCGCGTGGATGCCGATGCGATGCGGGGTGCCGGCCCGGGCCACATCGCTCCAGAGTCCGGCGATCTCGTTTGGCGAGACTTCCCGGACCACAAGGCCGCGCTCCTCGGCCACCCGACCCACTGTCGCGATCAGCCGCCCGAGTTCGGGCCCGCTTGCCCCGTCGAGGAGGAGGTACGTCCGTCGCAACGGACGCGTCGCTGCCGCGCAGAGCTCCCGGTACAAGGCGGCGTAGGCGGAGAAACCGCTCGCCGCGCGCCGCC
This sequence comes from Chloroflexota bacterium, assembly GCA_021786265.1. The sequence goes on from JAJYNP010000103.1 coordinate 19,784, forward strand.
CGTCGAGGCGTTCCTCGAGGATCGAGAGATGCTCGTGGGGCGGACGATCGGCGGGTACCGAGAGGAGCAGGTACGGCCGCGCGATCGCGTCCTCGAAGGCGGCGAGGCCGTCGAGCGCGGCGTCGCGCTCGGCCTCGGCCATCAGTTCGAGGCTCAAGGGCGCGAGCTCGAACCCGCCGACGAGCCGGCCCTCGACGCGGAAGCCGTCGTCGTCGATTGCGGCGCGCGGCCACTCATCGATGCCTGGCGCGGCCGCCCTCGGGCGAGCTCGCACGTGGAGGCGGAGGCGGCTCACGGCGCTCCCGGTGCGAGGGCGAGATAGAACGTCGAGTCGAGAGCAGCCGCGGCAAACGCCGGCACCTGCCCGGCCGGGATCGCGACGACGACCGAGCCGAGCTTGGGCGGCACGAGCGGCGCGTTCGCGCCGCCGCTGCTGCCTGTACCCGAATCCGTGAGCGGCTGGCCATCGGCGGTCCGCAGGGCGAGCACGGTGATGCCCTCGCCCATGACCGCGGGCGTCGGCGCGCTTGCGGCTGGCCCGACGTCGGCCCCGGTCTTGAGGGCGTTCGGGACCGCGATGACCTCGACCTTGGCGCCAGGCGCGAGGGCTGCCCCGACCGCCTGGGCGGGATCGGCGAGCGGCAGCGCGAAGGCGACCATGCCGGCCGGCAGCGGCGCCCCGAAGCCGAACTCGAGCTGCCCCGGCGTGCGCTCGAGCACGCGCGGATCGACGTCCTCGCCGGCGAGGATCGGCACCGACGTGTATTGCCCGACCACGTCGCCGACCGCGTGGGCGGCGTCCGCCGGGGCGTCGGCCGGGGCGACTCGGACCGTCTCCACCATGTCGGCCGTGATCTTGGTGAGCGGTGCGATGTCGGCCCTCGCCCGCACGATCTCGACGCCCGGCTGGCTGACGTAGAAGACGCCGGCCGTCGCGAGGCCCGCGACGAGGAAGATCACCGCATACGCCGTTCGGCGTCCGCGCATCGCGCCCCTCCTTCGTTCATGGCCCGACGGCCGAGTAGATGACGGTCACCGCCGCCGCACCCGCGACCGTCTCGCTGCGTACCGTGCCGTCTGCGTACGTGGTTCGCAGGTCGAGGACGAGCTGGACCGGGTACGTGCCCTGCCCAGGCAGTGGCGTGTCCCACTGGATCGCGATCGGGTCGGCCGCCGGATACGTGCCCGAGGGGGTCGGCGCCGCGGCGTCGTTCGTCCCGGCCTCATACGTGAAGCCGGTGAGGACAGTCGTGGCGCCGCCGATCCGGACGCCGCCCGAGCGCATGAAGCCCTCGCGGACGACGATCGCCCGGGGGTAGAGCGCGCAGGGCAAACCTCTCGGCCACCAGAGCGCCGTGTGCCCGGTCGCGTCGGGGGCGACGACCGTCCCACTGGGCAGGGTTCCCGACGGGCTCGCGCCGACCGTGACGACCGGCGGGACGTAGTCGATCGCCAACGCGGCGATGCCTGTGGCGCGGTTGCTGATGTCGAGCGCGAACGGCACCAGGCGTTCGAGGGGCGTCCCGTCGGGCGCAAAGAACGCCGCGTAGGCGCTGCCGGTGACGTGGGCGGTCGCGACGACGTCGAACTGCCCCGGGCCATACCGATGGGTGGTCGAGAGCTCGTCGGGCAGCGTGGAGTTGGCCGGATAGCTCTGCGTCGTGCCGTCGCCGAAGTCGATCGTCCAGCGCGTCACGTGGACGGAGCTGGGCACGACGTACGCCTGGATCGCCCCCGACAGCGCGTCGAGCCAACCCGCCGTGAGCTGGGCGGTGATCGTGCGGACCTGGTTGGCCGGAGCGGACTGCGGCTGCACGCTGACGGCCAGATATAGGCTCATATCGCCGGTCGCCGACGGCGCGAGACCGATCGGTCCCTCGCCCCCGCACGCCACGAGCGTCACCGGGTTTGCCGGGTTCATGACCATGCCGTCGCTCGTGCGCGTGACCGTGACCCACCAATCGTGGCAGTTGGGGCCGGGATTGCCCATGTTCTGCCAGGTCGACACAAACGCGGGCGGGGTGCCGCTTCCGGTGTTATTGGCCGGAGGTGCCCACTTCCCGGTGGCCTGGACGCCGACAAAGGCGTGACCGGTGTCCGACGTCCAGGTGGTGACCTTGACCTCGATTTGGTCGAACGCTCTCGCGTGTCCGGATACCACCAACGCGAGACCGAGGGCCAGCCCGGCGGAGGCGATAAGCCGTGCGGCCACGGCTCTCACTGGAGGGCCTCGAATGAGTCCACGAGCCACCGTCCCGAGACGGTCTTCAGGGAGAGCTGGAACTTCGTCGGCGGCAGGATCGTGGGGCTCTCACGCGGCTGGCCGGTCTTCACGTCGATGTCGTATCCGCCGACCAGCTGGGTGCAGGTGACGGTGGCGGCCTGGCCTTGCACGCTCACCGTGAAGTCGGACAGTTCGTTCTTGGTTTCGACCGACGCCTTGCCGACGGCCCTCTCGCCGTTGAGGAAGCCTTCGACCGTTAGGTATGCCGAGGACTGGTCTCCGGTGACGTAGGGCAGCACTGCGGTCGGATCGTCAGTCCGTCGACCCTGCGCGAGGGCCGCGAAGAACGCCCGCACGGCGCTCTCGGGAGTCGCACCCGGGTCGGTGGGACTCGCCGCCATTGAGGCGCTGGGGCTGCTCGACGGTGCCGGTCCACCGCCCCCGACGAGGATGATCGCGCCGCCCGCGGCCACGACGAGGACGAGCGCGACGAGGGCGACGATCGGGACGCGGTAGCGCTCGGGAATGGACATCATGTCCGCGCCGCCGCGGATCCCGTGACCGTGAGCGTCACGACCGATCCGATGCCGGCCAACGAGAGGAGCGGCACCCGCGCCGGGACCTGGATCCGGATCGACACGGTCGGCGCGGTGACGGCGACGCCTGTGAGCGGGTCGACGCCGGGCACGTTCGTCACCACGACCTGCGCCGAGGCCGCGATCGCGGTCGGCGACTCGGCCACGAGATCGCTCGACGCTGCGAGATTGCGGGCGACATATTCGCGGGCGAGCGCGTCGGCCTGTTGCGCCACGAGTCGCGGTGGCTGCCCGGCCGCGAGCCCCTGCACGTCGAGCGCCTGGGTCGCCGTAAGCGCCGCTGTGTCGAGCTCGGCACCGATCCGGGTGCGCAGATCCTCGAGTGACCCGACCGCGAGCACGAGACTGAGCACGAGCATGAGGAGAGGGAAGAGCAGGACCGCGTAGACGGCGACCTGGCCGCGCTCACCAACCCGCGCGCCGCTCAATGGGTCACCTCGCTGCGGGTCACGAACGTCGAGCTCATCGGGACTGACCAGATGCCCAGGAACGGGATCGAGGCCTGACCAGCGATCGCCACCCGGACGCTGATCGGCGCTCCCCAGGCGGCGACCGAGGGATCGACGGTCACCTGGACGCTCGTCGGATTGAGGCCGCCGCCCGTGAGCTCTGAGTCGATCCGGGCCCGGACCGCCGGCGAGTCGGCGCCTGCCACCGCGGCCGCCCGGGCGCCGGCGGCTGCAGCCGCGTCGAGGACAAGGTGCGTGTGCTCGAGCGAGCCGAACACGACGACGCCCAGGAGCACCGGCACGAGGACGAGCGGCACGACGAGCACCGCCTCGACCGTCGCGAGGCCGCGCTCGGACCGCCGCGGATCGTCGGGCGAGCCCGGCACGAACGAGCTCATCCGCCGCCCAGGAGCTGCTGAACGAGTTGGCCGATCTTCGTGGCGAGACCCTGGTTCCAGGCCATCACCGCAGCTGCCAGGACGACGAGGATGATTCCGGCGGCGATGACGTACTCGAGGGTCGTGAGGCCTCGCTCGTCGGCATGGACGATCTCCCAGCCGCGTCGCAGGGCCCGGATGATGCGTCGAACGGTCATGTCCCACCACCTCTCTCCGTTCACAGCCGCCCCAGCGTCGAGATGAAGAGGGGCAGGACGACGAGGACGATGAACTCGGGCAGATAGACCGCCGCGAGGATCCCGGCGAGCTTCGGCTGGACGGTCGAGGCGGCGCCGAGGAGGCGATTCCGCTCTGCCTCCCGGAGTGAGCGCTCGTGCTCGGCGAGGACGTCGCTGATCCCCTTGCCGACGCGCCGCGCCTGGCCCAGGGAGCTCGCCAGCTCGTCGAGCTCTTCGAGATCGGCTGCCGCCGCGACGTCGCGCAGGGCGGCATAGAGATCGGTGCCGACGCCATATGCGGCGACTGCCGAACGGACCTGGGCCGCGAGGAGGTTCGTACCCTCCGAGGAGGCGTGCAGGGCGTCGGCGACGTTGGCGACCGCCCGCTCCAAGCCATCGAGCGGGGCCAATGGCCGGACGAGGGCGAGGAAGTCGGGCAGCTCGCGGCGGAGCTGCGCCTGTCGCCGCCGGCCGCGGGCCGCGAGGTACTCGGTCGGGAAGACGTACCCGACGAAGGCGACCGGCAGGGCCAGGAGGAGGGCAATTGGCAGCAGGGGCGTAAGTGCGAGCCCAGCCACGAGCACGAGGGCCGCGAGGGCGAGCTTGGCGGCGTAGATCTCGGCCGGCGAGATCACCTGTGGATCGAGGCCCGCGCGCACGATGTCGCGCTCGCTCACCTGGGTCGCGATCGCCGGGGCGACGCGCGCAAGTCGCGTCGCCAGCGGCGCGACGAGGCGCTCCCACCACGGCCGCTCCGCCGACACGAGCCGCGCGTACCGATGGCGAGGCAGGCCGGCCGCGCGGGCGGCATCAAGGCGCGCCGGCACCTCGAACCAGGGCGCGAAGATCGCCATGAGCAGACTCACGACCGCGATCCCGCTCGTTGCTGCACCGAGAAGCCGCAGGTCCATCCGGTTACGCCTCCAACCGGGTGACGCGCAGCGACGCCACGATCCCCGTGAGCTCAAGGAGCGCCGCCGCCGGCAGCAGGACGAGCCGTCCGAGGTCGGTGTCCGTGACCGGCGCCACGAGCTCGTGGTTGACCGCGACGAGGTAGAGGAACAGCGCCGGGATGACGATCGCGAGGATCGCCGCCTGCAGGCGCAGGCCCTTGCTCTCCGCGGCCGCCTGACGGGAGATCGACTGGTTGCTCCGGGCCGCCTCGCCGAGCGAGCCCAATACGTCGACCGCCGCCGACGCGGGCTGGTGGGTGGTCATGAGCACGACCAGCGCGTCGTACAGGAGCGCGAGGTTCCGGCCTGCCTGGCGACGGCGGACGTCGGCCAGCGCGTCAGCCGCCGGCTCGCCCGCATAGAAGCGCCCGCGGATCTCCTCGAAGTCCGCCCGCACCCAACGGTGGCGGGCGGCCTCGGCCGCCGCGGCGAAGAGGTCGGGATACGTGCCGCCCGCCTGGGCCCGGTTGACGATCGCCCGCAGCACCCGAGGCACCTCGTCGTCGGCCGTTCGCGCCTCCGACGCGGTCAGCGCGCGCACGTACAGGCGCGGGGCGAGGGCGCCGACCAAGAGGCCGATCGCGGCCATCGGTGGCGAGAGGAGCCACCCGATGAGCGCGAGGACGAGCGGCGCTCCGATCGACAGGCCGAGGTACGTCCGTGGCGAGAGGTCGAGGCGCGCGCGGGCGAGGATCGCGCGGCCCTCGGCGAGCCGCCCGCGATACCAGCCCCGGACAGCCTCGGCCGCTGCCGGCTCGGGCGCCACGCTCGCCGGTGCGAGCGCCATCCCGAACGCGAACACCGCTACGCCGGCGCAGAGCGCGCCGATGAGCCTCAGGTCCATCGCTCGCCCTCCGCCTCGAGGCGCGCTGCGAGGCGCCGGCCGGGGCGCCAGGAAGCGTCGCGGACGAAGCGCACCTCGTCGCCGCTCGTCGTCTCCGAATGGAAGACATCGGCCAGCCGATAGCCGTCGGCGTCGATTCCGTCGAGCGCGGCGACCTGGCGCACGATCCGCCGGCCACTCCGCAGCCGCCGGAGCACGACGACGAGATCGAAGACCCGCGCGATGTAGCTGCGAAGGTCGGCGACGGTGATATCGCGCATCGATTGGCGCGCGAGGAGCTCGAGCCGGAAGAGCGCATCCTCGGCCGAGCTCGCGTGGATGGTCGTGGCCGATCCATCGTGCCCGGTGTGGAGGGCCTGAAGGGTGTAGAAGGCCTCCCGAGGCAGGCGGATCTCGCCGACGATGAGCCGATCGGGCCGCATGCGTAGAGCGTTGGCGACGAGATCACCGACGTCGAGGAGGCGGTTCTCAGCCTCGCCGGGCGCGAGATCGTGGGGATGGATCGTCTCAAGGTTGAAGCGGTCCGCGTTCTCAAGGGCGAGCTCGGCCGTGTCCTCGACGACCCCCACCCGCTCGGCCGGATCGAACAGGTCGGTCAGCGAGCGCAGGAGCGTCGTCTTGCCGGCGCCCGTCTCACCTGCCACGAGGATGTTGGCCTTGGCGCGCACGAACCGGGTCAGGAACTCGGCCATCGCGGTGTCCATGCCGCCGTCGCTGACCCAGTCGCGTCCGTGGGAACCGCCGGGCACGAGATCGAGGCGGAGGCGGTTGAACTTGCGTATCGCGAGGTATGGCCCGCCGACCGGCGGGATGACCGCGTTGACCCGGGAGCCATCGGCCATGCGGGCGTCGACGATCGGGTGGGCCACCGAGAGCTCGCGACCCGCCAGCGCGGCGATCCGCTCGGCGATCTCGACGAGCTCAGCATCCGAGGCGAGGGCGACGCCAGCGGGCTCCAGGCGGCCAGCGCGCTCGACGAAGACCGCGGCCGGCGCGTTGACAAGGATGTCCGAGACCTCGGCATCCTCGACGAGCGGCTGGAGAGGGCCGAGGCCGCACACCGCCGCCTCGACCGCGGCGATGAGCGCCGGCACCGGCGCGAGATCGAGCTCGGGGTCCTCGAGCGTCGCCGCGATCGTCTCGCGCAAGGTCCGCTCGCGCTCGGGGGTGCGATCGAAGGGATTGAGGACATCCGCCGACAGGCGCGCGACGAGCATCCGCCGCACCTTGCCGAGGGTCTGGCCCGACAGCGGTCGGACGCTCACGGCCCCGCTCGTCTCGCCGGTCATCGTGCGGCACCTCCGACACGGAGTGCCCGAAGCACGGCACCGACGACACCGATCCGAGCCGCACGAAGGCCAGCGCCCGTGCCGACCAACGGCCAGGCGGCCGCGGCGATCGGTGCCAGCGCCTGGGCGAAGGCGGCATCAAGCGGCCAAGCGGGCTCGCCTCGCTCGCCCGCCAGCGCTACCGCCTCCGAGCGCGGGACGATGCCGGCGATCGGGAGGCGATCTTCGCCGAGCACGCCGCGGATCGGGGCGTCATCGTCAGTCATCGCGCCGACGAGGGCGAGCTTGCGGCCCATGCCGAGCGCCCGGACATACTCCGCGAGGCGCGGCACGTCCGGCAGCGATTCGATCGTCGGGCGCACGATCCCGAGGAGCACGGACGCCTGATCAATGAGGTGCCGATGGCCTGGCTCGTGGACCGAGCCCAGGTCGACCACGAGGAGCTGGTATCCGGCCTCGGTCGCGCCATCGAGGATCGCCTGGGCATCCACCGCCCCGAAGGCGGCGCCCTCGCGCTCGAGGAAGCGCGCCGGGGACACCGTGATGACGTCGACCCGCCAGCGCGTCGGTGTGATCGCCGCCTCAACTGCGGCAGGCTCGGTCCAGGCGCGGCGCTCCATCGCCCGCGACACAGACTCCGCATCGAGCCCGAGGCGCAAGCCGGCCGCCGGGCTCGTCCGGCTCGCATCGAGGAGGAGGACCCGGAGGGCCTGTTCGTCGCCGTCGAGCGTCCGATAGCGGGCGCGGGCGGCGACGTACGTCGCGATCTCGACCGCGAGGGCCGTCTTGCCGACGCCGCCGGCGAAGCTGAGGACCCCGACGACGCGGAGCCCGGCGAGGACATGCGGGATGGCGGGAGGACGCTCGAGCTCCTCCCGGGATGCGGCGGGGTCGGGATTCGACCCGGTCTCGTCCCGCCCGAGGACTCTCAGGCGGGGCACCTCCTCCTCCATCGGCGCTCGCTCCACGATTTCGGGAGGCGAGCCGGCGGCCGGGGGGACGCGTGTCCCGGGGCCTTCTGCCGACTGCGAACTGGCCTGCTCATTGTCCCCCTCCTGCCAACTTCCTGCCTCGGGGACGCCTGCGACGATCGAGATGGGCGCCTCCGTCTCCTCGACGGACACGAGCGTGGCGTGCCAGACGAGGGGTCCCTTGCGGTGCTGAACCGCCCTGACGATCCAGCGATAGGCCGGCTCGCCGCGCACTGGCAGCGCCGCGGCGAGCCCGATCGGCGCGGCGCCGACTACCACGAGCAGGACCCGGAGGGGCTCCCAGACCGGCAGGAGATTGAGGAGCGCCGCGACGAGCACACTGAGCGCGCAGATCCCGAGCTGGACCGCCGTCAGGCCGAACGCGATCGGCTCGTCGCGGACGGCGTTCTCGGGGACCTCGACCAATCCGCGCTCGTTCATCGCTCTGTCCGCAACGGGCCCGGTCCTGAGAGCGCGAGCGGGACGAGGGCGAAGGGCAGCAGGAGCATGAGGAGGGCACAGCCGGTCGCGAGCCCAAGCATCGCGTTCGTGTCACCAACCGTCGGCGGGTTCCCGGCCGACATGTGCGCGAGGGACTCGAGGCTGAAGAGGACGAAGACGATCGTCCAGGCGAAGCGCACGACGAGGATGGCGAGGAGCATCTTGAGCCAGCCGTTCGTGATCCGCTGGGTGGCAGGGAGGGCGTAGGCGGCGAGACAGACCGGGCCGACGAGGACGAGCAGGCGCTCGAGCGCCGAGAGCGCGCCGTTGACCATCTCGAGGAAGGTCACGAGGACCGCGGCCACAAGACCCGTCGAGAGCCAGGCGCCGTCGTTCCAGTTCGCCGGTCCCTGGGCGATCCGTGGATCGAAGCTCGCGTTCTGGAGGACCGCGAACACCCCGCCCGCGGCGGGCCAGGCGTCGGGACCGCCGACGGCGTTAGCAGGGATCGCCACCTGCACCATGGCGAGGTCGGTCGCGGTGACGAACTGGGCGAACACCGAGACGAGGAAGATCCCGAGGACCGAGAGTGTCGCCCCGACCACGAAACGGGGCGTAACCGCCCGGGCGGTGTACGCCGACTCACCGCTGGTCCGGCTCGTCATGATGAGATAGCCGAGGACCGCCCCGCCCATGGTGAGGAGTGGGATCGTGATGAGCAGGATCTTCCCGTACAGGTCCTTGACGACCGAGTCGGACGCCGGGTCGAGGGGCGTGAGGAAGTCGCCCCGGAGACCTCCGAGGGCGGCGCGGTTCGCGTCGGACAGGCGGTCTGACCACCAGATCGTGAGATCACGGATCGGGTCGCCGATGAACGGAATGTCGCCGACTGGCTGGACGCCGGACGGAGCGGTCGTCAGCGGCGGGGACGTGGCAGGCGCTGTTGCCCACGCCGGATGCACCAGCGCCGCGAGGGCGACGCCGCCGAGGGCGAGCACGACCAGCAGCAGCCCCGCGGGCGCGACCGGCAGCCGCGCACGGAGCAGGCGGCGCAGCGCCGCAGGGGTTGCAGCCGTGGGTCGCGCGATCGCCGCCATCGCTCCACGCCCGTTCAGAACGGCTTCTCGATGAGGCCGTAGGCGACGGCGATCGCGGTGATCGTCGAGACGATGACGCCCGCGAAGACCATCCAGACGAGCCCCGTGATCCCGTTCGTGATCCGCCGCTGGGCGCGGTGCTCGGCGTCGGCGTTGGAGCCGGCGAGCGTCTTTTCGATGCCGCCCCACACGATGACCGCGCCGCAGATCGCGATCCCCAGGCCGATCGCGATCGCCACGAGGGTCGCGATCATCCTGGTGACCGGCGCGAGGGCCTGCTGGGCGCCGGTCGGGACGGAGCTCACGGCCGCGACCGGGGAGGCCCAGGTGAGGACCAGGAACGTCGCGAGTGAGGTCGCGATAAGCGGCAGATAAGCGGCTGTGAAGCCGGAGATGCGGGGACGCACGGGACGATGCCGCTACGAGGCGGCCGACTCCGATGCTGCCGCTGGCCGCTCGCGGAACCCGCGGACGAACGCCGCGATCTCCTGCTCGCTCGCCGAGGCGAGGTCGAGCCCCGCCGCCCGGAACCAGCTCTCGATCCGGGCGAGCTCGCGCAACCGGTCGAACTCGGTCGGGCTGATGAGCACCGCGGGAAGGCCGCCATCGAGCGAGATCGTCGCGGGCTGCCCGGCCTGGACGCGATCGATCACGTCGGCGACGACTCGCTGCATCTCGCGCACGCCGACCGTCCGGAGGGGTGCAAGGATCTCGCGCGCCTCGCCCGCCAGGCGCCGCACGGAGGCTAGGCTTGGGCGGACGCGGCCGGCGACAACAGCGGCGAGCTCGCTCGTGTCGCGGGCGAGCTCCGGGTACACCTCGAGGCCATGGAGCGCTGAGAGAGCGCGCTCGAGGCGGATGGCCCGCTCGACCTCGTCGAAGCGGAGCATCACTGCGGCCGGATGACCGTGCTCGAGGACCATCACCGGTGACCCGGCCTCGGCGATCTCGACCGCGACCCGGAGCTTCTGGCGGACCTCATTCATCGAGACCGCCTGCATCTCGCCGCGCAGCGTCATACGTCCCACTCCTCGGCGATCTCGGCCGGCACCGGCGCGATGACCGCCGCTTCGCCACCCCACCACGTCAGCACCACGGGCTGGCTGCGGGCCGTCCGCAGTGCGCTTCGCAGCGTTCGGCGGAAGGTCGACACCGTCACCTTCGAGGCCCGCTCGCCGGGAACGGCCGGACGGAGGATGGCGGCTGGCCGACCCCACCGCAGGATGAGAATCGTCTCGCCGGCAGAGGCTCGGCTGACGTACTCACTCGCCTGGCGGCGGAGGGTGGCGGTGTCCACGACGTGTTCCATGCCGGAGACGGTAGCCCGCTGCCGTCCCGAGGTCAAGACGAGAGATGTACAAAATGTGTATCTGCCGTGGCGAGACCGCAGGCGCAATCTCATGCCATGGGACCAACTCCTGCGTTTACCGGCTCATCCACGAGCGCCAGCTGGCCGTCCTGCCCATCACGGTCGTGCACGGGCAGGTGGTCAAGACCGACGCGTACCCGAGCCTCGCCGAGCTCCGGGGCGCCCTCGAGGGAGCATGAATCCGGCGCACCTCGGCGTTGCGCAGCAGTCGTCCCGGAAAGGCATCAGGGTGACCCAGTTCCTGTTTTTCTCGGGCAAGGGAGGCGTCGGCAAGACGACCATGGCCTGCACCTCGGCCGTCGCAGAGGCCGACGGCGGCCGGCGCGTCCTCATCGTCACGACCGATCCGGCGTCCAATCTCGGCGACGCCTTCGAGCAGCCGATCGGCCATGCGGTGACGCCGATCGCCGGTGTGGCGAACCTGTGGGCGATGGAGATCGATCCTGATAAGGCCACCGCCGAGTACACCGATCGGACGCTCGCACCGATCCGCGCGATCTTCCCGCCCGAGATCGTTCGCGTCATGGAGGAGCAGCTCGCGGGTCCGTGCACCGCCGAGGTCGCGGCATTCGACCGCTTCGCCGACTTCCTCGATCCAACCGTTCCCGCGACCCCGGGAGCACCGGCCGCCTTCGATCTCGTGATCTTCGACACGGCTCCGACCGGGCACACCGTTCGTCTGCTCGAGCTGCCCGAGGCCTGGACCAGGAGTATCGACCAGGCGTCGGCGGGGTCGGGCCAGACGTGCCTCGGACCCGCGGCGGCGATTGCCGACGCGAAGGCGAAGTACGAGCGTGCGCTCAGTGCCCTGCGCGATCAGCGCCGCACGCGGTTCGTGTTCGTGCTCCACCCCGAGGCGACCGCCATCGCGGAAACGAAGCGCGCCGGCGCCGAGCTCGCGAAGCTTGGCATCGTCACGAGCGAACTCATCGTCAACGGCATCGTGCCGCGCGAGGAGGCGTCGACGCCGTTCTTCGCGGCGCGGATCGCGATGCAGGAGCGCTACCTCGACGAGATCGCGCGGGAGCTCCCGCTGCCCACCCGCCAGGTCCCCCTTCTCGATGGCGAGGTGCGCGGCATCGCCCGGCTGCGTGCGGTCGTGCCGCTCCTCTCGAACCGCGCCGCGATCCGCCCGGTCTTCGGTCTCGGTGTGCCGTCCGCTGCAGCCGCCGGCCGACGCGCTGACCCTTCGGCCGCGCTCGTGACCCTCGTGCCTGCCGGCCGGCCGCGGACGATCTTCTTCGCCGGCAAGGGCGGGGTCGGCAAGACTGCGGTCTCGTGCGCCACCGCGGTCTGGCTCGCAGCGTCGGGTCATCGAACGCTCCTCGTCACGACCGACCCGGCGGCCCACATCGGCGACGTCCTCGGGACGACGGTCGGCACGGCACCCGCGCCGGTGGAGGACGTGCCCGGGTTATGGGCCGCTCGGGTCGACGCGAAGGCGGCAGCCGTCGCCTACACCGAACGGATCATCGCCGACGCGGTCGCGCGTGGACGGAGCCCCGAGGCGATCGCAGCGATGCGCGAGGAGCTCGACTCGCCGTGCACCGAAGAGATGGCAGCGTTCGACCGATTCATCGAACTCGCGAGCGCCGACGCCTACGAGGTGACGGTCTTCGACACGGCCCCGACCGGGCACACGCTCCGACTGCTCGAGCTCCCGATCGACTGGAGCCGCCAGCTCGATGTGAAGATCTTCGCGACCGTCGAGACCGCCGCTGCCGACGACATCGCGAAGGCGCGCTTCGGCCGTGTCATCGAGATGATGCGCGACCCGGCCCAGAGCACGTTCGCTTTCGTCATGTACCCCGAAGCCACGCCGATCGTCGAGGCCGAGCGAGCCATCAAGGAACTGGCATCGGTCGGCATCCCGCTCGGGCTCATTGTGGCGAACATGGTCCTGCCCGAGGACGTCCGGGCGACCGCTTATGGTCGGGCACGCTACGACATGCAGCAGGGCTATCTCGCCGAGATCGAAGACCGCTTCGGCGTGCCGGTCCTCGAGGTGCCGCTGCTCGCCACCGAGATCGCCGGGCTCGATCGCGTCGGCGCGCTCGTCGAGCGGCTTTTCACCACCCCGTCGCTCGTCGCCTGAGGGGAGGCCATCCATGACAATCCAGGAATTCTCGCGCAGCGTCGCGAGCCCGGCCGAGGCGGCGATCCGGGCGGCCGAGGCAGACGCGCTCCTCGCGGCGGGTGCCTTCGGCAGCGCACTCAGAGCAAGCCCCGAGTTCACCAGGCTCGCGCTCGCCGCGGACACGCTCAGCGAGGATCCGGCGGCGACCGCCGCGATCGACGCTTTCCGGACGCGCCAAACCGAGGTGCGAGTGCAGCTCATGTTCGGGACACTCGACGACGCACAGCGCGCCGAGCTCGAAAGCCTCCAGGCCGTCATGCTCGCCTGCCCCTCGGTCGCCGCCTACCTCGCCGCTCAGGCCGACTTCCAGGCGGTCTGTCGGGAAACCTCGGCCGTCGTGAGCGACCAGATCGGCATCGACTTCGCCGCCAACTGCCGCGCCGGCGGCTGCTGTGGCTGAGGAGACCGACATGCTCAACACAACGCTCCACGAAGCCGCGGTGGACTTCGGCCGCGCCCTCCAGCAGGCGCCGCTCGTCGCCGCATATCGCGCCACGGCGGACGCGCTCGAGGCCGACCCGATCGCCCAGCGACTGCTGTCCGATCTCCGCGATCAACAGATCGCCCTCGGTCGGCTCCAGCAGGCGGGGCTCACGCCGAGCCAGGGCCAGATCGACGGCCTCCGCCTGTGCCAGGCGGCGGTCCGATCGAACGAGACGATCATGGCCCACCTGCGGGCCACCAACGATGTCAAGGCGTTCCTGCCGACCGTGGCGACGCAGGTCAGCACCGTCCTCGGCGTCGACCACGCGGCCCTCGTCGCGCCCACGACCTGCTGACATCGCTCCCACATTCACCGGGGAGCTTCACTCGTCTGTCCTCTAATCTCGACGGGCCCCACTGCCTGCCGTCACTCAGAGCACGAGATCGGTCCGGCAACGCACCAAGCGAAGGCGGCGTGGCCTGGGCTGCAGGCCCGAAGCGCGGTCCAGCTGGGCTCCGCCCGGCTGTCGACCGCCGGCACGAGCCGATCGTCCAGCCACCCGCCCTCCATCGAGATTCCACCCGCCCTCCATCGAGATTCCACGTAGAAAGGCGAAGCTCAAACCCGTCAGACATCCGCGGCGTCCCCTCGCTCACGCGGCAGACCCTGATACGAAGACGTCGGCCGCGAGGGCTCGACGTGAGTCAGGAGGCGTGGAATGCGCAGGACTGTCACATCGCTGGCCCTGGCCGCGATCGCCGTGCTGGTCGTGACCGCAAGCGTGGCAGCAGCCGATCCTTTCGGCTGGGGACGCAACGCGACATCGAGCAATCGGTCGATCGCGGGCCAGGCGTGGGGCTCGACTGGCTGGTCGCAGGCCGGTGCCGTGACGTCCCAGGGCACAGCGGTGAACCCGCTTGGGGCGACACGACCGGTGGCGACCGCTCGGCCGGCTGTGGCTCCGGTCAATGTCCAGACCCATCAAGCGGCAACCGTCAGGGCCTCCCGCTCATCGACGACCACCCATCACGCGACCGGCACGTGGCAGTACGACCAGGGGAATACGCGCGGCTGTGGCTGCTGCGGCGGCTCCGACGACCACGGCAGCTCCTGGGGACACTGAGCCTGGCCGGGGGCTGCCGCGGACGGTGACATGTTCGGGTCCAGTGGCCCGTCCCAGCGGGTCGGCTGGCCGTCCTTCGACGGCCGGCCTACCCCTACGGTGGGCTCGATCATGGAAGCCTGCGTCCTCGTCGCTGACGACGAAGAGCACATCGTCGAGGTCGTCCGAGCGTATCTGGAGCGCGACGGCTACCGCGTCGTGACCGCAGCCGATGGGGCGGCGGCGCTCGAGCTCGCCCGCCAGGCGCGTCCAGACCTGCTCGTCCTCGACGTGATGATGCCCCGCGCGTCGGGCTTCGACGTGCTCCGGACCCTCCGGGCCGAGGGCTCCCGTGCCGCCGTCATCATGCTGACGGCCCGCGACCATGTGATCGACCGCGTCGCCGGCCTCGAACTCGGTGCCGACGACTATGTGACCAAGCCGTTCGAGCCGCGCGAGCTCGTGGCGCGCGTGGGGGCCGTGCTCCGCCGGCTGTCCACGAAGGCGGACGACGAGGCGACCGAGTCGTCTCCGGTGCGCCTCGGCGACCTCGCCATCGACCGGGCCGCCCGCGAGGTGCGCCGAGGCGACGCGCACATCGAGCTGACGCGGACCGAGTTCGACCTCCTCGTCGCGCTGGCGGATCGGCCCCAGCAGGTCTGGACCCGCGAGCAGCTCGGCGAGGCCGTCTTCGGCCAAGCCTTCGACGCCTACGACCGGACGATCGACAGCCACGTGAAGAACCTCCGCCGCAAGCTCGATCCCGCCCCCGGCGGGCAGAGCTACATCGAGACCCTGCGCGGCATCGGCTATCGGGCCGGCCGTGAGGTTGGCGCGTCGTGAACCTGCGCACGCGGCTCGCGCTGTCGTTCGCGCTCATCGCCCTCGGGACCGGGGGCGCGGTTGCGCTCGCCGCGCCGATCGTCGTCCAGCAGGGCTTCGAGCAGGTCGGGGCCGGGTCCGGTGCCAGCCCCAGCCCCGGACCGACTGCCGCTCCGGTCGCAAGCCCGCCGCCGGCGAGCCCGGCCGCGCCGACCCAGGAGGCAACCCCGAGCCCAAGGCCAACTCCGACACCGCGGCCGTCGAGGACGAGCGCGCCGCGCCCCACGCCGGCTCCCACCCACCACGACTGGTGGAACGGTCCCGGCCAGACCATGTGGCCGGATTGGCAGGGGTCGACGGTGGACGGAAAGACGGTCCTCGCGACGATCTCCACCTCGACTTGGGCTCGCTCAGACGTGGTGCTCGCGATGGCTCGCCTTCCGGCTCCGGACGGCCGAGCCGTCGCCGCGGCGGCCAGCCCGTCCACGCCGCCGAGCGCCTCACCCAGTCCGGTGGTCGCCACGGCCATCACGACCGCGGCGCCGGCCGACACCGCCGAGGTGGTGCGGACCACGACGCTCCGGATCGTGGTCATCGCTCTGCTCGCCGCCCTGGTCGCCTCGGGGCTCGGGTTCCTCGTTGCCGACCGGATCGTCCGTCCCATCCGCCGGCTCCAGGCCGCGGCGGGCGCGATGGCGGCGGGCGACCTCAGCCAGCGCTCGGGGATCGCGGAGCGCACTGACGAGATCGGTGCGCTCGGTCGGTCGTTCGACGTCCTGGCCGAGACCCTCGAGGTCTCGGAGACGACGCGGAAGCGGTTCCTTCAGGACGCGGTCCACGAGCTCCGGACCCCGATCACGGTCATCGAGGCGACGACCTCGGCCATCATCGATGGCGTCTACACCCCCGAGCCGCGGCACATCGAGACGATCCGCAGCCAGGCGCGCCTCCTGTCGCGGATCGTCGATGACCTGCGGACGATCAGCCTGGCCGAGGCGGGCGTGCTGGAGCTGCGGCGCGAGCCGACCGAGGTCGCCAGCACGCTGCGTCGCGTCGCCGAGGGGTTCCGTGCGCGAGCCGAGACGAGCGGGGTGGAGATCGAGGTGGAGGCGCCGGAAGCGGTCGTGGTCGACGCCGATCCGGAGAAGCTGCGCCAGGTCCTCGGCTCGCTCGTCGACAACGCCCTGCGCTACACACCCGCAGGTGGCCAAATCGTGCTGGCCGCCTCGGTGGAGGCGATTGGCGTCCGGTTCGATGTTCGCGACAGCGGGCCCGGCGTCGCTATCGAGGACCTGCCCCACGTCTTCGAGCGCTTCTACCAGGCCGACCCGTCACGCGACCGGGCCCGCGGATCGAGCGGCCTCGGTCTCGCGATCGTCAAGGCGCTCGCCGAGGCGCACGGCGGCGTCGTCGGGGTAGAGAACGCCGTCCCCTGCGGCGCGGACTTCTGGATCAAGCTGCCGGCCGCCTGAGCGGCTGTTCCGCCCCCGCCAATCGGGACTATGCGCGAGAACGGGCCTGGCGAGCAGTGCAAAGAGGCCGTGACTCCGGTCACGTTCCTGGCCCGGCTATCGGGCGACCGGACACGGCCGGACTGGGCCGCGTGATCGGCCAGACCGAGACAGGGCGGGCGGGAGTCATCGGCCCGCCACGAGACTCGTGATCGCCCCCTCGAGTCGCGCCTTCGCCTCCTCGGCGATCGACCGGATCGCGGGTTCCTGGACGATGCCGAGGACGGCAAGTGGGTCCATCGCCTCGACAACAGTCTCCGACCCGTCCTCGCGCAGGACGACATTGCAGGGCAGGAGCGCGCCCACGGACGGGTCGGCCTCCAGAGCCCGATGGGCGAGCGGCGGGTTGCATGCGCCCAGGATCACGTACGGTGGCTGATCGATTCCGAGCCTCGCCTTCATCGTTGCCTGGACGTCGATCACGGTGAGGACGCCGAAACCCTCGGCCTTGAGGGCGGCCTCAACGCGCGGACGGACGTCCTCGAGCGACCCGATCACTCGGGTCCCGAAGGTATAGCCGGTGAAGGCGGACATGGGTTACAGTACCTCACTTCAGTGTCAGGGGGATCAGACTGGGCCGGTTCGACTATGCCTGCTCCGGCGAATGCTGCGCGATCGACGCTTCGCTCGACCAGCCTCGGGACGGAGCTCGTCGACGAGCCGCCTCGCCGACTCGCGGTCGCTGTACCAGAGCGCGTTCACCTCGGTGTAGCGGGTCCAGGCGGGCGGTAGCGACTCCTCAGGGAAGATCGCGCTGACCGGACACTCGGGCTCGCATGCCCCGCAGTCGATGCACTCGTCGGGGTCGATGTAGAGCATCCGATCGACTCCCTCCTCGAAGTGGATGCAGTCTACCGGACAGACCGCGACGCACGCTTGGTCGAGGACGTTGACGCGAGGCTCAGCGATCACGTAGGTCATGGTTCCCCTCCCTTACGCCCGGGCGGCCCGCAGGCCGTTGGCGACCGCAAGCAGCTCGGCCGCCTCGTGGACGGTGACGACGAGGACGATCGTGAACAGGCCGCCCGCGGCGCCCAGGATGAGGACGGGCAGGATGACCAGCGAGAACGCCAGGTTCTGGCGTGACACGAGGCGCGCCTTCCGTCCGATCCGGAGGGCATAGCCGGCCTTCTCGAGGTCGTCGGCCATGAGGGCGACGTCGGCGGCCTCGATCGCGGCATCGGAGCCGGCGGTCCCCATCGCCATCCCGACCGTCGCTGCGGCGAGGGCCGGTGCGTCGTTGACGCCATCACCGATCATCGCCACCGCCCCGTACTCGCGCTCGAGCTCGCGGATGGCGGCCACCTTGTCCTCGGGCCTGAGGCCGGCCCGGACGTCGTCGATCCCGAGCTCCCGGGCGATCGCCCGGGCTGTCCGCGGGTGGTCGCCGCTGAGCATCGCGACCCGCTGGACCCCGAGGCGGTGGAGCTCGCGGACCGCCGCTGCGGCGTTGGGCCGGACCTGGTCGCGAATCGCTAGCAAGCCGAGGATGCGGACTCCGGCGGTCGCGTCGACGGGATGCTCGCCGACGAGGACGACCGTCTTGCCCTCCTCGCGCATCTCTTCGAGGAGGGCCGCGCTCGCGGCCGATGGTGCGGCACCGAGCCCGCGGAACAAGTCTGCGCTGCCGACGTGGACCAGGCGTCCGTCGAGGCGTGCCGCGGCGCCGGCTCCGGTGAGTGCCGCAAAGTCGGTGGCCTCGGATGGGAGGACGCCGTGCTCGCTCGCGGCGGCCACGATCGCCCGCGCGAGCGGGTGCTCCGACAGCCGCTCCACGCCGGCGGCGGTGGCCAGCAGGCCAGCCTCGTCGGTGCCGTCGAGCGGGACGATGTCGGTCACGACCGGCCGGCCGTGGGTGAGCGTGCCGGTCTTGTCGAGCGCGACGACTCCGACGGAGCCCAGGTCCTCGAGGTGGATGCCGCCCTTGATGAGGACGCCGTGCCGCCCCGCCGAGCCGATGCCCGCGGCCATCGCGACCGGCGTCGACATGACCAGGGCGCACGGTGCCCCGGCGACGACGACCGTGATCGCTCGGGTGATGGAGTCGGTCGGGTCGTCACCGAGGGCGATGAGGACGATCGCCAGGAGCGCCGCGCCGACGAGCACGAGCGGGCTGTAGATGCGGCTGAAGCGGTCGATGAAGCGCTGGGCGCGGCCTTTCTGGCCCTGCGCCTCCTCGACGAGATGGATGATCGCCGAGAGGGTGTTGTCGGCGAACGCCTTCGTCGCCTCGATCGTGAGCGCGCCCTGGCGGTTGATCGTGCCCGCGAAGACCGGGTCGCCCGGGCCCTTGTCGACCGGCACGCTCTCGCCCGTCACCGGCGACTCGTCGAGGCTCGACACGCCCGCGCGGATGACGCCGTCGGTCGCGAGGCTCTCGCCCGGGCGGACGAGGAAGACGTCGCCGGGCTCGAGCTCGGTGGCCGGGATCGTCAGCTCGGCGCCGTCGCGCAGGACGTGCGCCTCTTTGGGCGCGAGGTCGAGCAGCGCGCGGATGGCGGAGCGGGTCCGGGCGAACGTGAGCGACTCGACGGCCTCGGCCGAGCCGTAGAGGAAGACGAGGAACGCGGCCTCCTCCCAGAAGCCGAGCGCGGCCGCCCCGATGGTGGCGACCGCCATCAGGACCTCGATGCCGACCTCGCGCTCCGAGATCAGCTCTTCGAGGCCCTCGCGGGCCCACCAGTAGCCGCCGAACGGGATCGACACGAGGTAGAAGGCGATCGGCACCGGATCGGGCAGGACGCCGGTGTTCGATCCGAGCCAGCCGGCCGCCAGCAGGAGACCCGAGACGATCGCGCCGAGGATCGGCGGATAGGTCCACCAGGGACCGGCGTGAGCCCCCTCCTGCTCCTCGTGCTCGTCGCGGTCCTCGGGATCGTCGTCGCGCGCGTCGTCGATGGGCATCAGTCGCTCAAGTTCTGGAGGTTGGTATTTCATGCATCGCTGAAACGATACTATCGTGATCGGACGCACGGGACAGGCCAACTGGACCCTGGTTGTGGATCAACACGCCTGTTGGAGAAGCAGGACGCGGACTACTATTCACTCATGCCTGAATCGATGACGTTGGCTGGGCGCTCCTCACTCGAGGTCGAGACGAAGCTCCACCGCGGTCTCGCCGATCCCTCCCGGCTGGCCATCCTGCGGGAGCTGCGCCGGGGACCGCTGACGGCCGGCCAGCTGGCCAGTCTCGCCGGCCTGACCCCGCAACGGGCGTCGAACCACCTGCGCTGCCTGCTCGAGTGTGGGCTCGTCGCGCTCGAGCCACGGGGGCGCTACAACGTCTACCGGCTGGCCACGCCGGCCGTCGGTCGGCTGCTTGACGCGTCGGCGCGTGTCCTAGCCGAGGTGGCCCCGCTGATTGAGGCATGCCTCAACTACGGGCCGCCGTCTCGGCGCTCGTTGCGTACGCCTGCAGGCGCGCCCCTGGCCCTTGAACCGAGTGAGGGTCCGGCCTGACCGTCAGCGCGCATGGACGCTGGGCTCGGGCGGCTCGGAGGGTCCGCGATCAGCCGTGAGCGAGTCACGCGTGGCTCCGCTCCTCAAGGCGCCGGCGGTCCGCCGTCTCGAGCTGGAAGGTCGAGTGCGCGATGTCGAAGTCGTCGGACAGGCACTCGCACAGCGCGTCGAGGGTCACGGCCGGATCGGCGCCGTCGGCCACGATGACGTGGGCCGAGACGACGTTCATGCCCGACGTGATCGTCCAGGCGTGGAGGTCGTGGCAGTCGACGACCCCGGGCGCGTCGAGGATGTGCTGGCGGACGTGGTCCATGTCGACGCCCTTCGGCGTCGCCTCGAGGAGGACGTCGGTGGCGTCCCGGAGGAGGGCGAACGTGCGCGGCAGGATCAGGAGCGCGATGACGACCGAGGCGACGGCGTCCGCCTGCGCCCACCCGGTGGCGGCGATGACGAGCGCGGCCACGATGACGGCGGCCGAGCCCGCGAAGTCGCCCATCACCTCGAGGTAGGCGCCGCGCATGTTGAGGCTCTCGCGCTGGGCCTGGCGCAGGAGGTAGAGCGACACGCCGTTGGCCGCGAGGCCCACGAGCGCGACCGCGAGCATCAACCCGGACGCCACCTCGGGCGGCGCGGAGAGCCGACGCCAGGCCTCGAAGAGGATGAGCGCGGCGACCCCGAACAGCAGGAACGCGTTGGTCACCGCGGCGATGATCTCGACCCGCAGGTAGCCGAAGGTGCGGCCGTTCGTGGGCGCCCGGCCGGCGAACCAGATCGCGAGCAGCGCCAGGCCGATGCCCGACGCGTCGGTGAGCATGTGCGCGGCGTCCGCGAGCAGGGCGAGGCTGTTGGAGGCGAGCGCGCCCGCCGCCTCGACGACGAGGATGACGAGGCTGAGGCCGAGCACCGCGACTAGGCGGTCGCGGCTGGCCGCGGCGGCCGACTCGTGCGCGTGCGCCATCAGGCGCCCTCGGCGACGTGGCTCGCGGCGCCGGTGACGAGGTCGCGGAGGTGGTCGTCGACGAGGCTGTAGTAGGCCATCCGGCCGACCTTGCGCCGCTCGACCGCGCCCCGCTCCCGCAGGAACCGCAGCTGGTGCGACAGGGCCGACACGCTCATCCCCAGGACCAGCGCGATGTCGCACACGCAGAGGTCCTGCTCGGTGATCGCGAGCAGGTGGACGATCCGGGCCCGCGAGGGGTCGGCGAGGGTCGCGAACAGGTCGCCCACGGCTCGCGCCCCCTGGGAGCCCAGCGACCGACCCAGGAGCGGCGCGATCGCCTCGGGGTGGAGGCACTCGACCGAGCAGGCGTCGGCGTCGATCTCGGAGGCGAACACTTGAGGCATGGCTCAAGTATACTCACGCCGGCGGACAGCGGGCCGCTCGTCGAAGGCGACAGGCCCGAGCTGGGAGACGAACCGATGATGGGCTATGGCTGGGCAGGCTGGGGCGGCGGCATCTGGATGCTCGGCGGTCTCCTGATGATGATCGGTGTCATCGTCGTCGTCTGGGCGGTCATAGCCGTCTCCCGGGGCGGACGGACGCCGACGGGCGATCCGTCGCGGCCGACGCCGAACGAGATCCTCCGCGAACGCGTCGCTCGCGGCGAGATCAGCGAGCAGGAGTTCGAGCAGGCCAAGAAGGTCCTCGGCCCCGACCGATGAGCCGACGTGCACCGCTGTGGCTCGGTCTCGGCCTCATCTCGGCCGGGCTCGTCGCGCTCGTGATCGCAGCAGTGATTAGTCCCGCACGACCGGGTTCCCCTGTGGCTCGCGCCCCGTTCGGGCTCGGACAGATGATGGGGGGCGGATTAGCTGTCGCGCCGCCGGATCCCGGTTCGCCCGGCTTCGTCCCCGGTACGGCCGCGTCGCCGCGAGCGATCAGCATCGTCGCTACGCCGCAGCTGCGGTTCGTACCCGCCGCCCTGACCGTGATGCAAGGGGAGACGGTCACCTTCGTGGTGACCACGATGGGGCCGATCGTCCACGAGTTCATGGTCGGACCCGCGGCGGATGTCGCCGCCGA
The DNA here is from genome assembly GCA_021786265.1 of Chloroflexota bacterium. Next base: position 42,111 of record JAJYNP010000103.1, read on the forward strand.
CAAGCCTGGCACCCCGGAGATCGCCGACATCGGGATGATGCAGACCCGCACGCTCACCTACACGTTCGACGGCCCGGGTCCGTACGCCTTCGCCTGCCACGCGCCCGGTCACTACGAGGCGGGCATGGCCGGAACGATCGCGATCGTCCCTGAGGGGCGTCCCTGACTTTCGAACTCAGATCGGGTTCGCGGCGGCTCTGTGACACCTCGGGACGCCATCCTCATGCGGGACGCTGAGGTGGTGCGACATCGAGCCGCGGCACTCCGCGTGCCTGCATTCGTCCCGCGCACTCGGTCATGACCTGGTCCACACCCGTTAGGCGCGGCCGATGGGAACGACCGCCCCACGAACTCGGGGGGCTGACGCGGCGCCTGACAGTCCTTATCGAGGCACTCCTGCTCCAAGAAGTCGGCCTCGAGGAGGATCGCGTGCGCGAGACGGTGCGGCGAGCGGGCCCTCCCTACCGGACCCTGAAGTTCCCCGACCTCATAGGCGCCCTCGAGGATCATGCGATCGACCGCCGCGTCCACGGCTCGGCCTCAGTGAGCTCGATGATGAGCCCCAGGGCGGGGACATTCAGGTCCGTCGCGGTGGTTTGACTCCTCTCGCCCCGACCATGTGTTCTATTTCGTGCTCAAAGACTGCCTCGCGGAACTCGAGCGTGTCGAGGCGGCGGGCGCCTTCCGCGTTGAGGCCGTGCGCGATCGCGACCGCGAGGACCTCGGAGCGGCGCCGGAACACCTCGGCCGTCGCGAGCACCAGCCCGTTCACGAACAGGAAGCCCGCGGCGGCGAGCGGGAGGGCGAACAGTGTCCGGAGAGGGTGCTCGAGGACGACTCCAACGATGCCTGCCGGGATCGTTGCCACGATCAGCAGCCAGCCGAGTCGCTGGATCCGGAACTCGCTCGGGCTCATCGGGCCGGTCCTTGTCGTCGCCGCCATCTTGGCCATCATCGCCGGTAGCTGGCTCGGCCCGATCGGCACCGGCTGGGGCTGGAGCTGGGGGGATGGGGCCGGGGATGATGGGCGGCGCCTGGACGGCTGATCAGCCAGGTCCCGCGCATAGGGCTTGGTGGCCGGCACGCCCGCGGCACCCCGGGTTGTGCACATCCTGGCCGGGCTACACCTTCAGCCCGTCCAACGTCCCGATCGTCGCCGGCGAGACGATCACCTACATGGTCACCACCATGGGCCCCTACGTCCACGAGTTAGGTATGTGGTGTCGACTGGACTCTGGGGCTCGTAGCTGGTCGGGACCCGCCGCGGACGTGGCCGCCGATTCGAACAGCAGCGGGCACTAACTACTACACTCCCACTAGGAGGCTGGCGACCGTCCTCAACGTCGCCTTCCTGGCCCCCGCGGCCGTCCTCGTCTGGCGGTTCCTGCGGACCGGCGGTCCCGGGATGCTCGCGATGATGAACATGACGCCCGAGGAGATGGCGGGCATGGTCACGTAGATGGGCGCCTGGATCGTGCCCTCCCGCGGCGATGACGACCGATCAAGGCGAACCGGCGGTACCGTGGCCCGTAGCAGTCTGATGACCATGACGGATCGGCGATTGGCTCGTCTGTTCGCTGCCCTGGGAGCGATCGCGCTCCTCCTCGGGGTACCGGCCGCTGCCCAAGCCCATGCTGAGCTGCTGCTCGCGTCGCCGGCACCCGGGACAGGGCTTGCCCAAGCACCGGCGGCGGTCGTCATCAAGTTCAGCGAGCCCCTCAACCTCGCGCTGAGCCGAATCGAGGTACTGGACTCCACGGGCGCCGACGTCGGCAGCGGTCCGACAGCGGCCGTCCCCGGCGATACCCAGGCCATGCGCCGGCCCCTCGGTCTGCTGCCGACCGGCCAGTACATCGTGCGGTGGACGAGCGTATCCGCCCTCGACGGACACATCCTTCAGGGGAGCTACGCGTTCGCGGTGGGCACCGCGGCCCGCCCCGATACGTCGCTGGCCAACAGCCCGCTCGACTCGGAGGGCCCGATCGGGCTGGTCGGGCGGTTTGTCGAGCTCATCGCGCTCGGGCTCTGGCTCGCCTGGGCCTTGCTCGGGCGGCCGTCGCGCCAGGCCGGCTTCGATCCGGCAAAGACCGCCCGCGTCGGACGCCTGGCGCCGACGGTCGCCTTCGTCGGCACCCTGCTCTCGGTCGCCTCGACGACCCTCGTCGCGACCGGATCGCTGGGCGCCATCGGCGGCGTGCTCGCCAGCCCGTCCGGTGAGGCGCGCCAAGTGGTCCTGGCCGCAACGGCGGTTGGTGTGCTGTTGAGCTCTCGCTCGGGACGAGCCGGCGGCCTGCTCGCAGCCGTCGCGATCGTCGCCGAGGCCGCCTCCGGTCACGCCGCCTCGTCGGTGCTGCCGCCGGTCGCGATCGCCTCCTTCGCGATTCACCTTGCGGTGGTCGGAGTCTGGATCTACGCGATCGTGATGTCCCTGCTCGCCGCACCGAGCGTCCGTCGCGCCCTCGGTACGTTCACGCCGTATGCGGTCACCGCCGCGGTGCTCACGGCCGGCACCGGACTGGTGAACGCGATCCTCGAGCTCGCCGACCCCGCCGACCTGATCCAGACTGGCTACGGCCTGGCCATCGTCGCCAAGTCGCTCGCGTTCGTCCTGATGGCATCGTTCGGCTTGCTCCACTTCATCGCGCGACGGCGGCCCGCGATCGCCGATGCGACGCTGCGGGGTCCGCTTCGGGCGGAAGCAATCGCCGCCACCCTGGCTCTCGTCTTCGCGACGCTGCTCGTCGGGTTCCCCAACCCGCCCCGCGAGGCCGAGGCCACGGCATCGGCGCTTACGACGACCGATCCGCTGCTCATGCAGCTCGGGCAGCGAGAAGCCCTGTCGATCGCCGACGCCTCTGGCCCGTTCGTGGTCGGACTCACGGTCCTGCCGCCGAAGCCCGGTCCGGCCGAGATCCACGTCCAAGTGCTCGGCGTCGATCCGGGCGACGGCCTCCGCAACGCCCGGTTCAGCGCCAGCTCGGGCGGGGCGTCGATCCAGATACCGCTCACCCAGGCGTGTGGCCTTGGCTGCTTCGCCGGCCAGGCAACGTTCGGGACCGCAGGCGATTGGCGGCTGGCGGTCGAGATCGACTCCAATCGCGGGCCGATCTCGATGTCGGAGGCGGTGCCGCTTCCGGGCCCGGCGGGCTCCGGCGCGCTCGCCCGAACCCTAATCGCCGAAGAGGCGCTGAAGTCGGCCGTGATGACGGAGACCCTGAGTGGCAGCGTCGGCGGGCCGACGTACGTCTCGACGTACCGCTTCCAGGCGCCGGACCGGGCGGAGATCACGGTCAATGACTCGACGCAGATCCTCATTGGCGAGCAGGAGTTCCGACGCCAGGGGAGCGGTGCGTGGACGCAGTCAGCGTTCCCGGCGCCGGGCTTCTCCTGGCCGACCGGCTACTACCGCGAATTCTGGCAAGGCGCCGCGGCGGCACGGATCATCGGGACGGCGAGCGTCGACGGCGTGCCGGCGCAGATTCTCGCCTTCGTTCGGCCCGACGTGCCGGCCTGGTTCCGGGTCTGGGTGAGCGAGTCCGACGGCGTCGTTCTCCGGGAGGAGATGCGCGCCGAGGGACACATCATGGATCACGCGTTCGCCGAGCTGAACGGACCGATCACCGTCCAGGCGCCGCGGTAGGGCGGCGGCTGCCGACGTGGCAGCGTGCGGGCTCACAACGGCGGCCGTGCGCACCGAGAAGCGCGGAGTGGGGGTCGCGTGAGGCACGACGCGTCGTGGGGGTGCTCACAACTGCGCCGGCCGGAAGCTGTTCACCCGACGGGGCTCCCCGTGCCTCCGGTGCATTCGCCGCCGGCCTCGCCGCCTTGGCCACCGCCCGCGAAGTGGCGGATGAACTCGCCCAGCCGGGCATCAGTCACCTGCGGGACCTGGAGTTGGGCCCCCCACGCGCTCGCCACGATCGGAGCAGGCAGAGTCGGGTAGGGGCTCAGGATCAGGTAGCGTTGGCTCCCCACGTAGCTGGCCTCCACGAGCTGCCGGAGGGCCGCGACCTGGCTGGGCGGGAGGCTCGGCTGGTAGGTGATCCAGACGGCGCCATGTTCGAGCGAATGCACGGCGTTTTCGTTGGGGACAGGCTGGGTATAGACCCCGCAGTTCAGCCACACCGCATTGTGTGGACCCCCAGCCGGGGGCACCCGGTCGTAGGACACGGCCCCGGTCACGTGGGCATGATCGGGCTCGGAGAACACCTGGGTCCCGGTCGGCAGCGAAGCCGAGCCGGTCGCCGGCGGGGTGCCCGTCGCGATGACGACCGCTGCCACCAGCCCGCCCGCGAGCAGCGTGCCCAAGGCGGCGATGATCCCCAACCGAAGACGTCTCCCACGCATCGCCGCGCCGCGCGGGCGGGTCTCCGCTCGCGCGGCCGCCCTGCGCGCCAGGCGCGCCTGCTTTCCCACGATGTCGCACCCTCCAACTGCGGTCGGGTCCCAAACCTGGACGCCGGCGGTGCGTCGTCGGGTCGACGCGCCTTCTGGCCGTGGCGTGAGGAACGCAGGCCCGAGCTCGGGTTCGGATACTATACACACTGTAGTAGCGCGTGGACACGAATCCGGTCGTTCCGGGACGCGAACCGAAAGGATGCTTGATCGCAGTGCCCGCCCGCTTTCATTCCCGGGTCGTCTCTCAGCAACGGGAGGGTGGTGATGTCACCGGTCCTGCTGATCGTCCTCGCCATCATCCTCCTCGCCATCGTGTGGATGGTCGCGATGTACAACGGTCTCGTGCGGCGCCGCCTGCGCGTGGACGAGGCGTGGTCCCAGATCGACGTGCAGCTGAGGCGCCGCCACGACCTGATCACCAACCTGGCCAACGCCGTGAAGGGCTACATGGAGTTTGAGCAGCGCGTGCTGGAGAACGTGACCCAGGCGCGCGCCAACGCCGTCGCCGCAGGCGTCCAGGGCCCCCGCGCCCGGGCGGCCGCCGAAGGCCAGCTCACCGCCACGCTGCGCTCGCTTTTCGCCGTGGTAGAGAACTACCCGATCTCAAGGCCAACCAGAACGTGCTCTCGCTTCAGGAGCAGCTGACCACCACCGAGAACCAGATCAGTTCCTCGCGCGAGACGTACAACACCACCGTGCGCGCCTACAACACGAGCATCGCGACCGTCCCCGCCGTACTCATGGCCGGTATGATGGGCTTCATCGCGCGCGAGTTCTTCGAGGCGGAGCCTGCGGCAGCCGAGGTTCCCACGGTCGATCTCAGCTTAGGCGCATAACCGGGGGAGCGCGTCGTGGGCCCCGACCCTGCCGCCATCGCCGTCCTCGTCCTCGCCCTCGCGATCCTCGCTGTTCTGGCCGGCTGTCCGTGCGCATCTGCCGTCAGTACGAGCGCATGGTCGTCTTCCGCTTCGGGCGCACCGGTCCGGATCTCGTCAAGTGGCCGGGCCTCATCTTCCTGATCCCCGTGGTCGACCGGCCGGTCACCGTGGACCTGCGCGAGCAGTTCATCGAGGTGCCCAGCCAGACCACGATCACCCGGGACAACGCGCCCATCACCCGGGACAACGCGCCCATCAACGTCGACTTCCTGATCGACTGGCGCATCGTCGACCCGCTCAAGAGCGTGGTGCAGGTCGCCTACTTCGCCGGCGCGCTCCAGGGCGTCGCGACCACCACGCTGCGCGCCGTCATCGGCGACATCCTGCTCGACGAGGTGCTGAGCAAGCGCGAGCAGATCAACGAGATCCTGCGCGCCAAGCTCGACGAGGTCACCGAGCGGTGGGGCGGCAAGGTCACGACGGTCGAGATCCGCGAGATCACGCCGCCGCGCGACGTCCAGGACGCCATGAACCGGCAGCTCTTTGCCGAGCGGACGCGCCGCGCCGTGATCACCGAATCGGAAGGGACCCGCCAGTCCACCATCAACGTCGCCGAGGGCGACAAGCAGTCGAACATCCTGCGGGCCGAAGGCGAGCGGCAGGCCGCGATCCTGCGCGCCGAGGGCTTCAGCCAGGCGCTCGAGCGGATCTTCGCCGCGGCGAAGGGCGTGGACGAGAAGACGATGGCCCTGCAGTACCTGGAGGCGCTCAAGGCGCTCGGCGCCGGCCCCGCGACGAAGTTCGTCATCCCGCTCGAGTTCAGCGAGCTGGTCCGTCCAATCACCGAGTCTGTGCAGTAGGGGATGGGGAAGGGCGGGCGCGGCGGCGACGGAGCAGCACCGTAAGCCCCGGGGTCACGGATATCTGAGCGTCCGCTCGATGAGGTGCCCGGGATCCACGATCGTCTCGGCTGCGATTCGACCTTGCGGGTCCAGCTGGAGCCGGAACCAGAGCGAGGACCCGGGCAGGAAGAAGCTCAGCGCGGACGGACCGGCCTCATGGACATCGCTGGCCACACCCGCCGCGTACGGCTCGCCAGCCATGAACGTACGACCCGACATCGGCATGGTGCTCTCTGCAGAGTGTCCCGGCCCACTGGTCACGCGCTCATCGACCGACACGAGAGGCACGGCCCGCATCACCGCGATCACCTGCGCCAGGGCCTGGCTCCGGTCGGGCCCGGGCGGCCACGTGACCTGCGTCTGGAGCGACCCGCCCCCCCATTGCGCAGACGTGACGGAGAGATCCAGCACGGTGGCGCCCGAGGGCCAGGCATAAGCCATCGTCCAGCATCCCGGCCCGCAGTCTCGCGGGCGCAGGGAGATGCTCGTGCCAGCGGGGGTGTGTGCCTCGACGGTCAACCTCGCACTGGCATCGCCATCGCCCGACGGTGCGAGCGCGCGCACCTGCAGCTGATCCCGGCTCGCCGCGAGGAAGACCGCATCCCAGCCAGCGAGGCCCGCCTCCCGTTCGACCGGGGGCACAAGTGGTGGCGGTCCGAGCACGGCCTGACCCGCCGCGACCGCGCTTGGCGAGCCGGTGTCCGCGAGGGCAGACGTGACGGCCATCGCGACGAGCAAGAAGAGCGCTTCGGTTCCGGCAAGACGGCGCAGACGGGCACGCCCCGCGTCCCCGTCGTCAGGCAACCGACGGCGCGCGAGGGCGGCGACGAGGAGCGCGCCCGCGACCACCACACCCTTGAGCAGCAGCAGGTTCCCATACAGGCTCGTGACGAGGTCGCTGACATTGCGGAGCTGCGCGGCCGCCACCAGCACGCCGCTCAGGACCGCGACCGCAGCTGCACCGAGCGCCAGGTTCGCGTAGTGACGCACGCCGGTGAGTCGCCAGGCCGACACCGACTGGCCGCGCGTCTCCCAGAGCACCCTGACGACCTGCGCCAGGCCGCCGAACCAGACGGCCACGGCCCCCACGTGCAGCAGATCCACGCCGCTGACCCATGGCGGACCGGCGTCGGCGTGGCCCGCCAGCACGACGAGTATCAGCGCGAGACCAAGCAAGAGCAAGGCGAGCGGTCGAAGGAGGGGACGGGCCACGACGAGGAGGCCAACGAGGGCCCAGGCGATCCCGAGCGCGAGCAACCGAAAGGACTGGGTGCCGCTCAAGGCGACGAGATCGAGCTGCCCCAGGTTGGCGCTGGTGACGACCTGCAGACCCAGCGATCCGAGGCCACCCAGGACACCGCTGAGCACGAGCCGGCCGATCGGCAGGAGCGGCACAGACGCGCCGGCGCTCGCCGCGAGGGGCCGCCAGATAAAGGTCTCGGAGAGCAGCCCCCCGAACCCGATGAGCAAGCCCAGCAGGAGCAGCCAGCGGGCCCCCACCTGGAACGGCGACGGTCCGACCTCGACCTGCGTGGCGGCTGCCACGGCCCCGGATCCGCCGACGGCGAAGGCGTACTCTCCGGCCGTGGCGTGGCCATCGTCGGCGGACAGCACCTGATACGAGACGATGTAGACGCCGTCAGCCAGGGTCTTCTCGGGCGTGGTGACGACGACGAGGCCGCCTTCCTCATGCTCGAGCGGGGCCGTCGGCACCGTTTCGCCGGTGCTGGTCCGGAGCGCGATCGTGGCCGCGGCCACCGGCTCCGTGAAGCGCAGGCTCAGTCGGGCTGGGCTGCTGCTCAGCCGAGAGCCGGCGGCCGGGTCGGACTCCACGAGGAAGGCGTGGGCATACGTCGGGGTCGGGGCCAAGGCGCTGACGCCTGTGATGAGCAGCAGCGTCCCCAGCGCCGTTCGGATCGCCAGGCGCCGCATGACGTGGCTCCGGCGGCACCGGGACAAGCCGATGCCGCCCGCCGGCTGGTCCATCCGGGCGGCCGACTCAGCCGGCCGTGGCGAGCGCCTTGCGCAGCGCGGCGAGGAGCTGATCGTCAGGCACGAACATCGTGTAGTTCGGCGCGCCGCCGTAGTCGGCGCGCCAGCGGATCGTGCCGTCGGGCCCGACGAGGATGAAGGTATGGCCCGGGCGGCTGCCCATCATCATCCCGTAGCCAAGGGTGCCGTACTCGTTCGCGACGGTCAGGCTCGGATCGGATAGCGCCGCGAACGTGATTCCGTCGCGCTCGGCGCGCGCGCGTTGGGCGTCGAGCGGGTCGATCGAGATCGCCGCGATCTCGGTGATGCCCAGCGCCCGGAACTTCGCGAGATCGCCCTGCAGGTCATCCATCTGCTGCCAGCATGGGGCGCAGTCGAGGCCCTCCTGGAAGTAGAGCAGGACGTTCTGGCCCCGGTACGCGGACAGTTGGAAGGTCCCGCCGGTGGCGTTCGGCAGGCTGAACTCGGGGGCCCTCGCCCCAACACCGGGCTGGCCGACCGCATAGGCGATCGCCGCGCTGCCGGCGCCGGAGAGGCTGTTGACGGCCGCGACTCCCACGATGAGGAGCCCCAGCGCGACGACCCCGACAATGAGCGCCAGCCGCCCTCGCTCCCGAGGCGCGGCCGCCCGTCGCGACGTTGATCTCGCGCCCGCGCTCGTGCTCGCGGTCGCGGCGCCCGCACCGCCCGCGCGCTGGGCACGCCGCTCACGCCGGTTCATCGGGGTGCACATCCTCCGACGGGCTGATGGGCCGGCTCGCGTGTCGCCAAAGATACACGGCGAAGAGGGCCAGGAGCGCGGTGATCGCGATCGCCGCGGGACCGCTGACGGCGGCCAGGAACGCGTCGCTCGCCTGGTGCAGGAGGCTGCTGAGCTGCGTCTGGCCTGGGAGCGTGAGGACTTCCGTTCCTGTGGCCGCCAGGACCAGCACGAGCACGCCCATGGCCAGGAATAAGACCCCGCCAACGAGGTTCGTGCTGTGGATGCTCCGCTCACGACCGGCGATGCGCAGATGCAGCGTCGTCCCGCGCACGAGCCGGCTGCGGGCCCAGCCGAAACGGTCGCCGGCCAGGGCGAGCAGGAAGAGCGGGAAGACCATGCCAAAAACGTAGGCGAGCGAGACGGCGAGCGCTCCTGGGAAGGAGTTCGTCAGCGCCGTCAGGGTCAGCACGCCGATGAGCACGGGCGCGCAGCAGGAGCTCGCCGCGCCCGAGAAGAGCCCGAGGGCGAAGATCGAGGCGCCCTGGTGGGCCGCGAACGTCGGCGCCCGACCAAACGGCAGCTCGATCCCGCGGCCGCGCAGGGTCAACACGCCGAGTGCGATGAGGAAGAGCCCGCCCGCGCCGAAGAGCAGCGGATGGTAACTGGTGAACAGCTGGCCAAGGGCGGCCAGCCCGAGGGCGATGGGCAGGATCACGACGGCGATACCGGCCGCGAAGAGGAACGTCATCCGCACGAGGGCGCGGATGGTCGTAAAGGCGGCCGCGAAGTAGGCGGGCAGGAGCACGGTCACGCAGCAGGGCGCAAGGAGCGCCAGCACACCGCCCACGAAGCCGCTCAGGATCGATGAGCCGACGAGCAGCTCGTTCACGGCCTGGTCTCGGCTCGATCGCCCAGGGCGGCTCGCAGGTCGGCCTCGTCGATCCGCTCGATGCCGATGACACGGTCGTCGAGCACGATGATCGGGAAGCGCATGATCCCTCGCTGCACCGACAGGGCGATGCCACGGGGCGAGTCGGCGGGCACCATCGCACTCGTCACCTCTGGATAGTCGGGCCGGAGGCGCGCCCAGAGTGCCTCGAAGGCCACGCAGTCGCTGCAGCCCTCTGTGACGACGTATTCGAGGCGTGGCAGTGGCACCGTCGCCGAGCCAGGATCCGTCACCTGTCGTTGACTCCTATCGATGGGCCCATGCGCCGTGTGGGGCCTACTACGATGGCGAGTGTAGTAGATACGTCCTTTCCGTGTGGGGGCAGCAGCACCCGCCTGCGGTGTCCGCCGCCGTCGAGGCTGCCGGGAGCCCCACGGTCATCGACGGCCGATGCGCTAGTCCGACGCGTCTGTCGTAGACTGCGCCCGTCGTCCCCACGTGCCTGTTCGTGTCATGTCCGCCCCGCTCGCACCGCTGACCAACCCCCCTCGCCGCGCAGCCCGATCGCACTCCAAGCGGTCGGGATCACCAAGGTCTATGGCCAGACGGTGGCGCTCTGGCGGGCCGATCTTGCCGCCCGGTCCGGAGAGCTGATCGCACTCCATGGGCCCAACGCGTCGGGCAAGAGCACGTTCCTGCGCATCGTCGCCGGGCTAAGCGCGCCGAGCGCCGGGCAGGTCATGTGGACCAGAGCTGCCGGCGCACCTGCCCCTCGGATCGCTTATGTCGGCCACGCCGGTCACCTCTACGCGGCGCTCAGCCCGCTCGAGAACGTCGCCCTCACCGCCCGCCTGGCTCGGCGACCGCTGAGCGATGGGTTGGAGCTCCTCGCGCGCCTGGGCGTCGCTGAGGTTTCGGCCACGCCCTGCGGCGAGCTCTCCGCGGGCGCCCAGCGCCGCGTGGCGCTCGCGCGCGCCCTCGTCGCCGATCCCGACGTGGTCCTCTGCGACGAGCCCTTCGCCTCGCTCGACGTGGCGGCCGCCGAGGCGACCGCCACGGTGCTCACCGAGCTGCGGCAGAGCGGCCGGCTCGTCCTCTACGCCAGCCACGATGAGGCCCGGACGCGGCGGCTGGCCACTCGGTATGTCCAGCTCGCCGGAGGTCGGGTCGTCTCCGATCGGCTGCTCGAGCCCGCCGATGCCGCGACGGTGGCCGGCGCATGAACGTCCTCGGCGATGCGCTCGCCCTGGCCCTCGCCGGACTGCGCATCGAGCTGCGTACGCGCGCGGCGCTGGCTGCTGCGGCCACGCTCGGAGGCGCCGCGCTCTTCCTGATGGCTCTGGCTATCGGTCCGGACCCGGCACGCCTGGCGGCGTTGGGGCCGAGTGTCGTCTGGGTGGCGCTCGCCTTCGCGGCGATCGCGATCAGCGACCGGCTCGACAGCGTCGATCGAGTCGACGACGCGTTCGCCGGGCTCTGGCTCGCGGCGCAGGATCGGCGGGCGCTGTACGTGGGCAAGCTCCTGGCGCTCGGCACGGTGCTCGTGGGCATCGAAGGCGTGCTGTGGACGCTCGCGGTCGTGCTCTTCGAGGTGCCGCTTGGGCCGGCGCTCGCGGCACTCGTGCCCCTCGCCCTGGCGGTGGCGCTCGCGGTCGCGGCCGTGTGTGTGCTGGCTCAGGCCCTCGTCGGCACGACGACCCACCGCGCGCTCCTGCTGCCCGTGGTCGTCTTGCCGCTCCTCCTGCCGACCCTGCTCACCGCGAGCGGCGCGGCGGGCGCGGTGCTCGCCGGAAGCTCGACCGACGCGCTGGCCCCGCTCGGGCTGCTCGCGATCCAGGCCGCGCTCTACCTCGGACTGGGGCTCCTCGTCTACGAAGCAGCGGCGGCGCCCGAATGAGCCGGGCACGTCGGCTCCTCACGCTGCGCCCGCCGGCCTGGTTCGCCTGGGGCGCGGTCGCGGTCACGCTCGCGATCGGGCTCTTCGGCGCGCCGCCCGACCGCACGATGGGCGATGTCTTTCGCATCATCTACATCCACGTCCCGATCATCTGGCTCGGCTTTCTCGCCTTCTTCGTGACCATGGTGGCGAGCGCGCTCTATCTCCGGCGTGCCGACCTTCGCTTCGACCGGGTCGCGGCGGCGAGCGCCGAGATCGGCCTGCTCTTCACGGGCCTCACGATCGTCACCGGCTCGATCTGGGGCAAGGCGACCTGGGGCGTCTGGTGGACGTTCGACCCGCGCCTGACGACGACCGCGATCCTCTTCGTGATCTACCTCGGCTACGTGCTCCTGCGCGCGTCGCTCGTCGAGCGCGTGCGCCGGGCGCGAATCAGCGCCGTCCTCGGCATCGTCGGCTTCGCGGACGTCCCGATCGTCCACTTTTCGGTGCTCTGGTGGAGCGGCCTGCATCAGGCGCCGAGCGTGCTCCGTCCGGGCGACCCGACGATCGATGACCGGTTCCTCTGGGTGCTCATCGCCAACGTGCTCGCGTTCACCCTCCTCTACGTCTGGCTGCTCCATCGGCGGGTCGCCCTCGAGGCGACGCGCGATGCGGCGGAGCGACTCCTCGAGGGCGTGGCGTGACGGACGTCGCCTTCATCGCCGCCGCCTACGGCGCGGGCGCACTCGGGCTCGTCGGCTACGCGGTCAGCCTGCTTCGGCGGGAGCGGAGCGCGCGCACCCGCCAGGCCGCGCTCGAGCGGGCGCGCGCCCGCGTCGCAGGGCCGATTGGCCCGGGCGACGCCCGCCTCCCCGAGGATGGCCGGCTCGCCGCGCCCGAGCGATGATCCGCCGTCGCCCGCGTCCGATCACGCTCATCGGCCTCGCCCTCGTCACGGCGGCCCTGGCGGCCCTGGTCGCGATCGCGCTCACGAGCGCCATCGAGTACGACGTGACCCCGACCCAGCTCGCCGCCCACCGGCGCGACGGGACCGTCCGCCTCGCCGGGATCGTCGTGCCGAAGTCCGAGCGCTGGGACGCCGCGACCAAGACGCTGTCGTTCGCCCTCACCGACGGAACGACGACGGTCGCGGTGAGCTCGACCAGCCTGCCCACGGACCTCTTCCGTGACGGGGTGGCCGTGGTCGTGGCGGGACACGCCGGCGGTCCGGGGCGGTTCATCGCGACCGAGGTGCTCGTCAAGCACTCGTCGGTTTACGCGCCCCTCGCTCCCGGCCAGACGATCCCGCCGGGGGTCGTCGAGCAGCTCCAGGCGGGCGGAGGCAGTCCGTGATGGGGCTCGCAGGCCTGACCGCGAGCGTGATCGGTCTCGGCGCGGCGCTCCTCGGGTGTGCCTACGCGATCCGGGCCGCCCGGGGCGGCCCGCTCGCGCCGGCGGTGACGATGGTCCGGGTCGCCTTCGGGGCCCTGCTCGTCGCGGGGCTCGTCATGGAGGCGGCGCTCGTGAGCCACGACTTCAGCGTGGCCTACGTGGCCGAGGTCGGGAGCCGCGAGACGCCGCTGCTTTACACGGTCGCGTCGCTCTGGGGGGCCCTCGCTGGCTCCATCCTCTTCTGGGCCATCCTGCTCGCCGGCGTGACCGCGCTCCTCACCTGGCGCACGTCGGAGGCGGACCGCTCCTTGCTTCCGGTGAGCCTCGCCGTGCTCGCGGGGCTGCTCAGCTTCTTCGCCTTCATCGTGGCCTGGCCCGGCAGCCCCTGGGGCCAGATCGATCCGGTACCCGCCGACGGCCCCGGGCCGAACCCGCTGCTCCAGAACCACCCGCTCGTGGCTGCGCACCCGCCGCTGCTTTACCTGGGCTTCGTGGGCCTCGCGGTGCCCTTCGCCCTCACGGTCGCGGCGCTCTGGCAGGGTCGGCTCGACGGGGCCTGGTTGCGGGCCGCCCGGCGCTGGACGCTGGGGCCCTGGATCGCGCTCTCGCTCGCGCTCATCGCTGGGGCCTGGTGGTCGTACGCGGTGCTCGGCTGGGGCGGCTACTGGGGCTGGGATCCGGTCGAGAACGTGGCGCTCCTGCCGTGGCTCACGGCGACCGCGTTCCTCCACTCGGCGATGATCCAGGAGCGCCGCGGCCTGCTCGCGGGCTGGAACGTCGTGCTCGTCGTCGCGTCGTTCGCCCTCACCCTGCTGGCCACGCTCGTCACCCGCAGCGGCATCCTCACGTCGGTCCACGCCTTCACCGAGTCGGCCATCGGCCCGCTCTTCCTGGCCTTGCTCGCGATCGTGCTGATGGGCTCGATCGCGCTCGTCGTGCTGCGCGTCCCGGCGGGCGAGCCGACCGATCGTCTCGGCGCGCGCTCGGCGGCGTTCCTCCTGAACAACCTGCTGTTCGTCGCGGTCGCCGGGAGCGTGCTGCTGGGCACGCTGTTCCCGCTGTTGGCCGAAGCGGTGGGCGCAGGCCAGCTCAGCGTCGGGGCGCCGTACTTCGAGCGGGTCGTGGGCCCCCTCGCGCTTGCCCTGATCGTGCTCGCGGGCATCGGGCCGACGCTGCCCTGGGGTCGCTGGGATGCGAGGGCCCGGCGCCGGCTGCTGCCCGGAGCCGGTGCGGCCGCGCTCGCAGGGGTCGCGCTCCTGGTGCTCGGCGGACCGCCCGAGGCGATCGCGGGTGTGGCGGCGGGGAGCTTCGCGCTCGTCGAGACCGGATGGTCGATCGCGCGGCGGGCGAGGGGCCTGCGCGCGACGAGCGTTGCCGGAGGGCTGCCCGCCCGCCTGGGGGCCCGGCGCCGCGCATTGGGTGGGCTCGTCGTCCATGCCGGGGTCGCCCTGATCGCTCTCGCCATCGTGGCCGCCGGGGTGGGCCGGCGCGAGGTGACCGTCACCCTGCGTCCCGGTGCTTCGGCGATATTGGGCTCCTATGCGATCACGTACCTCGGGAGCGATCAGGAGACCGCCGCGGGACGGACGCGCATCGTCGCGAAGGCCCGCGCCGCTGGGCCTGGCGGTCCGGCCGCGCTGGCACCGAGCCTCAACCTCTTCCCCACCGCGAGCGAAGCCATCCCGAGCCCGGCCGTCGATAGCAGCCTGACGGGCGACCTCTACGTCACCCTCGCGAACCTCGACCCGGCCACGGACGCGGCGACGTTCCAACTGAGCCTCCATCCCTTCATCGGCTGGCTGTGGGCTGGCGGCGGGGTGGTGGCGATCGGCGGACTGCTGGCCTTCTGGCCCGAACGGCGCCGGCAGGCCGGCGCGGCCAGCGCCGGCCACCCGGTGGCTCGTCCGGCCCTCGCCGATGACTGAGCCCGGCAACGCCCGGCCGCGTCTGGGGCGGCGCCGTGCGTTCCTGCTCATTGCGCTCGTCGGCGGCGCGACGGTGCTGCTCGGCACACTCGCGGTCGGGTTCACCCGTGATCCGGGCATCGTCGCCTCGCCGCTCGTGGGCAAGCCCGCGCCGTCGTTCTCGCTCGCCACCCTCGACGGCGGTCACGTCTCGCTGGCCGAGCTCCGCGGCCGCCCGGTCCTCCTCAACTTCTGGGCGTCGTGGTGCGTGCCCTGCCGCGACGAGGCGCCGCTGCTGCAAGCGGCGTCGGTCGACTACGCAGGGCGTGGACTCGTCGTGCTCGGCGTCATCTACGAGGACAGTGCCGAGAACGCCCGCGCCTTCATGCGCCAGTACGGGCAGACCTACGCCGGCCTCCTCGATCCTGACGGGCGCACGGCACTCGACTACGGCGTCTTCGGCATCCCGGAGACCTACTTCATCGACCGCGCGGGGCGGATCGCGTCGAAGCAGACCGGCCAGCTCGACCCTTCGAGCCTGACCCGCCAGATCGAGGCGATCGCGCCGTGACCGCGCGTCCCCTGGAGCGCCGCACTGCGCGTCGGGTCCACGCCGCCCGCTCCGATGCCCTCCTCGCGGGGTTGCTGGCGCTCGTTGTCGGAGCCGCTCTCGCGGCCGCGCTCGGGCCCCACGCGACGAGCCTCGACGCCCGGGCCGCGCACCTCGAAGCGGAGTTGCGCTGTCCGGTCTGCCAGGGCGTGTCGATCGCCGACTCTCCCGCGCAGATGGCCCAAGAGATGCGGGCGCTGGTGCGCGACCAGCTCGCGGCCGGGGCCAGCGACGACGAGGTTTTGTCGTTCTTCGTGGCCCGCTACGGACGCTGGATCCTGCTCACACCCTCGCCGAGCGGTTTCGAGCTCGGGCTCTGGCTGGCGCCCGGCGCCATCGTGGTGGCGGGCGCCCTGTGCCTCGTGCTGCTGCGTCGCCAGGCGGCGATCGCCCCTGACGGTGCCGCCGGGAGGCGGGTCGCCACCAGGGGTGTCGCCGTGAGCAGCCCGATCCGCGCTGCCCCCGCATGGCTCCGCCTGGGTGTGGCCGCGCTGCTCGTGGCCGCGGTCGCCGCACCGCTCGCGCTTGCTGTGGGGCCCCGGCTGCCCGGCCAGCAGATCACCGGCCAGCCGGCCGGCCCTCAGCCGGCTCTCTCGATCGCGGACCTCGAGGCCGCCGTGCGTGCCCGGCCCTCGGACGTGTCGACGCTCGCCGCGCTGGGCGACGCGTACCTGGGTGCGGGTCGCACGAGCGATGCGATCGGCGCCTTCGAGCGGGCCCTCAAGGTCGACCCGCAGAACGTGCCCTCGCTCCTTGGGCTTGGCACCATCCTCCTGGAGGCCGACCGTCCGTCCGCGGCGGGCCCGCTCTTCGACCGCGTGCTCGCGCTCGCACCCGATCAGCCCGACGCGCTCATCTTCCGCGCGCTCGCCCGAGTCGAGTCCGACGGTGAGCTGACGCCTGCTGCCCGGGCCGATCTGGAGCGCTTCCTTGCCGTGGCCCCAGGCGATCCCCGCCGGACCATGGCCGAGCAGCTCCTGGCAGGACCGAGCGCGAACCCGACCACGAGCCCGAGCGCGAGTCCGAGTCCGTGACCCTCGGCGTGGCCTTCATCGCGGGCCTGATCTCCTGTATCTCGCCCTGTGTCCTGCCGGTTCTTCCGGTCTTCACGGGCTATGTCGCGGGCGGCGCGAGGGGATCCGCAGGCACGGCCGTGTTGGGCGGCTCCACCTGGCGCGCGGCCGGTTTCCTGGCCGGTTTCCTGGGCGTGTTCGTGCTGCTCTGGGTCTCGCTCGGTGTGGTCGGCTTCGCTCTTTTCCAGACCGTCCCCGCCCTGCGCCAGGCCAGCGGCGCGCTCATCGTGGCTATGGGCCTGCTCACGATGAGCGGCCGTCATCCGCTCGCGCGTCTCGGCGGGATGGCCCCGTGGCTCGGCGGTGGCGGCCCGGTGCTGCTGGGGGCCGGGGTCGCCGTCGGGTGGACGCCGTGCATCGGGCCGACACTTGGGGCGATCCTGACGCTCGCGGCGGCGGCGCCCACGGTGGGCGTCGGGTCACTGCTGCTGGTCGCGTACGCGCTCGGGCTCGGCGTGCCGTTCGTGGCGCTCGCGCTCGGCTTTCGTCGATTCCGTCGGCTTTCGAGCTGGCTCGGTGCGCACGCCCGGGGCGTCGAGATCGTCACCGGGGCCTGGATTGTCGTCGTCGGGGTGCTCGTCTACAGCGGCACGTTCGCGCGGCTGGCGGGCCTCTTCCGCTGGGGCTACTGATCTCCACGACGCTCGTCGCGCCATTGGGCGGGGTGGGCCATACTACGACAGCCAATGTAGTTGTCGGGTGGCGATGAGCGACGCGCATCCAAGCACACCGGAAACCGCATCTGTACCTCGTCACCAGGTCCCGCGCATCGGGCCGTTCACGATCCGCCAGCTCGGGTTGCTCAACGCGGGCCTTGTCGCGGTGGCGGTCCTCGGGCTGCTCGCCCTGCGCCCGCTCGCGCCGCCGGCCGGCGAGCCGATCTACACCCTGAAGAACGGCGCGGACCTGCTGCGGATCGCCGCGCAGGGCCAGGGGCCGGCGGTTGGAGCGGAGGCACCCGAGCTGACGCCGGCGAACACCGCGCCGCTGCGCGACCTCGCCGGAGGGCCGGTCACCCTCGCGGCGCTCCGGGGCCGGCCCGTCTGGATCGTCTACTGGACCACCTGGTGCCCGGCCTGCCAGCGCGAGGCGCCAGCCATCGAGGCGACCTGGAAGGCGCGGCAGGCCGAGGGCCTGGTCATCATCGCGATCGATCTGCAGGAGCCGGCCTCCGTGGTAGCGGCCTACGCGAGGAAGCATGGCCTCACCTACCCGATCGTACTGGACCCGGATGGGGTGACGGTTTCGACCTATGGCGTCTTCGGCCTGCCGACCCACTACTTCATCGACCGGGCTGGCGTGATCGTCGATCGCAGCTTCGGGGAGCTCGATCGCGCGCAGATGGAGCAACGGGTCGCGACGATCCTCGGCCGGGTGGGCGGCGGGGCGCCGCGGGGGCAGACGCCGCAGGCGCCCGACGATGGCTGGTAGAAGAATCGGGCCCACCGAAAACACAAGATGCGGGAGGTGCTCCCGCGCGCAGCCAAAGGAGGGTCTTACCATGGACGCCCCGGCCACCTACTTCAGCTGGACTTTCATCCTCATCTCGATCCCGAACCTGCTGATGATCGTCGGGATGGTCGTCCTCTTCGCGGCCGCGCTCCTCGCGCCGTTCCCACACGGCGACGATGGTGAGGGTGAGCGGGATCAGCCCGATGGATGAACCCGAACCCGAGCCGCCGTCGGAGCTGACCAACTGGATGCTCGCGGCCCGGCGGGCCCTCGAGCGCCATCTGCGGATCGATCATCTCCTCCCCGAGCGGCAGCGCTACTTCGTCGGCTCGTGGGTCAACGTCGTCTCGTGTCGCTCTACCAGCCCGGCCCGGCTGGTCTGCGCGCGGCGATGGGGGGCGATCCGCGCTGGCGCGAGCATCCCGCCTTCTCCGAGCGCCTCCTCTTCTACGAATACTTCCACGACGAGACGGGAGCGGGCCTCGGCGCGTCCCACCAGACCGGCTGGACCGCGCTCATCGCGAACCTCATCGACGAGCTGCATCGCCCGTCGCGAAGCCACTCGATCCCGCCCGTTGGCGAGACGCTCCCGGCAGGCATGGCATTCCACGGCGGGATGCCGCAATGAGGCAGCCGCCGCTGCGGATCAGGGAGACCGCCCACCCCATCCTCTATGCCCTCGACACGCGCGCCTGGCTCGATCGTCTTTCCCGCGAGCACGGGCGTCGGGTGCGACTCGGCGACGTGGCCGACGAGGCGATCGCCGCGATCACGGGGACAGGCTGCGACCTTGTGTGGCTGATCGGCGTGTGGCGCACGGGTCCGCTCTCTCGGCGGGTGGCCCGGACGCGCGCTGAGATCGAGCGGCTGGGCCGCGCCGTGCTCCCCGACTTCTCGCCGGTCGACGTGGCGGGCTCCCAAGTCGCCATCGCCGAACGAGGTCGCGCCCAGGCTGGGCGGCGAGGACGGTCTCGCAAGGCTCCGGGCGCGCCTCGCCCGGGAGGGCGTCGGTCTGGTCCTCGATTTCGTGCCCAACCACACCGGGCTCGATCACCCCTGGCTGCGGGTGCATCCTGACTGGTACGTGCACGGCGACGGCGCCCGGGCGGAAGCCGAGCCGGCCGACTGGTTCCGGATCCGCACGGGAGGCCGGGGCCGGGTGGTCGCCCACGGTCGAGACCCGTACTTCCCGGCCTGGCCCGACACGGCCCAGCTCGACTACCGGGTGCCGGAGCTGCGCGATGCGATCACGGGCACCCTCCGGGCGATCGCGAGTCGCTGCGACGGGGTGCGGGCCGACATGGCCATGCTCCTGCTCGACGACGTCTTCCGCGCCACCTGGGGCGAGCGCGCTCGACCGCCTCGCGACGGCGAGGCGCCGGCGGGCGAGTTCTGGTGGCACGCGATCCGTGCCGTGCGCGACGCGTATCCGGGATTCCTCATGATCGCCGAGGCGTACTGGGGCCTCGAGCACCGCCTCCAGCGTCTCGGCTTTGACTACACGTACGACAAGACCCTGCTCGATCGCCTGCGGGCGGGTGACGGGCGTGCCGTGGCCGCCCACCTGCGCGCCGACCCGGACTACCAGCGTCACTCCGTGCGCTTCCTCGAGAATCAGGACGAGCCGCGAGCAGCCGCGGCCTTGGCGCCGGGGCGGCTGCGATCGGCTGCCCTTGTCACGGCGACCGTGCCGGGCATGCTGCTTCTCCACGATGGCCAGCTCGAGGGCGCCCGGCTGCGGGTGCCGGTCGAGCTGGGGCGCCGTCCGATCGAGGAGCCGGACCCGTCGCTGGCAGGCTTCTATCGCTGCCTGCTCGAGGCGCTCAGCGGTACGGCGTTTCGACGCGGCGCACCGATCCGCCTGGAGCCGCGCGCGATCTGGTCGGGCGACGCCAGCCATGAGGCGTTCGTGGCCTGGCTGTGGGTCGCCGCTGGCGGCTCGATGCGCCTTGCCGTCGCGAACCTTGGAGCGGAACGGGGGCGCTGCTTCCTGCCGATCGTTGCCCCGCATTTCGCGGGCCGAACGATCGTCTTCGACGACCTGCTCGGCGAGGCGCGCTACGAGCGTGAGGGTGATGACGTCCTCCACCGTGGTCTCTACCTCGACATGCCCGCCGACGGGCACCACCTGTTCCGCGTCCTCGGTGCGCGGGCGGCCTGACGCTGGCGCGCGTGCCCCGTCGTTCGAGCGTTGCCCGGGACCCTCGCCGAGCGCCTGCATGCGAGGACCGCACGGGCCGCCGAGGCGATCCTCCACGCGCCAGCGACACGAGCGCAGAACCGACGCGGTCGGGGTCAGTGTGACGAGGGCGGACGCCGGAACGAGGAGCGGCGCCTGACCGGAGGAGGCGACGCTCGTCGGAGCGCTCTCGACCGGACCATCAGCGGCGGGCGCCATCGAACGGCGGGCGACGTCGTGAACATGCCGCTGCTCAGTTGGCCCCGTGGACGGCCGTCGCCCGCCGGGACACCCGAAACGGGATGGCCTCGCAGATGCCTGACGGGTCACACTGGGCCGGATCGAGGGCCGCCGCCGCCCGGCCGACGCGCGCGAGGTCCTCCTCGAGGCGGTGCATCTCGGCGATCCGCGCACGGACCTCGGCCCGCCGCCGATCAACGAGCTCCCGGACATGCTGGCAAGGCGGGCGACCGCCATCCCGGATCGCGATGACCTCGCGGATCTCGGCGAGCGTCAGCCCGACCGCCTGGGCGGCCCGGATGAACCCCAGCCGGCGTAGGGCCTCTGCGTCATAGGCGCGGTAGCCGGACTCGGTGCGCCGCGGCGGCGCGAGCAGGCCGGCCTGCTCGTAGTAGCGCAGGGTGGTCGATGGGACGCCGCTCTGGCGCGCGAGCTCTCCGATGCGCATGGATGCTCCTATGTCAAGCGGCTGCCGCGAGCGGTGCTCGCAGGGCCGCGCGAAGGCGTTCATCGTGCCGCATCCGGCGGTAGACCTCGTCGCTGATCCGGCGACGGAGAGCCCGGATGGCCTCGGCCTTGCTGTCGCCGGCGGAGCGGCGGCGCTCGTAGTAGGCGCGGCCCCGGTCGCCAAGGCGCATCTGGGTGATGGCGATCCGGTGGAGCACCACGTTGACCTGACGGTCGCCCTTGCGCGAGAGGCGGTGGCGCTCGACGTTGCCCGACCAGACCGGCAGTGGGGCTGAGCCGTTGTGGCGGGCAAAGGCGGCAGCCGAGCTGAACCTCTCGATGCCGGCGACCTGCCCCACGAGCTTGGCAGCCGACAGGTGCCCGCAGCCGGGCAGGGCCAGCAGCGTCGGGGCTACCAAGGCGGCCAGCCGCTCCAGTTCCCGCCCCAGCTCGCGGATGGCCCGGGTGAGGTCGCGGACCCGGACGACGAGATCCCGGGCGATCCGGGCGACCGTGCCGGGGAGCCCCGCCAGCCGGGCCTCGAGGGCGTCGAGGACGACGGTCCGGTCCAGGGATCGCGGTCCCGGCTCATTGCCGGGGTCGAGCTCGTGGAGGTGCCAGCGCAGGCGGTTCACCGCCCGGGTCCGCTCGGCGACGAGGTCCTCGCGGTGGTCGACGAGCAGGCGCAGCTCGCGCTCCTCGCCTTCGAGCCTGGCGGTGGGCAGATCCGGGTTGGCGAGCGCCGCCCGCGCGACCGCGAGCGCGTCGATGGGATCGCTCTTGCCCTGCTCGCGGCCGTGCCGGCGGGCACCGGCCATCAGCCGGGTCGGCACCCAAGTGACGGTCTCGCCCGCTTGGAGCAGGTCAGCCGAGAGGCGGCGCGACAGATGCCGGGTGTCCTCGAGGGCGAACCGGCGGGCAGAGAAGCGGGCCGCCCAGCGGACGAGGTCGAGGTTGCCCTCGCCGCTCGCGACGACCGTGAGCTCGGCGAGCCGGCGGTCGTTACCGTCGGCGGCCACCGCCGTGTGCGTCCGCTTGTGGGAATCGACGCCGATGACGATCATCTCCGTGGTCGCCCTCCTCTTCAGGGTGACTTCCCGGGCCGGCCGGTGGACACGCCTGAGTGGGGGCGGTTGCCACGCTCCTATCAAGTCACACCGGTCGGTCCGTCCCATGTCCGACGGCCGGCAGATCCATGCAAGGCCACACCCGTCGGCGGGCACGGAGGATACGAGCCGAGCCGCCGGACCCCAACAGGATGACGCTCAGTTAGATGATACCTCTTGACATTCCAGCGTACTCGAAGGTCTAGGCTGCAGCCGAGATCGAGCCGTCGCGGGAGTCGCGGCCGATCGAGAAGGAGCACACACACCATGACCGGCCAGGAACCCCTCGTATACATCGACCTCGGGGTCGGCGGGATGACCTGCGACGACTGCGTCGTCCATGTCACCGAGGCGCTCGAATCCGTGCCGGGCGTTGAGCACGCCACGGTCGAGCTTGCTACGCGCAGCGCGGTCGTGCGGGCCCAGGCTGAGGTCGAGGGCGCGGCCCTTGCGAAGGCTGTTCACGCGAGCGGCCAGTACAACGCCTTCGAGCGCCGCCGGCGGTCCGCCGATGCCTGAGCCCTACGACCTGCTCATCATCGGCTCGGGCTCGACCGCCTTCGCAGCGGCCATCAAGGCCAACGAGCTCGGGGCGCGGGTCGCCATGGTCGAGCGGCGGACCCTCGGCGGGACCTGCGCCAACCGTGGCTGCCTACCCTCGAAGAACCTCATCGAGGCGGCCCGCATCGTGTGGGATGCGGCCCACCCCCGCTACGACGGCCTGGCCCCGGCAAAGGTCGACGTCGACTTCGGAACGCTCGTTCGCCAGAAGGACGACCTCGTTCGCGCGTACCGGGCCAAGAAGTACGCCTCGGTCGCCGAGGGCATGAGCGTCGAGGTCCTGACCGGCGACGCGCGGCTCACCGGCCCACACACGGTTCGCATCGACGGGCGGGGCGTCGAGGCCGACCGAATCCTGATCGCGACCGGCAGCCGCCCGACGATCCCGGCCATCCCCGGGCTGGAGGGCGTGCCGTACCTGACGAGCGACCTCCTCGACGCCGACGAGGCCGGGCGGCTCACCGAGCTGCCCCAGTCGCTCGTGGTCCTCGGCGGCGGCTACGTGGCAGTCGAGCTCGCCCAGCTGTTTGCCCGGCTCGGCAGCCGCGTGACGATCGTCGCCCGCTCCGCGCTGCTGCGCGGCTACGAGCCTGCGCTTGGCGAGACGCTCGGCGAAGTCTTCCGATCGGAGGGGATCGACGTGGTCACCGGCGCGCGCGTTGAGCGCGTGTCGAGCGATGGCGGCGGGGTGGCCGTCGCGGTCGAGACGTCCGCCGCCGGCCGGTTCATCCGGGCCGCGAGGCTCCTCGTCGCGACGGGGCGGACGCCGAACACCGTCGATCTCGGCCTGGCCTCTGCCGGCGTGGCCACAGACGGCGGTGGCTTCGTGGCGGTCGATGCCGGGTTGCGGACGAACCAGCCGCACGTCTGGGCCGCGGGCGACGTCATCGGCCGCCAGCACGGCTCGCAAATGGCGACCCCGGTCGGGGCCCGGCAGGGCCGCCTGGTGGCCGAGAACGCGCTCGCCGACGCGGGCCGCCGGTTCGACGGGTCGGTCATCCCGCGCGCGATCTTCGTCGACCCGCCGATCGGGGTCGTGGGCCTGACGGAGGCCGAGGTCAGGGCCAGGCACCTCCCAGCGGTCACGGCCACGACCCCGCTCGAGTACGTGCCCCGGGCCGGGGCGATCCATCGGACGACCGGCTTCGTCAAGATGATCGCCTCGACGATCGACGAGCGGATCCTGGGCGTCCACGTCATCGGCGAGTCCGCGCCCGAGATCATCCACGAGGCGGCGATGGCGATGCACTTCCGGGCCACGATCAACGACTTCGTCGAGCTCATCCACGTCTATCCGACGATGGCGGAGGCGCTCAAGATCGGCGCGCAGGCGTTCAGCCGCGACGTCTCCAAGCTGTCGTGCTGCGCTGAGTGAGGCTGATGGCCGATCGCCCGCTCCCGTCTGGCCGGGCGGATCGTGGCTTGTGTGCTCCATCACAGCGCGGGGCGTACGCCGGAAGGATCATCGAGGTCGACGGCCCTCCGACGAGCAAGGGCACGACCGAGGACGATCGACGCAGGTGACCGACATCCTCCGAACAGCCATCGACGATCCGCAGCCGCGGCCCGCAATCCCATGCCTGCCCGCCGCGGCCGCCCCGGCGGTCAGCGCGGCCCAGATGGCGCAGGTCGACCGGCTCGCCGTGAGCGAGTTCGGGATCAGCCTCCTCGCGATGATGGAGCAGGCCGGCGCGCACGTGGCCGAGGCGGCCCGGCTCCTGCTCGGTGACGACCTCCGCGGCCGCTCGCTCGTCGTGGCGGTCGGTCCCGGCAACAACGGCGGCGGTGCCCTCGCGGCCGCGAGACACCTCGCCAACCGTGGGGCGAGGGTCCACGTGGTGCTCGCGCGCCCCGCGCTGCGGATCGGCACGTCGAGCTCCCGAGCGGCCAGCACACCGACGAGCATCGCCCGCGCGGCCTCGCGGCACGAACGCGATGACGGGGCGGCGACGATCGCGCCGAACATCATGGAGAGGACCTTGTGGATCACCCGGCCGACGCCACCAGCGCTCAGCAGCGAGGTGCTCGGCATGAGCGCGGACTGGCCAAGGCCGATGGCGCCGATCATGCGCAGTGGCATGAAGAAGGCGTTGTACCGCCTCATCTGGCGGCGCTATTACCGGGCGACGCGCCCCACGCGCGGATCCAACGATCCGGGGTGATCACGGCTCGCCACTATCTCGTTGGAGCGGTGCTCGGGGCCCTCGTGGTCGCCGGCGCTCTGCTCGTCGCGACCGTCGACCTGCCACCACTCACCGGGAACCTCCCATCGCCCGGACGACTGGCAATCTGCCGCTCGACTTCTTCGACGGCCAGCTGGCTCCTCGGCGGGTAGGGGGGCCCGCGGCGCATGCTCACGCAGGGACCCTGGCCGATGCCTGGCCTCGACCGGCAATCCGGCCTCTACAGGCAGCTGAGCGGCGACTTGGGCGGGATCACGCCCGGCTGACCGAGGGCGATCGGCAGCGGCCCCAGGGTGATCTTGCCGGTGTCGAGCGTGAGGACGCCCTTGGCGTCAACGGTCGAGGCGAAGCGGTCCAGGCTGCGCGGCGCGGGACCCAGGCCCAAGACCTTGATCCCGAGCCGATCGTAGCGCGAGCCGTGGCAGGGGCACTCGAACCAGAAGTTCGTGGGGCAGAAGTTCGGCGTGCAACCGAGATGCGTGCAGCGCTGATAGAGGGTCCGCACGTTGGTGGCTGCGCCGGACCCTTCGGGGCTCGCGCCTGGAACGAACTCGTAGCGGTCGGGGTCGACGAGCATGACGAACGCGCGCGCCGTCGGGAAGTGAGCCGGGGCGCCGTCCTTGAACGACGTGCCCGGCGCGTCGATGGTCTTGGCCGCGTCGTCGATCGTGCCCAGCGTCAGAACGCCCCCGAATCCGCCCGCGAGGTTGGGCCAGAGAAACCCGAGCGTCTCGCCTATGAGTTCGGTCAGCCAGAGCCCGAAGGCCGCGCCGATCGAGCGCCGCAACAGGGCGCGCCGGGAGAGTCCAGATGGTTGGCCGCGCCGAAGCTCGTCGAGCGCCGCTCGGGTCAGCGCGCGAGGGTTGGCCTCGGGTTCGAGGCGCCAGTTCCCCATCACCTGGCCTCCGCTTCAGCCAGCCTCCGCGGCACGATGACCCATCTCTGCAAGGGGGCTGGCCGCATCCGGGACCGGGTCCGCCTCGTGCTCGAGGCGCGCGAGCTCGTCGGCGAGCCTCTGCTGCTCGGCGCGTGCTGCCGCGAGCTGCATCCGGAGCGCGGCTGCCCGTTCTGCCGGGACTGCGCTCGGAGCCAGAGCCGGTGCTCCCGCCGGCTCGCTCGCCTGCGGTCGGTCCATCTTCTCCATGCCGCCCATCGTCTGCATCATGACGAGCATGGACAGCGGACAGATCGCCAGGAACAGGAAGGGCGCCGCGACCACGATCGCCCCCGGCGCGACGAGGAAGACGCCGACCGCGACGGCCACGAGCGCGACGATGACGCGTGGGTTGTAGCACGCCCGAAGGAACTTCACGGGAGACCTCGCTGGATGGGTCTGTCGCTGACTGGCAGCTACTACTAGCAGAGTAGTATACCCCTGCGACGGGACGACGCCCAGCGGATCGCCTGGAGACAGGCCAGGCGCCATTTCGCGGCCCCCTCCATCCCGGCTGCCACGACCCCTGTAGTACGATGCGCCCATGAGTGAGCCGACGCGGAGCGAGCCAGACGTCCTCGGGCCCCTCGAGCGGCGCGTGATGGCCGAGCTGTGGGCTCATGGGCCCCAGACGGTCGGCGAGGTGCTCGATGCCCTGAACCGGTCGGTCGAGCGCCAGGTCGCGTACACCACCGCGATGACGATCCTCGTCCGCCTCTTCGAGAAGGGGTACGTCAGGCGGACCAAGGAGGCGCGCGCGTACCGCTACACCGCCTCGCTCGACGAAGCGGAATTGCGGGCCCAGGTGGGACGTCGGCAACTCCACCAGCTGATCGAGCGCTACGGCGCAGCGTCCGTCGCCGGCTTCGCGAGCGCACTGGGCGAGAGCGACGTGGCGAGCCGTCTCAGGGATCTCGCCCGTGAACGACCGGGACGCTGACCCGATGGCTCGCCTCGCGCTCGCGGCGGGGATGCTCGCCGCTCTCATCGGCTGCATGCTCGCACCCATGGCTGGGGAACAGGTGGCCGGTCATGTGATGATGGTGTCAACGGGGATCTCGGCGTTCGCCGTCTTGATCGCGTTCACTCGCGAGGCTCGCCGCCACACGCTCCTCGTCAAGGGCATCGCCCGGCTCTCGCGGCCCGGGTCGATCGCCGGCCAGAGCGTGGCGCTCGTGCCGGGCCTCTGTGCCGCGTTCGTCGGCGGACTGCGGGCGCCGCGGATCTTCTGGGGCGACGAGCTGTTGGGCCGCCTCGACGATGAAGAGGTGCATGCTGTCCTGCTCCACGAACGCCACCACCAGCTTGCTCGCGCACCCCTCCGGCTGGTCGCGGTCTCGGCGCTCGATCCATGGTTGCGCCACCTCGAGACTGGACGGGCGTGGATCGAGCGGGAGCGCGCGCGCGTCGAGATCGCGGCCGATGCCTTCGCCCTCGGCGCTGGCGCGACCCGGCCGGTGCTTGCGAGTGCCCTCCTCAAACTCTCATCCAGCGCGCAGCTCGGCGCGTTGCCGGGTTTCGCGACGGCGGCGGATCTACGGATCCGGGCCCTGATCGGTGAGTCGACCGGCCTCGAGTCGGATCGCCCCGCGTCGTGGGGACCGGCCTTCGCCGGCGTCGCGTTGGTCCTGGCCTGCGTCCTCCTCGCCCTGCGCTAGCGACCCTGGCGCCGCCTCGTCGACCGCTCCGCACCGGACCTCTCGGCCGGTACATGCTGCGCTGTCTACTACCGACATGTAGCATGTAACCCCGTGATCGACGGGCAGGTTCGGGCGGCACGGGTACTGCGACCCGCCGCTGAGCGCCGCGATCGCCTGGCGGGGCTTGTCCGGTTCCTAGTGTCCCGATTCGCTAATCGCTCGTGGCTTGCGGACGGCCTTGGCGAGGATCTCGTCGGGCTTCTTGAGCCAGGCGAACGGGCTCGAGCCCTCGTTCCACTGGCGAGTGAAGGCATCGATCATGGCCACCAGCTCCTTCACGCTCCGGAAGCTGCCACGCCGGATGGCCTGCCGGGTGAGGATGCCGAACCAGGTCTCGACCTGGTTCATCCAGGTCGCCGAGGTCGGCGTGAAGTGGAAGGTCACGCGGGGGTGCCGGGCCAGCCAGGCTTGAACCGCCGGAGTCTTGTGGGTGCTGACGTTGTCGAGCACGACGTGGAGTTCGGGGCCGCGATATGCGCGCTCGACCCGGCGCAGGAAGGCGAGGAAGTCGGCCCCGGTGTGGCGCTCGCGGGTCTCGGTCGTGACTTGGCCGCTGCCGACCTCGAGGGCGGCGAACAGGCAGGTCGTGCCGTGCCGGGTGTAGTCGTGGGTGTGGCGCTCGACCTGCCCCGGGCGCATCGGCAGCAGCGGCGCTGTCCGGTCGAGGGCCTGGATCTGCGTCTTCTCGTCGAGCGACAGCACGACCGCCCCGTCGGGTGGATCGAGATACAGCCCCACCACGTCGCGCACCTTCGCTTCGAGCGCGGGATCGGTGGAGAACTTGAACGTCTCAACCCGGTGGGGCCGGTGCCCGAGCTCGCGTCAGACACGATGGACGGTGGAGGGGCTCATGCCCGTGCGGGCCGCCATGCGCCGCACGCTCCAGTGGGTCGTCCCCTCGGGGGGCGGGCCCATCGTCAGTGCCACCAGGCGGTCGCGATCGGCGCGGGTGTAGGTGGGCGGATGGCCAGGACGCGGGGCATCGGCGAGGCCATCGAGGCCCCGTCTCCGCGTACCGCCGATTCCACAGCTTCACGGTCATGATCGCCACGCCCAGCTCGTCGGCAATGCGCTCGATGGGCACGCCGTCGGCCGAGCGGAGCACGATCCGCGCGCGGGCCACGGCGCGTTGCTCCGCAGTGGCGGCGCGGACCACGTTCTGCAGCGTCGCCCGATCAGCCTCCTGGACCAGCAACGGAGGAGCAGCAGGATGAGCCATGCCCAGCATCGTAGCGAACATCACGACAATCCGTTAGACATCAGCGAGACAGGACACTAGTGCTGCCCGGATGAGCCACCATCGAGGGCCGCCCTCGTTCGATCGCGAGAGAGCGCGTCGCGCCTGGGACCAGTTCGCCCGGGCTTACGATCCGACGATCCTGTTGCTGGAACGGGGTCTACTCGGTGATGGTCGCCGCTGGCTCGGCGCGCGAGCGACGGGCGACGTTCTCGAGGTGGCCATCGGAACCGGCCGCAACGCCTACTACTTCGCCTCGGCGGTCCGCCTGGCGGGCGTGGATATCAGCCCGCGGATGCTGGCTCGGGCGAAGCGGCGTGCCCTCGCGCTCGGGCGGACGGTCGAGCTCGGAGTGGGCGATGCCGAGGCCCTGGAGTTCGCCGACGCTTCATTCGACACGGTCGTGTTCAGCCTCGCGTTGTGCTCGATCCGCGACGACCGAGCGGCGATCCACGAGGCGATGCGGGTTCTCCGACCCGGCGGTCGGCTCCTGCTCCTCGAGCACGTCCGGAGCCCCCACCGCCTCGTCCGGGTGCTCCAGGCGGGACTCGAGTCGATCACCGTGCGCTCCCTTGGCGACCATCAGCTGCGCGACCCGCGCGCGCACGTCTTGGCCGCGGGCTTCGAGCTCGTTACTGCCAAACGGTCGCGTCTGGGGATCGTCGAGCGCCTCGAAGCCCGCAAGCCAGTTCCGTCCCAGAGTCGGACGTGAGGGCCCTCAGAAGGCGTAACTGCTACACTGTGCGTAGTAGCTAACCTCTGGGCGCTCGCTGCCTGCTGGATACGCGGACACGACTCGGTCTGACACGCCGCCCGAGGTCGACACGGACAGGAAGGCGACTCGTGGCACAACGACGATCCGGGACAGCGGTGAGGGGCGCCAGACTTCGGTCGAGCCCGGGCTCGCTGCCCGGATCGCGGCCGAATGAGACGAGTGCGAACGCGCGACCGTCGGGGGCGCCGAGCAGTCGGCTCGACGCCGTCGAGCCCGAGGCGCTGGTCGTCAGTCACTGGTTCGATCCGGGAATAGACGGTGAGCCATACGCGGCGACCGTGCGATTGCGGGGACGGCGCGTCGGGAGCCATTCCCCGCCCCGGGCCGACGAAACCTTCGTCCACGAGGAGACGATCGACCAGGTGGTGCCCGGTAGTGGCCCGGTGTCGCTCACCTCATGGATCTACGGGCTCGCAGCCGGCGAGTGGACCCTCACGGGCGAGTTGTTCCGACCCGTGAGCTCCGTCAGCCGCGACCGACATACGGCTCGCCGGTCCCACATCAGCGCCGAACCGCTGCCGCCGGCATCCTGGTCGTGGCGCCGATGGGCCCTGTCTACGAGCGCAGGAGCGTCGGTGAAGACGCGCTGGGCGATGCTTGCCCCGCTGGTCGGCAGACCGGCGGTCATGCCCGGGATCTGGCCCGCCATGGGAACCCTCGGGATCATCGTCGCTCTCGCGACCCAGGCCGCCCTGCTCGCGCGTGCGGGCCTCTCGGTCGGTCGGCCCTTCGTCGCTTCGCTGATCGTGCTGGTCGTGAGCCTGGTGGCGGCGAAGCTGTGGTATGCGGCCCTGCACCCTGGTCCGTGGCGCGATTGGATCGGTGGCTGGTCGGTCGACGGGTTCGTCTTCGTCGCTCCGCCAGTCGCGGTGCTCGCGCTGCTGGCCCTCCATCTACCCATCGGCACCTTCCTCGATGCAAGTACCCCCGGCATCTTCTTTGGGGTCGCGATCGGGCGGATCGGGTGCTTCTTTACGGGTTGCTGCGGCGGACGCTGTACCGCCTCTCGCTGGGGGCTCTGGTCGTCCGATCGGCGCGTCGGCGCGCGGCGCGTGCCGACGCAGCTGCTGGAGTCCGCCGCAGGCCTGCTCCTCGGGCTCGTGAGTCTGGCGTTCGTACTTGCCCACGTGCCCGGCATCGAGGGCGCCGTGTTCGTCGCCGCATTCGGCGCCTACATCCTGGTGCGGCAGGGACTCCTGAGGCTCCGAGCGGAGCGCCGCGAGTTCTCCTGGCGGCGCAGCGGCCTGCTGGCGTCGAAGGGACCGTAGAGATGGCCACAACGCCTGGACCGCTCGAGATCGTTTCGTTTCCAGTCGAGGGGATGACTTGCGTGTCGTGGGTCGGGCGGATCACCCGCTTCCTGGAGAATGTCGACGGCGTCGAGGCGGCGAACGTCAACCTCGCGACCGAGCTGCGACGGTCCGCTTTGATCCTGCCCTCGTCGATCTCGCGAGTCTCGCCGGCGCGTGGAGGCTGCCGGCTACGTCGCGCGGCTCGACCGGATCGGAGGCGAGGAGGCGACGGCGGAGGAGCCGAGCTTTGCCGATCGGCATCTCGCCGACATCGAGCGGCGGCTGGCCGTCGCGACGGTGCTGACGCTGCCGATCCTCCTCGGCCTCGTCCGGATGACGCTCGCGCTGGGGCTCCCGTCCCTCTTCACGAACCCGTGGTTCCAGCTGGCCCTGGCCACGCCGGTCCAGTTCTACGGTGGCTGGCTCTTCTATCGGGGCGCCGTCAACGCGCTCCGCCACCGCACGACCGATATGAGCACCCTCGTGGCCGTCGGGACGAGCGCCGCTTACGCCTATAGCCTCGCCCGCGGAGGGGGCGAGGCCGCTCCGACGTGCGAGTTGTCCGATGCGCATGGCGGAATGGTAGCCCTCTTGACATTGAAGCGTACTTGAAGGTCTAGGCTGCCATCGAGTCGGACCAGCTGCCATCGAGTCGGACCAATAGGGATCCACTTCACGTGACCAACCAGCAACCCATCGTCTACATCGATCTCGGCGTCGGCGGGATGACCTGCGACGACTGCGTAGGCCACGTCACCCGCGCGCTCGAGTCGGTCGCCGGCGTCGCGAGGGCCAGGGTCGATCTCGCCACCCGCAGCGCGGTCGTCACCGCCCGACCGGACGTCGAGGGCTCGGCGCTGGCGTCCGCCGTCCGCGCGACCGGCCAGTACAACGCCTTCGAGCCCCGCCGCCGAACGACCGCAGATGGCTGAGGCGCTCGATCTGCTCATCCTCGGTTCGGGCTCGACGGCCTTCGCCGCCGCGATCCGGGCCACGGATCTCGGCGCCCGGGTGGCGATGGTCGAACGCCGCACCTTGGGCGGGACGTGCGCCAACCGGGGCTGCCTGCCGTCCAAGAACCTCATCGAAGCGGCCCGCATCGTCCACGAGGCGGCCCATCCGCGATACGCGGGCCTCGCACCTGCGGAGGTCGCCGTCGACTTCGCCGCGCTGGTCGCCCAGAAGGACGAGGTCGTCCACGCCTACCGGGCCAAGAAGTACGCAAGCGTGGCCGACGGGATCCCCGAGCTCAAGGTGATCGACGACGACGCCGCCTTCCTAGATCCGCACACGCTCCGGGTGGGCGACCGTGAGCTCACTGCCGACCGTGTCCTCATCGCTACCGGCAGCCGGCCGACAGTCCCGTCGATCCTGGGGTTGGCGGACGTCCCGTACCTGACAAGCGACCTGCTCGACGCCGACGAGGGGCAGCGCCTCGCCGAGCTGCCCGAATCGCTCGTGGTGCTGGGCGGCGGCTACGTGGCGGTCGAGCTCGCGCAGTTGTTCAGCCGTCTCGGCAGCCGGGTCACGATCGTGGCGCGCTCCGAGCTGCTCCGCGGCTACGAGCCCGAGCTCGGACCCTGGCGGGGATCTTCGCCGACGAGGGGATCGAGGTCCTCACCGGCGCGCGGATCGACCGCGTGAGCGGCGACCGCCGCGGGGTCGAGGTGGCTGTCGAGCTGGCCGAGGGCAGTCGCGTCGTCTGCGCGGAGCGCCTGCTCGTGGCCACCGGGCGGACGCCGAACACCGCCACGCTCGATCTCGAGCGGGCCGGGGTGGGCGTCGACCCCGCCGGCTTCGTCACGGTCGACGCGCAGCTCCGCACGAGCCAGTCGCACGTCTGGGCTGCGGGCGATGTCATCGGCCGGCAGCACGGCTCGCGGCTGGCCACACCGGTCGGGGCCCGCCAGGGTCGGATCGTTGCCGACAACGCCTTCGCCGACGGCAGGCGCACGTTCGATGGCTCGGTCATTCCGCGCGCCATCTTCACCGACCCGCCGATCGCGACCGTGGGGGCGACCGAGGCCGAAGTCCGGGCCCGCCACACGCCCGCGGTGAGCGCCACGACGCCGCTGGAGTACGTCCCACGGGCCGGGGCGATCTATCGCCCCGAGGGTCTCGTCAAGTTCATCGCCTCGACGATCGACGAGCGGGTGCTCGGCGTCCACGTCATCGGCGAATCGGCACCCGAGATCATCCACGAGGCGGCGATGGCCCTGAAGTTCAAGGCCACGCTCGCCGACTTCGTCGACCTCGTCCACGTCTATCCAACGATGGCCGAGGCGCTCAAGATCGGCTCCCAGGCGTTCAGCCGCGACGTGTCGAAGCTGTCGTGCTGCGCGGAGTGAGCCCGATGAGCGACACGTACGATCTTGTGATCATCGGCGCCGGCGAGGCCGGTCAGGCCGCCGCGTATGCCGCTCGCGACCGCGGCGCGCGGGTGGCGATCGTCGACCGCGAGCTGCTCGGCGGCTCGTGCCCGTACTGGGCCTGCATGCCGTCGAAGGCGTTGCTCCACGCCGCCGCGATCCACGCCCGGGCGGCGACTTCGCCTGGCATCGCGCTTCGGACGTTCGCGGCCTGCTCGACGGCGAAGAACGGACCGACCTCGTTCCGGCTCGGGCGGATGACGCCGATCGTGGCGGAGACCTCGAGCAGAGCGAAGATCGGCGTGGCCGCATAGGCCAAGCAGGCCGCCGCGATCAGGCCAGCACCGGCGATGAGGACCCGCCGCTGTCGGCCGCGACGAGCTCGTGCGGCGGGCCCGGGCAGGCGAGCTCGTCGTCCTCGACCTGCGTCCCCGCGACGAATACGCGGCCGGCCACATCCCGGGTGCGGTCTCGGTGCCGCTCGACGAGCTCGAAGCGCAGCTCGCGCTCCTGCCGCGGGAC
This sequence comes from Chloroflexota bacterium, assembly GCA_021786265.1. Next base: position 75,728 of record JAJYNP010000103.1, read on the forward strand.
GTCGAGATCGCCGCCTACTGCCGCGGTCCTTACTGCGTCATGGCACCCGAAGGCATCGCGCTCCTGCGAGCGCAGGGCTATCGCGCCCGGCGCCTCGAGGACGGCGTGGGCGAGTGGCGGACCGCCGGACTGCCGGTCGCCGTCGGGTCGGAGCGAGGGTCGTGGAGTTGATGGTTGCCCTGTCAGTACGCGCACGAGGTGCTCAAGCATGATCAAGACCGCACGGGCCCGTTTCGAAGGCGGGATGCGCTTCACGATCGCGACCGGGAGCGGGCACGAGGTCCTGGTCGACGATGCCGCAGGCGATGCCGGTCCCCGGCCGGCCGAGCTGCTCATGGTCGCGCAGGCCGGCTGCACGGCGATGGACGTCGCCTCGATCCTGGCCAAAAAGCGCCAGTCGTTCGCGAGCTACGAGGTCGAGGTTCAGGGCGAGCAACGCGACGATCCGCATCCGCATGTCTACCGACGGATCGAGATCGTCCACGAGTTCGTGAGCCCCGATCTCGATGTCGGTGCGGTGCGCCGCTCGATCGAGCTGTCGGCGACCCGCTATTGCACCGCCTCGGCGATGTTCAGCGCCGGTCCCGCCGAGATCCATCATCGCTACCTGATCCGGCGCGGCGACGGACGACCCGATGAGGCCGGCGAGGTCGTCGTCACCGGACCCGGCGAGGAGATCGAGACGCTCGGCGAGCGCTGGCGGGCAGCCAACGCGTCCCAGGCCGCCGCGGGCGCGGCGACATGATGAGCTGGTGGTCCGGCCCGGGCGGCTGGGCGGGCTGGCCGTGGCCGGTCGTGACACTGCTCTTCATCGCCGGCGCCGTCCTCATCGTGGCCTGGGCCGTGGGCCGCTTCGGAAGCGGCGCCGACGACGAGCCGGCCACGAGCCTTCGTGCGAGCTTTGCCCGCGGGGAGATCGACGCGGCGGAGTTCGACGCGCAGCGCCAGCTCCTCGGGTCGGGTCAGCCGCGCGCGGCCCGGGATCGTCTCGGGCTCATCGGGTTGCTGCTCCTCGTCGCCGCGCTCATCGCGTGGATCGCCGGTGGCATAGCCACAGCCGGTGGTCGTGCCGATTGGACGGACAGCCCGATCGGTCCGGGCATGATGGGCGGCGTCCTGACCAGTAACGAGCTCGCCCCGGGCGCTCCAGGCTTCGTCGCCGGCACGCCCGGCGTGCCGCGGGTGGTCCGCGTCCTCGCGGGCCCGGGGTACACGTTCAGCCCGTCCGACGTCCGGATCTTGGCAGGCGAGACGATCACGTTCGAGGTCACGACCGTGGGCCCGGCCGTCCATGAGTTCAAGGTCGGTCCGGCTGCGGAGGTCGCCGCCGACGCGGATGCGGCACCCGAGATCGCCGACATCGGCATGATGGAGACCCGCTCGCTCACGTACACGTTCACGGGATCGGGGCCTTTCGCGTTCGCCTGCCACGAGCCGGGCCACTACGAGGCGGGCATGCGCGGGACGATCACCGTCGTCGCATAGGCGCCCTTCCGATCACCGTGGCTGAGACCCCGCCGCCGGTCCAGATCGGGCCAGCTAGCTATGCCGCGTGGCGGGCGACGACGCTCGGCGCGCTCACCGACACGCTCGAGGAGCGGCTCGTCACCGAGCTCGTCGGCGAGGTCGACGGCTGTCGAATACTCGACGCCGGCTGCGGCGACGGCACATTCGCTCGAACCCTTGCCCGCCGCCGCGCCAGCGTGGTCGGCGTCGACGCCGATCCGGCGATGGTCGAGGCTGCCTGGAGGGCGGCCGCCGATGCCGGAATCGAGGCGACGTTCGTCGCGGGGGAGCTCGAACGGTTGCCGTTCCCGGACGCCTCGTTCGACGTCGTGATCGCGATCACCGTGCTCTGCTTCGTCCCCGAACCGGCCTCGGCGATCCGGGAGCTCGTCCGCGTTCTGCGCCCGGGCGGCCGACTCGTGCTGGGCGAGCTCGGTCGATGGAGCAGCTGGGCGGCTGTCCGCTGGCTGCGGGGATTGCTGGGGTCGGCGACCTGGCGAGCGGCCCACTTCCGCACCGCCGGTGAGTTGCGCGCGATGCTCGAAGCGGCTGGCCTGACGGTCGAGACAGTCCGTGGCGCGATCTACTACCCACCGATCGGGCTCACCGCGCGTGCGCCGTGGCGCCCGAGATCGGCCCGCAAACTGCCAACGGCGCCTGGTTCATCCCGCCGGTCGTCAACATCGTCGTGCCCCTCGCGCTCGTGCCGCTCATTCCGCACGCGGGCCACGGCGATGCGATGACCCTCCTCGCGGCCGGCTACGCCTTCTTCGGGATGGGTCTGCTGCTCTTCCTGCTCGTCGCCTCGCTCCTCTACGACCGTCTCGTCTTCCACGCGCTGCCGGCGGCGCCACTCGCGCCGTCGCTGTGGATCGGGCTCGGACCGGTCGGCGTCGGGGCGCTCGTGCTGCTGCGACTCGGGCAGGCCGGCGACCGTGTCCGGGTCGCGCAGACCGCCGAGCGTCGCTCGCACGCCGACTACGCTGGCGTAGAGGGGTGGACACGTCGGACACGACGCTAGGTGGCGCTCCACGCCCGCCTTCGTGCAGGAGCAGATCGGCACGCGGACCCGCGCGTACCTCGCGGACGAGCGGGTGCCAGGGTTTCCGCTCCATCCCGCGTCGGACTCCAGCGAAGAACGCCGTCGTTGCTGGGACGAACGGCACCACGAGCGGGCGATCGAATCGCCCGGTCCCAACCCCGTGCTCGTGACTCGGGCGTCGACCCTGCCAACCGGAGCGGCCCTCGACCTCGCCTGTGGCGACGGGACGAACGCGGTCTGGCTCGCGAGCCAGGGCTGGCGGGTCGTGGGCGTCGACTGGTCAGTCTGTCGCGCTCGCCAAGGCGCGCTCCGCCGCCGAGCTGGCCGGAGCCACGGTGGACTGGATCGAGGTCGATCTCCTGTCCTGGACCCCGCCAGCGGCACGTTTCGATCTCGTCACCATCGTCTACCTGCACCTCCCGCCTGATCAGCGGCGCACCGTGTACCGAGCTGCAGCTTCCGCGGTCGCCCCGGGCGGCACGCTGCTGATCGTGGGTCACGACAGGACGAACCTGACGAATGGTGTCGGCGGGCCGCAGGATCCGGATGTCCTGTTCACGGCCGCCGAGCTCGTCGAAGACCTGCTGGCCGAGCAGCGCCCATTCGAGATCGAGGAGGCCAGTGCCGTGCGGCGCGTGCCCGAGCCCGAGCGGGGTCCGATCGATGCCGTTCTCCGCGCTCGGTTCTCCGGCGCCGATCCGAGCCGTGATTCCACCTGAACTGCCGATCTTGATGCTCGGACACGGGGCGCCTCGGTGAGCCCCTACCGGCCCGACGCGATCGACTCCTCGTATCGCTCGAGCAGGTCGAAGAGCTCGTCGGCGGCATACTGCTGATCCCAGGCAGTCTCGGAGATCCGGCGCACGACGCCGGCTCCCTCGAGCGCCTTGAGGCCTTCGAGCGCTCGCTGATGGCGGACGCCGATGGCTCCCCTGACGATGGCGGCCGAGGTGATGGGTTGCGCCGGCAGGATCGGGATGATGCGGGCGGCGGCCGAGTCTCGGCGCGGTCGGCCGGCCCGTTCGTACCACGTCGTCTCGAGAGCGGCGACCTCGGCAGCCAGTTCCACCGACAGCCGCGCCGACCGTTCGAGCGCCGCGGCGAACGAGGCACACCATGCGGCGACTCTGCCCTCGCGGAACCCGACGAGGCCGTCAACGTACGTGTTCGGTCGCGCCGCGAGGACGATGGAGACCGGCGGCACGAACGCCGGGGCGACAGACCGCCGACGGAGCACGACGTGGATCAGGCAGCGGCCGACCCGACCGTTGCCGTCGATGAAGGGGTGGATCGTCTCGAACTGGGCGTGGACGATCGCGGCCTGGGCGGCCGCCGGCAGATCGTCGCGGTTGAGGAACGCGACGAGATCCTCGATGAGCCGCGGCACCTCGGTCTCGGGCGGTGGGATGTATCGCGCGTCGATCGGGCTGTCGAGCCGTCCGCCGATCCAGTTCTGCTCCACACGGAGCTCGCCCGGGTGCGCCTTCGGCTCGCCCGCCATGAGCGTCCGATGGACGGCACACACGTCGTCGGTGGTGAGCGGGCGCTCGACCTCACCGAGGGCGATGGCCTCTTCCATGGCGACGACGTTGGCTGCCACGGTGCGGGCGATCCCCTTCGCCGCGCGCGGGTCGATAAGGGCCCGCGCCAGGTTCCGCTGGCTGAGCTCGTAGCCCTCGATCCGCGACGAGGCGATCGCCTCGGAACGGAGAAGGAGGGGACCGATCGCCTCGAGCCCGGAGACACGCGGATCGGTGTTGAGTGCGGTGACCGCCGCTTCTGCGCCGGCGATGAGCTCGTGTGTCTCGAATGGGACCGCAGGGTCGATTTCGGCGATCGGATCGGGCACGAACGCCCGATAGGTGAACGAGGCGCGTGCGCGCCGCGGGCCGTAGGCGCCGGGATCGCCCTCCCATCGTCGGGCTACGTATGTGCCCAAACCCGTCAGTCTCCCGCTGCCTTTGACGAGATAGTCTACCGTCCGACAGCTAACCCGTCAAAGCCCCCGAGAGATTGACGGACACCGCTGAGTCCACCGGTGCCAAGCGGATGGCCTCGACCCTGAGGTCGGTGTGGGAGGCGCAAGCCCTCTCGCCCCGACCATGACCAACGTGGCTACCCCGTCGACGGCCGCTCGTCCGGGTGCGCGACGGCGATGACATCCAGGCCTTCGATACCGATGAAGTCGTCCGGGTTGCAGGTGTACAGGGGTAGGCCGTTGGCGATCGCAATCGCGGCGGTCATCGCGTCGTAGGCACGGGCCGACGGCTTGCGTCCGAGCCG